>NZ_BAAIYG010000046.1:0-20175 GCF_057543335.1 Brevibacillus sp. YAE8
GTTGTGTTCTTTGATAAGTTGGCGCAGCTGGTCTTTTGGAATGAGTCCCATGTGTTCTCTCAACCTCACTTTGTTTCATTGTAATGGAATGTGGAATGAGAGTTTACACAAAATATTTTACAGTCCCGGTGGGATTCTTGAATGACTAAGCGTTCGCAGTCCATTTCTGTTTTGAACAGCCTTCAAGATGAGGGCATCTCATTGCCCCTCCTAAGACAGTGCATATAGCATCTTAGGCTGATTGACTGTTACCATCAATCACAGGTGCATATCGAATGTTCATAGCACCGACTAAATCACGATGTTTTTCGAATCCACATTTGCATTTATACTTACGGTCTTGTGCCTTATTCTTCTCAGAGCATTTAGGGCATGTCTGACTTGTGTATGCAGGATTCACATGCTCAACTCTAATACCAACTAAATTCGCTTTATATTCAATGAACTGAGACAGGCGATAAAATGACCAAGTATGCAGATTCTTTTCGTTTTTACGGCTTGTTCTTGCCGTCTTTTGATAGGGGTGAATGGCCGGAAGCGGCGAAAATCGCTTTCACCAGCGCCATGTGGTTTTGGCATAGAAAGCCGACCTTTTTGCCGCGGACAAGTCCGTATTTCTCTCTGCATGCGGATGTGTCGTTGTCTTTATACAAGCTGCTTCCGGTCGGGCTTGCCCAGGTCGGTGTAGGCGATGCTGTCAACGAACACAATCTCTTTTGGCAACTGATACCTGGCGACTCGCGGGCGCAGCCAGTCCAGCACAGCTTCCTCGGTCAGCCCGGCATAGCTCGCAGGCTGCACGAACGCTTTCAGCCTTTGCCCAAACGCTTCGTCGGGAATGCCCACCACAGCCGCGTCCTCTACGCCCGGATGCTCGGCCAAAATGCGCTCCAGCTCGATCGGATACACATTTTCTCCGCCGGATACGACCATGTCGTCTGTCCTTCCGCATAAAAAATAATACCCGCGCTCATCCCGATAGCCCAGATCCCCTGTCTCGACCCATCCGGTCCGGGTGGAAAAAAGCGCTCCCCGCCTTCGCACGCAAAGCTGCCCGATCTCGCCTGCCGCGAGCTTTTGCCTGTCCCTTCCCCGGACGTGCAAGCCGACACCGCCGATTTTTTTGCCGATGGTGTGCGGTGCGGACGCCAGGTCTTGCGGAGTTGCGACGGCACAAAGGCCCGCTTCGGAAGTTCCGTACAGGTTGAACAAGACCGCTCCCAATTGGCCGGACACTTCGGCGGCAAGTGCGGGCGTTAGCGGCGCGCCGCCAGAAGCGATGCAAGCGAGAGACTGCAAGGCGCTCGCGTTGTGCCGCAGCATTTTTCTCAGCATGAGCGGAACGACCGTCACGGCGTCGACCTTGTGCTTTTCGATCAGCGCACAGGCGTTGGCGGCGTCGAAGCCGGGCGTTATCACGACTTTTTTGCCCAGCGCAAGGAACAAGAGCAAGATCGCCAGCCCGTATCCGTGGCAGATGGGCGTAGCTACATAAGCAGTATGGCAGCGCAGCAGCCGAAGCCGCGTCAGCAGCGCCAAAAACGGCGGCAAATAGCGGAACAGCGACGGCTTGTGCGCGACTTTTTTCGGCTGCCCCGTCGTCCCTCCTGTCAACAGCATGATGCGCCCGGCAGATGCCCGCTTTGGCGATTTTGGAGTGGCGGCAGCCGTTCCATGCCACTCGTGCAGCAGCCGATTGATGGCGGGCAACTGGTCGTAGTAGCTGTGCAGCCGCACGGTCCTGTGCGCCGCCTGCTCAATGCGGGCCGTCCCGTTGGCGTCGTGGACGAGCAGGTCGAGCTTCGTCTCGTCCAGCAGTTGCGCGAGCTGCCTTGCGCTCATCTCCGGATTGAGCAAATAAATGTCGCACCCCGTGCCGGAAGCGGCGAAAATCGCTTTCACCAGCGCCATGTGGTTTTGGCATAACAATCCGACCTTTTTGCCGCGGGCAAGCCCGTATTTCTCCCTGAACGCCCAGGCGAGGCGTTCGGAGTCGCACCACAACTGCCGAAAGCTGACGGCTTCCCGTTCGTCGGCCAGGGCAATCTTTTGGCCGTACGTGCGCTGCGCGACCTGCAACAGCGTCATCAGGTTGGTTCCGTATCGGCAGACGGCGGCGAGCAGCCTGCCGATTCCTGCTGGCGTCAACAGCTTCATTTTGTACAGCGTCGCAAGCAAAAACGCGATCCGCACCGTCATCCCCCCTTTTTTCGCAGCCAGCGCGGAGTGAGGCGCTCCCACAGTCCTCTGCCCAACACCGAGGCCAGCTCCCCGAACAAAAGCCACCACGGCCGCCAGCTTTTTCGTCTCGTGCACATGGATTTGGCGATGACCCGGGCGGCGTGCTCCGCGCTCATGGCGGGCATGCTGCGGTAGGCGGCAGTCGGCGCGATCATCGGCGTTTTTACCAGCGGAAAATAAATCGCAGTCGTGGCGATTCCTCGCGCGTTCCACTCCGGTGCCGCCGAGCGAAACCACGTGTCAAAGGCTGCCTTCGAAGCTTGGTACGCCGCCCAGTACGGCAGCGGAACTAGCGACGTGTTGATCGTCGAGATATGGATGATTTGTCCGTTGCTTCTGGCAAGCTGCGGCAGAAGAGACAGCAGCAGCCTGACCGGGGCGAAGTAATTGATCGCCATCGTGCGCGTAAAATCGTGGTGGCGGTCGAGCGAGTCCATGATCGAACGCCTGATGGACAAGCCCGCGTTGCTGACCACGATATTTATCGTGTCTGCCTGCTCGCACACCCAGGCGAGAAACGACTCCAGTTCAAGCGGCTCGCGCAAATCCGCCCCGAAAACGCTGACTGCAGCCGTTCCGTGCTGCTCGATTTCCCGCTTGAGCTGGCGAAGCTTTTCCTCTCTTCTCGCCACCAGCAGCAACTGCACCTCGCAGCGCCCCAACAAATATGCGAGCTGCTCGCCAATCCCGGAGCTTGCCCCTGTAATGAGGATCGTCTTGCCTGCAAGCGAGCGTGCCAGCTTTTTTTCATCCAGAGCGGCTGGCCAAAACAGCAGTTTTTCCAAAAGACTGTACGTATGCATCGGCATGACCCTTTTTTGGCAAGTAGTAGATTTCTCCTTATTTTCCTCGACTCTGCCCCGGGAAACAAGAACGATCTGTTTTGTCCACTGTGATCTTGGTCACAATGTATCGCCGAAAAAATGGCTTATACTTGACTCGTATTCATCTTCCCTACCACCAAAACCGCATGAAAGGGCTGATGCCGTCAAGATTGCGACGAGTCAGTTGGCGCTCGTGTTCCTGTTCTCATTTTTTCGTGTTCACAGCGATCATCGTCGTCGTCCTGGCGATGGTCTGGTTCGGCACAGGCTCCATGGTCCCGGTGTTTGTCGTGGCTGTGCTGATGTTTCCCGGTACCTATTTGAACACGGCAGACGGCTGGCGCAGCATCGACACGGCCAAAGTACTCACCTGGACGCTCGTCAGCATGTTCATCATCCCCTGCTGAACTACGCTGTCATATCCCCGCTGCGAAAATTTATTTTACGTTGGAACAATGAGGAGTAGATCAATCATGCAAACCTATGACCTGAACAACCATTTGGAGTCGGCACCTAAGCACATCGGGGCGCTGATGGGATTTGAGCGGACAAAAGTCTTGCAGTTGCAGTTGCGCGCCGGAGCGTTCGTCCCGGAACACGATACGGATGCAGACGTGCTCATTATCGTGCAAAAGGGCACAGCCGTGTTCGACTTTTCCGGCAAACAGGTGGAGCTGACTCCGCAGACGCTTTTGCACATGCCCCCTCTGGAAAAGCATAGCGTGCGCGCTCTGGACGAAGATGTAGAGATGGTAGTCATCCGGATTGAACGCTAGTCATAAAAGCGCCATGCCAGCGGCGGAGCTTGCCGCAACCCGTGTAAGTTCCACCCGCCGCCAAGCCACGCCTGGACGAAGCCGGTCTCGTGTTTCTGCGATACCGGCTTTCCATCGTACATTCCGTCTCGCTTTTTCTCCTTGCCCACTCTCCCCGCCTGCGAAAAAGGCGCGAAAACAAGAAACCGAACCTCTCCCTCAATCGTCTCTCTATTACTATACAAAATCTGACAATGAGATCGAGGTGCAGGCAATCATGGAATCTATCTCTATCGTCCTTTACCGTCCCGAGCTGGCCGCGGCCGTCGCGGACATGTGGAACGCCAGTCGGGACAGTTGGGGAGGCGGAAATTCAATCACGACAGCGGAACAGATCAGACAGGAGGAAGCTCACTCCGATGCGCTCGCTGTCTACCTGGCGCTGGACGGCGAAACCGTCGTGGGCTATTGCAGCCTCGCCGAGTACCGCGAAGATACCGGCGCCCTCTACATCCCCCTGCTCAACGTCCGGCCGGAATACCACGGCAAAAAGGTAGGACGCCTGCTGCTTGCCCGCGCACTGGACAAGACCGTCGAACTCGGCTGGCCGCGGCTTGATCTCTACACATGGGCGGGCAACACGAAGGCTGTCCCCCTGTATAAAAAGTTCGGTTTTTTCTGGGAAGACCGCGACGATAGCACGCATTTGATGAACATGATGCCCACTGTGCTGCGGACGGAAGCCATCGCGCACTACTTCGAGGAACTCGACTGGTATCGGGACTCTGCCCGGGAGATTGTCGTCGAGCCGGACGGTCGGAAAGAAAACGGCTTCGACTACTTCACCTACTCCTGGACGAAAGGCGAAAAAAGCCTGCGCGTAGAGTTTGAACGGCGCGGGCGCGGCATGCGGCTGATCGAAACGGAAGATTACTTGCTCGCTGCCGAAGTGGAGCAACTGGAGCTGGTCTTCGGCCGCACGTACCAGATTCGCTACCGGATCGTCAACAAATCAGGCAAGCCGTTGCAGCTCTCTTTGACAGGAGAGTCGGACGAAAACATTCGCTTTGACTATCGCCAAGAACTGGAAGTGACGGGCGAGACGACGCTGTCCGCCAGCTTTTTTGTCGGAGAGATTACAGAGGAACAAAGCGTCTGGCGCACGCACCCGCGAGTCTGCACGCACGTCCTGATTAACGGCAGGCGCGCCTTGTTCCAGGTCGGAATCTTGCCCAAGTTTCCCGCTTCCCTCTCCTTGCACGTCCCCGGCTTGTCCTATCCTGGACAGACCGCACCGTTTTATCTCGATGTGGAAAACAACTTTGCCGAAGAAGCGCAGTTTTCGTTCACGCTTCCGGAAGCGCCGTTTTTGCGCTTCCAAGAACAGCAATTCACGCTGACGCTGGCAGGCAAGGAGCGCACCTCGCTGCCGCTTGCGGCCGATTTGCTGCAACACGGCTTTTACGAAGCGGACGTTCGTGTACAGGCGCAGCTTGCAGACGGCAGTACAGTCTCGTTTGTGAAAAAGCTCGGGGCTGCCTTCACTGGCCTTGGCGCCATGCTCGCGGGCGAGACGGAACAAACCTGGCAAGTGCACCACGGCCGCCACTCGCTGTTTTTGACCAAGGACGACAACGAGCTGACCATCGTCGGCGCAAATGGCGGCGAACCGAGCTACATCGCCTATCCGAAGCTTGGCAAGCCGTATTCCAGCGAGTTTTCCAAAAAGCGCGCCGAGCAGGTCGAGTTTGTCGCGGAAAAAGGAGCGATCGGGATTCACGCCACGTATCACTCCGGCAGTTACCCCGGACTTGTCCTGGTGGAAAAGACGCTGCTGTTCGGAGACGGCTCCGTCGAACACTTGCTGGAACTGGAAAACCGCTCTGCCGAAAAAATGGCGGCGGAGCTGTGGCTGATCCAAGGCTTTTCCCATACGCTGCACCGCCCCGTTTTGCCGTATCAAGGCCGCTATGTCGAAGTGCCTTCCTCCTACGGCAGCGATTTGGACTACTGGGACGGCAAGCTCGTCAGCGAAAACTGGCTGTTTTCGCGGGAGGAAGCAGTTCCGTGGGGCATGTGCTGGCCGAAGGAATACCGGATCGACTTCCAGGTCCGGCAGCTCACGCTGGAGACGTGCCTTGGCAGCCTGGAGCCGCACGACAAAAAGACGTTCGGCCCGATCCACATGACGCACGGTGCGTATGCGGACTGGAAAGACTTCCGCGCCTTTGCGCAAAAAGAAGCTTTGCCATCAGCAAACTTGTCCCTGACGCCACATCTGGAGCTTGTCGCCAACGATCACAACCCGTTTGTCGCAGGAAAAGAAGTGCAGGTACAGGTCAAAGAGTACAAACAGCAATATTTGGAGGGCGAGCTGACTGCCTCGCTGCAAAGCGCGCCTGCCGGAAAACAGGCCCACCGCTACACGGAAGAGGCGGAAGCGACAGAATCGCGCTTTTCGCTCGCTGCGCCGACAGGCTCGCCTGACCTCGTGCTCGTAGACGGACGCTTCGCCACCCACGACGCTCGCTTGCAGAGCGCGATCTTCCCCATCGGCCAAGGCGAGATTGCCCAGGAGACGACCGAGGAAGCGGGACAACAGGTGTACGTCGCGGACAACGGCTTTATCCGCATCAAAGCCGCCCCGGACTTCGCTCCGGCGCTCTATTCGCTCACCGCCGGAGGGCAGGAGTGGCTGGCCAGCTCCTTCCCCGAGCGCCAGCCGAAGTCGTGGTGGAATCCGTGGACAGGCGGCATCAGCAACCACGTCGAGGAGCTGAGTGCGTTTTCGCTGGTCAAGGAAGAGCGGTCTGCCTGCTTCGCCCAACTGACCGACAACAAGCAAAACGTCTGGCAAGGGATCAGGCTGAGCTACCACGTAAAAAAGCAGGAAACATATCGCGGCCTCACCTGCCATCAATATTTCCTGCTCATGCCTGGCGTCCCGCTGCTCTGCCATACTGTCGAGATCGTGCAGCATACGGGGACGTACTTTGCGAACAAAGATTGGACGACAGAAATCTTTTTGCAAACCGAAACTGCTACAGGCCCACTGTGGCTGAACACGGCAGGAAAGCATGGCGAGAAGCTGCACTACAAGCTGGGCCAAGGGGAACTGTTCGCCTACGAAGCGTCAGACTATACGTTTGGCAGCCCGTCGCGCAAGGAAAAGCTGCAAATCGTCACGGACCTGGAGACGGCAGACATCGACCTCTACGCCAACAAAGAAATCGCCCTCGCCTCCCTCTCGCACAAGCTGAACCTGCCGCATGACCGAACAACCTTTACCGCCCCTGTCTTTTTCCTGTTTGCGGACGAGCCGCTGCCAGCCGATTCGCTGTCGGCCTTGCGCGCCATCCGGTTTGCCAGCGAAACCAAAGGGAGGATTTCACGATGAAAATTATTGATGCCCACATGCATCTGTCCCACATCGAAGAATTCAAGCGCACAGCGGCCGAAAAGTCGTTCGTCGACTACTTCGTCCAGGGCATTTTGCAGGAATACGCGGAAAACGGCGTCGTGCTCGGCATCGGCATGGGCCTGACCGAGACGCAAAAGAACGGCTTTCCCGACCCGGAGGCGGCAACACCGATGGGCCTCGACCTGACAGACGAGTTGCCGCCACAGCTCGTCTACTGCCTCGGGATCAATCCGTACCATCTGGACGAGGCGGCAGTCGCCCGCCTGGAAGCCGAACTGCAAAAGCCGCAGGCCGTCGGCTTGAAAATCTATTTGGGCTACTATCCATTCTACGCTTACGACAGCGTCTACGATCCGGTCTACGCGCTTGCGGCCAAATACGGGGTACCGGTTGTTTTTCATACGGGCGATACGTACTCGGAGCGCGGCCTGCTCAAATACTCCCACCCGCTCACGCTCGACGAAGTAGCCGTGAAGCATCGGGACGTGAACTTCTTGATGGCGCATTTCGGCGATCCTTGGGTGCTGGATGGCGCAGAAGTCGTGTACAAAAACCGCAACATGTTTGCCGACCTCTCCGGCCTGATGGTCGGTGACGCCGCCAACTGCCGCAGACTGGCCGAGTCGCCGCTGTTCTTCGCCCACCTGCGCCACGCGATCACCTACTGCGACCATTACGAAAAGTTCCTGTTCGGCACCGACTGGCCGCTCGCGCCCGTGAAGTCGTACATCCAGTTCGTGCAGGAGCTGATCCCGGCGGAGTATCATGAGGATGTGTTTTATAAGACGGCGTTGAAGGTGTTTCCGAAAATCAGGGCGATTGTTGAGTAAACTGGAAGGTTGATAGTTGGAATAACTACAAGCCCCATGCTGTGTCACGTGGCAGTTTGCCCGTGAGCCCGTGGGGTTTTTACTGTCAACTTGGCGGAAAAACGGTTTACATACTTCCATCCCGCACAGGTCGCCAAACAAAAAGAAAAACGCTTGGGATTGAACGGTTCCCTAAGCGTTTTCGTATTTTTAGCGCGTCTCTCCTGGCCTGTCTGTATTTTTTATAAGCGGTTATTGCTTGCCCAAAAAACCTTCCTTAAAAATGTTCAGCAAGTACTCCAACGTAATCGGGTCACTGTAGGTAGATGCCTCCGTGTCGATGACGATCACATGGTTGTTTTTCACAGCAGGAATCTTTTTCCACGTCTCAGAGTTCAGGAACGCATTTTCGCCGCCTTTGCGCTGGCTGAGTACGATGTAGTCTCCGGCATACTCCGGAATCACTTCCAGGGAAAGCATGTAGTAGCCCGGGCCGAGGGCGTCCTTCTTCACTTTTTCCGGCATGGCGAGGCCCATTGCCTGGTAAAGAATCTCGGTTCCGCGAGCCCAGTTGTTTCCGAAGACATAAAAGTCTTTTGCGTCGTGCTCAAAGACGGACACGGTTTTGTCCTTGCCGATTTTCGCCTTGATTTCTTCGCCGGCCGCTTGCGCGCGCTTCGTGAAATCATCAATCCACGCTTGCGCTTCCTGTTCCTTGTTCAGCAGCTTGCCGATCTCGCGCTGCTGCGCCAAATAGTCCAGCTTGCCCCACGTATAGACGACCGTTGGCGCGATCTCCTTCAATTTATCCAAGTTTTTCATCCACGACCCGGCAATAATCAGGTCGGGCTGGAGGGCGAGAATTTTTTCCATCGTTTCATCGGATACCGTTTCGACATCTTTTACCTTATCCGCGAACAACGGGTTCTTTTTCGTCCATTCGTCGACCCCGACCAGTGTTCCGCCCAAAGCAAGAACGTTCGGCGCATTGGTCAAACCGACAATTCGCTTAGGACTCGCAGGAACCTCGATCGGTCCGTTCTCCGACTGATACGTAATCGTCTCCGGCTTCGCTTCGGCTTCCGGTTTTGCTTCTGTTTTCGCTTCCTGCTTTGCTGCGTTGCCACCAGCAGCGTTCTCCGTTGGCACCGATGCATTGCCGCAGGCGCTCAGCAGCAGTACGAGCGACATCATGATAGAGGTGAGCCACTTTTTCATGTTGCATTCTCCTTTTTGACAGATGAAAACCAACAATTGATAATGATAATCATTTCCGAACCATTACATACTATAAACAGTTCTCTATTCCCTGTCAATATGGAGCAAGACTCGATCTGACAACTCGGCAAGCTTGATTTTGTCAGCGTTTGCAGATTGCGGCAGCAGCCAATCCGCGAGCGCTGCCCGTCTGTCGGACGAAGCATTGCATTGCATTGCTTTCCTTGCCTGCACGCGGCCATGGCGTCCGAATCATTTTCCCACAAAAAAACGGCCATTCAGCCGTTTTATCCGCCTTCCTGACCGTGCTGCACTGTACTGACGACATTGCCTTTTTTATGCCCTTGTTCTACGTACCAATGGGCTTCCGGAACCTGTGCCAACGAATAGCGCCTGTCGATCACCGCTTGGAACTGCCCTGACGCCATCAGCTCCGCGAGAAATTGCAAGTCTTCCGCCCGCTCTTTTGCCACCCCTTGCCCATCTACGGTGATGAACTTGCCGTTTGGCGCGAGCGCCTGCTGGCAACGGGCTTTCGAGCTTTTTCCGACGGCGTCGAAAATGAGATCGTACTGCTTGCCTGTACGCGCGAAATCTTCTTTTGTATAATCAATCGCTTCATCGGCCCCGAGCGACTTGACCAGCGCAAAATTGACGCCGCTGCACACCGCGGTCACGTTCGCCCCGAAGTATTTGGCAAGCTGCACGGCCGCCGTCCCTACCGCCCCGGACGCTCCGTAAACGAGGACGCGTTGCCCGCGCTGCAGCTTTCCTTTGCGAAAAAAATGCAGGGCTGTCGTCCCCCCAAAAGGCACAGCGGCGGCCTCTTCGAAGGCTACATTCCCGGGCATGTGCGCGATCACGGCGTCTTCTCGCAGACAGACGTACTCGGCATGTGCGCCAAAGCGCATCCCGCTCAGCGCGTACACCCGCTCCCCCGGCTTGAAGCGCTTGACCTGATCGCCGACCGCTTCCACTTCTCCGGCCAGCTCGACACCCAAAATCGGTTGTCGCGGCTTCGTCCAGCCCAAAAACAGGCGCATCGGCAACCAGTACAACAGCGGACTGCGAAAAGCCCGCCCCCTGCAATCTCCAGACGTACCTGTCGTCGCATGAATTTTGACCAGCACTTCCTTGTCTTTTGGAACAGGCTTCGCTACTTCCTGCAACACGATGGCATCCGGCGATCCGTATTTGGGGCAGACAATAGCTCTCATGGGCTTCCTCCTGTATTTTCATTTGCCGTGAGTCGGCGCAAAACAGCTACTCTCCTTCATCGAGCGACAGCCAGGCCGCAGGCTCGGAACTGCCCGCGAGCCACTCGCTGACAAGCGTTGTTTTCCCGTAGCCCGCCGAAGCAGAAACAAACGTCAGCCTGCGGCGCAGCCCTTCGTCCAGCCGCGCAATCAGGCACAGACGATGGACTGTTTTGGCCGAGGCTTAGGGACGTGCAGTTTCGCAAGCAGGACGTCTGTTCCTGATCCCACCAAAAATACCACACATCCTGTTTCAGCAAAGAATCGGCGTAATGGCCGAGTGTCGGCTGGTCCTCCAGGACGTACTGGCAAAAAATGAAGTGCTCTTTTTCCAGTTGCAGCGCTTCTTCTGCCGTTTGCGGCCGTCTGCTTGCCTGCAGTACCCACGTATCGCCTGTCACAGCGAGAATGTTTGCGCCGTACTGCTGCTGAAAATGCCGGAAGATCACGGACTGGTAAACAGGCAACGGACATTCGTTGTAGCCGCCCATCGGCACCCACAAAGGCGCCTCGTATCCGCGCTCCTGCGGCAAGTTCAGGACGACGAGCGAATCGCCTTCCTCGATTCTCTGCTCCACCCATGCCTGATCGATGTCAAAAGGCTCAGGATTCGTTTCCGCAAGTTCCTCGCGAATCAGCTCGCTGCAAGTCGGCATAGGCGAGACGAGATTCCACAATTCGCCGGAATGCGTCCTCCGCGCTCAGACTGTGCACGTCCGCAAGCTGCTGCTCTACGAAGGCAGGCAGCGATTCTGCTTGGTCACATGCCTCCTCCATCATTTCCAGCAAGTTGTAGCAGGGCAAAACGAGAATGCTGTGCTGTCCCGCTGGCAGCGCTACATCCTCCGCAGCCACCACTTCGGTTTCGCACCCTTCCAAATATTGGACCAACTCTTCAATCACGATCGACACCTCTTTTTCTTTTGGCACGCCTGAAGCGCTTTGTCTGTTTCACCCTGATTTCCTTGGAAAAATAATCCACACACGTTTATCGTACACTATCTATGCTTGAGAAAGTAGAACGATCCGCAAGAATCTTGGGCCACGCCAATCCTTTTGCCAAGCGCTGATCGCAACACGGCTGCAGCAAAAAAGCTTCCCTCGCAACTAGGAGGGAAGCTTCTTCGCCATACGATTATTTTTTACGACAGCTTTACGAGGCTGTAGTTTTTCTTGCCTTTACGGATAATGATGAAACGCCCGCCAATCGCCAGGTCAGCCGTTACTTCCAGATCCAGCTCGCTCACCCGCTCGCCGTTCATGGAAATCGCGCCTTTCGTAATGTCCTCGCGCGCCTGGCGCTTGGATGGCTCGATGCCCAGCTCGACGAGCCAGTCCACGATGTTTTTCGCTTCCTTCGTCGCCTCGTAGGTCGGCATTTCCTTGAAGCCTTGCTCGATCTCATCGGCGGTAAGCGATTTGATATCACCCGTGAACAGGGCGGCTGTGATGCGTTTGGCCTGCTCCAGCAACTCTTCGCCGTGCACGAATCGCGTCATTTCCTCTGCGAGCATTTTTTGCGCTTCGCGTTTATGCGGCTCCGTCTCGACTTTTACCGCCAGCTCGTCGATTTGCTCTTTGGAGAGGAACGTAAAGTATTTCAAGTATTTCACGACGTCGCGATCGTCGGTGTTCGCCCAGAACTGGTAAAATTCGAACGGCGTCGTTTTGTTCGGATCGAGCCAGACGGCACCGCCCGCTGTTTTCCCGAACTTCGTCCCGTCCGCTTTCAGCATGAGCGGGATTGTCAGGCCAAACGCTTTCGCCTCAGGCCCTTCTTTTTTGCGGATCAGATCGAGACCGCTCGTAATGTTGCCCCATTGGTCGGAGCCGCCGATTTGCAACTGGACGTCCTCGTGTCTGTACAGGTGCAGGAAGTCGAGCGACTGAAGGATTTGGTAGGAAAACTCGGTAAAGGAAATGCCGCTCTCCAGTCTGCTTGCCACGACATCCTTGGCGAGCATCGCGTTGATGCTGAAGTTTTTCCCGTAATCGCGCAAAAATTCGATCACGTTGATTTTATGCGTCCAGTCGTAGTTGTTAACCAGGCGAATCTGGTTGTCGCCTTCTGTGATGAACAGCTTTTTCATTTGTGCGGTGAGGGCATCCACATTCGCCTGCACCTGCTCCAGCGTTTGCAGCGAGCGCTCGGACTGGCGGCCGCTCGGATCGCCAATCGTCCCTGTCGCGCCCCCGATCAAAATAACCGGACGATGGCCCGCAAGCTGGAAACGTTTCAGCATGATAAAAGGAATCAGGTGCCCGATGTGCATGCTGTCTCCCGTCGGGTCCACGCCACAGTACAACGAGATCGATTTTTGCTCAGTCAATTCACGAAGCCCTTCGGCGTCTGTTTGTTGGTTAATGGCGCCGCGCCATTCGAGTTCATCAATAATGTTCACAGCCAATTCACTCCCTTAGGTTCGTAGATCTCCTATACCGAATCACCGTTGTGCGTGACAACAAAAAATCGCCCCTTGTCTATTGTAGACACAGGGACGATTGTATAACCGTGTTACCACCCAGATTGCACCAATGGTCACCCCATCTTCCGGATGCCATTCATGCCACTCTCGGCGAGATATCGTTCGCCATTCCGCTCAGCATTACCCGAGATACTCCAGAGTTGTAATTCGCGGGCTTAGTGTGTACCGGGTTCCATCCACCCCCGGCTTTCTAGGACAGGGACCAAGCTGCTACTGGGCTCTTTCAACGTATGTCGCATATAAGATTACAGACAGTATAGTGAATTGGAAGGGCGGTGTCAACTGGTTAACGACCTCGCCACCCGAAACCCGAAATCATCAATGCGAAACGTCGGATGACTGCGGCGGCGGCACGTCGCTCCGCAGCCCCGGGCTTCCTCCGCCCAGCTCCCGCCGCGAAAAATCCGGTAGGAGCCGTACACGTCGGCATCGTACACATCCGAGCACCATTCCCACACATTGCCCAGCATGTCGTAAAGCCCCCAGGCATTCGGCTATTTGGCTCTGCTCAACTTTTCTATCGCTTCCTGCTCCGTCGGCACAAAAAAGAAATCGCTGCCGTTGTTCGACTCGTAGATGAAGTCCCGCAAGCTTTTGCTGGTGTACGCCGAAAAATCGCCGACGATCGCCATTTTCATCCTGTAGTTGCTAAACTTTTGCAAAATCTCGCCTGCCAGCCGCGTTTTCAGATCGAAAAAGCTTTCCGCAAACATGGACTTGCGCAAAATGATGCGGTCGCAATCGACTTCATAGCGCACAGTCGCCATCAGGTCGAGCGCAGCTTGAACATCGGCAACCACCACTTCCTCGCTTGTGACGATAGCTAGATCGACTCCGTTAACGGTCTGCTTTGCAATTTTCATCGTCTATCCTCCTGTGGGAGCATTCGCTTTTTGTGAGTGAAAAAGCCTTTGCACATACTGCTCGCCAATGTACCGATTGTCTTCGCCCCGGGGCGGCGCAATGCCTGCCACCCGGAAAAAGCTCAGTCCCACGACCATCGCCATCAGTCCGTAGGCTGCGCTTTGAGCGTCTTCCTCCATCGTCTGCCCTGTCTTGCTTCCATAGGCAAAAATTTTGGCAATGCCCTGGAGGTCGGCCTGATAGCTTTTCGCTGCGACCTCTTGCAGCTTTGGATCGAGCGCTGCCCTGGAAAAAAACTGCACGAACAGCCTGCCCTGATCGCTGTACGGAATATGCATCGGCCCTGTTCCATCCACCTGCGAAACGTTGATTTTTTGTTCCCCGTCTTCCTGACAGGGCGGCAAGTAGCGCTCGGCACACCGCACAAGGCAAACAGCCGGGCAAGAAAATCCGAAACCATCGTCAAGCAGCCGTAGCCGGTATCCCCGCAGTAGCCCACTTCGCTGCACTGCGTTGCCTCGCCATGCGCCACACTCGAGCCTGCCCGCATTGTCCGGGTGTTACCTGCACCGATTTTTTGGCCCACAAAAAAACAGCATGACAACCGCAAACCATGCCTCTTTCCCTCGTTTGCCGCGAAAAACAAAACCAGCCGTTGCCACGCGAAGGAGCATGCTCGCATGACAACGGCCCCGCCAGGTTCATCCCCGGCACCGCACGCTATGAGTGGATTCCCAAATGTTCGCGCAAAGTGGTTCCGGTATATTCGCGCTTGAACAAGCCTTTTTCCACCAGCTTCGGCATCAACTGTTCAAAAAAGATTTCCATCGACTTGTGCGAACCGCCAGGCAAGGCGATAAACCCGTCGATCGCTCCCGCTTCGTAGCGCGCGATAATATCGGCCAGCACGTCGTCGACGGTCCCGACGGACACCCAATGAGCCGATCCGACCACTTCCGGGCGCACCAGCACCTCTTCCAATGTCGGCTCGTACTTCGTAATATAGCGGCGCAGCAGCTCCGCATGTGTCCGGCTGCGCACGGGCATGTCCGGATCAGGCAGCATGTCAGCCGTGATCCGCTGATCCAGCGCCAGATGGCTTGCGTCCATCCCAAGCACGGACTTGAGCGAAGTCAGTCTGCGCTCTGTGCTCAAATTGGCGTGTGCGGCCTTATGCATCTCCTGCGCTTCCTCGCGCGTCTCGGCCAGGAAGAAATACAAGCCGGGCAAAACCTTCACCGCATCGGGATTGCGCCCGCGCTCCTCTGCCCGTCTGCGCAAGTCGTTGCGCAGCTCTACCCCTGATTCGATATCCGGCATGGCCGCAAAAATGGCATCGGCCAATGACGAGGCAAAATCCCGCCCGATGTCCGACGCTCCCGCCTGAAAGAACGGAATCGAGCCGGACGGATGGGCAGGGAGGATAAGCGGTCCTTTGACGCTGAAAAACTCACCCGAATGGTTAATCGGCGTAATCTTGTCCCTGTCCGTAAAAATGCCGGACTCCTTGTCCATGACGATCGCATCGCGCGGGAAGCTGTCCCACAGCTTGCGGACGACTTCCGTAAACTCGCGCGCTTTCCGGTATCGTTCTTCCGGCGAAGGCATCGGAGCATCCCCGAAGTTTTCCGCCCCTTCGATGGACGTGACAATATTCCAGCCAGCGCGTCCATTGCTCAGCCAGTGCAGCGACTGAAGCTGTCTCGCCACCACAAACGGCGGGTTAAACGTCGTCGAGATCGTCGTAACCAGCCCGATCCGCTCGGTTTCGCGGGCGATGACGGCGAACATCATCGTCGGGTCCGGGCTGCCGAAGTTCGCGGAATCCCCCATCATCTGCGGGTTGATGAACAAGTAATCTGCCCGGAACAAAAAGTCGAGCTTGGCCCGCTCCGCCATTTTGGCCAAGTCAATATAGTAGTCAATCGTGCCCATCTTCTCCACGCCACTGTCTGGACGCCGCCAGCCGTCGCCTTTCATCCAGGTCGCATTGATCGCCAATCCTATACACAATTGTCTATTTTCAGTCATGCGTACCAACCTTTCCCTGCTTTAAAAGCCGTTTTGCGAGTCGAAAACGTTCCGAGCAGAGACATGCGCAAATCGGCCTCTAAAACTAGCAATGATAATCATTATCGACAATTAGTGTAGCAAGGACCAGGCGAAAAGCAAATGCACAAATCATAAAAGCGGCATGCATCATTTCCTAATCCGACGCTGCCTGTTTTGTTGCCATGTCTTTATAGGCGGTAGGCGACATGCCGAATTTCTTTTTAAACACGCGGCTGAAGTAGAGCGGATTGGCATATCCGACGCTGACGGCAATGTCGCTGATCGGGTAGTCCCCTGCTTTCAGCAATTCGCTCGCTCTCTCCATCCGATAATGGATCACATAGTCGATGGGGCGGAACCCCGTATATTTATGGAAAAAGTAGGAAAAGCGCTTCGGGCTCATGGCATGCAGCTCGGCCAGCTCGTCGAGTGTCAGCGGGTTCATGTAATGCCCATGAATGTAGGCAACCGCTTCGTCGATCACCCTCTGGCTCGGTGAGCTGCCTCTCTCGCGATGCTTGCAGCTCACCAGCACCTGATACATGATGCTTAAAAAAAGCTCTTTCAGGCGCAGCTTCCCGATGCCCCCCTGTGCCTGCGCATTCTGTTGCAGCATGATAAGCAGCTCCAGCAAACGCGGATTCACTCCGGGCTCAAGCATGAAATGGACGTTGCATGCCTCCGCGTCGCTTTTGCCCCCTGACTCGTCCCAGCGGTAAAATACCCGGTAGTACTCCAGCTCGGACTCGCCTATGACGCGCGAGTTCATCATCATGCCGGGAGCCGCATGCAAGACCGTTCCCGGCTGCAAATCGTAAGCGGTACCATTTACATGCATGTTCGCTTCGCCGCGAACGGTAAACAGAAACCCGTAGGCCACGGTCTTGAAATCACGCAACACACTTTTCGGCTGGATGACCAGGCGCTGCACACTCGCGATCTCGTAGGAGCTTTTGGCGAATCGTTCTGCTAGTTTGTCCGCATCGATCATGAAAATTGTACCTGCTTTCTATCCATCTCGTTTCCCCTTGGGCCGCTCTCCTTCGTGCGAAGCGACCGACCGTTTCCCGCACACGCCGCCAGGCTATCCGCAGGATGCACCGTTACGCCACAAGGCCGTTTTCATGCTTTATTTTATCATAACAACCTCGGACAAAAATCGCTCTGTTGCAAGCTTCGCCAGGACGCCGCAAGCAACTTCCGTGCCCGCTGATAACTCTGCCCAAATAAATCGCGGGAAGCATATTTATTTCGTCTCTGTTTGCGGGTATGATAATAGAAAAAAAGAAAGAGGCTGTTATATGGATTCAACCTATTCATCCAGATCTACATCCAAAACGAAAATGCTCGTGATTCATGCTCTTTTTATCGCTTTTACCCTTGCAGCCACCATGTTCATCAACATCCGCCTCCCGATCATGGGCAACGGCGGCCTGATCCACCTCGGTAACGTGCCTCTTTTCATTGCCGCTTTCGTGTACGGCAGAAAAACAGGGGCGATTGCAGGTGCCTTCGGGATGGGCCTGTTCGACCTGATCTCCGGCTGGACCGCCTGGGCACCGTTTACGTTTGTCATCGTCGGTGCCATGGGCTATGTCGCCGGCCTGATCGCGGAAAAAATGCCTGGCAAACGCGTCCTCGCCTACTCTGTAGCGATCGCTGTCGCCCTGCTTATTAAAATCGTCGGCTACTACTTCGTGGAAGTGATCCTGTACGGCAACTGGATTCAGCCGTTTGGCTCGATTCCGGGGAACTTCCTCCAGGTTATCGTGGCCGGAATCATCGTGCTGCCGCTGGTAGGACGCCTGAAAAAAATTGTCGGACAAGGCTAACGCGCAGCTTGCAAAGGAAACGTTGCACGCGACGCCCTCAGGCGAGCCGTAACGAGTAGAAAACTTGGCTACGCCAAGCCATTGGCGCAGCCTTAGTTGCGCTTATACTGGATAAGAAGCTTATCCATTCTTATCTGTACAAAAAACAAAAACGCTTAGTGACCCAAGCGTTTTTCCAACTTTTTCGGATGGAGCAGTGCTGGAGCGCAAGCTGACCACGATTGGGCCAGCCTAGCTCCCTCCCCTGAGGGGTGATGCCCTGCTCCAGCTACTTTTTCAACACCAGTGAAAATTTATGTGCGGCGCATATAGGCACGGACCGTCAGCGGCGCGAAGATGGCGACAATGACGGCAGCGCTCACGAGCGAAAGCACGAACTCTGTGCCAATCGTGCCGCTACTGGCCAGCTCGCGGACGGCGCTGACCAAATGCGAGATCGGGTTGATGTTGACGAACCACTGGAGCCAATTCGGCATCGTATCAACCGGAACAAATGCGTTGGAGAGAAAGGTGAGCGGAAACAGCACGATCATCGAAATCCCCTGCACGCTTGATGCTGTACGCGCAATGACGCCAAAGAAGGCAAAAATCCAACTGACCGCCCACGAGCAGGCGATGACAAGCAGCCCCGCAATCGCGACGAATCCCACGCCGCCGCCAGGCTGGTAGCCCATGAGATACCCCATGACAAACGTGAGCACTGTCGCAATCGTATAACGCACGGTGTCGGCTAGCAACGCTCCGGCCAACGGCGCGATGCGCGCAATCGGCAATGACTTGAATCGGTCGAACACGCCTTTGTCCATGTCCTCGCGAAGCTGGACCCCCGTGACGATTGAAGTGGCAATGACGGTCTGCACCAAAATACCGGGAATAATGATCGGCAAGTAGTTCTGGACGTTTCCTGAAATCGCACCGCCAAAAATATACGTAAACATCAGCGTAAAAAGAATAGGCTGCAGCGTCACGTCAAACAGTTGCTCCGGCGTGCGCCGAATTTTCAACAGCCCGCGATAGGCCATCGTCAGCGAGTGGCGCAACGATTGACCAAAACTTGCCCGTTTTCTTAACGGACGCTCCATGTCCTTCCCCCAGGATGCGCTAGTCATACTCTGGCTCCCTCCATTCTGTTCGACTGCACGGAAGCTTGCGGCGCGTTTTCGCTCGCCCCGTTCCCCGTGATCGTCAAAAATACTTCGTCCAAGGTCGGCTTCTGCACGCTAATCTCGGCAAGCGGAATGCCGCGCGTCCGCAGCGCAATAAGCAAATCCGTCACTTGATCGGCGTCCGCCATTGGCGCCGTAACCTTGCCCGCTTCTGCCGTTACGCTGGAACGAACTTTGAGCACCTGCTCCACCATTTCCCGGGCATCTGCAATATCCCGCACATGCTGGACGCGCAGGTGCAGCGCCGAAGTCCCGACCGATGCTTTCAGCTCATCCACCGTCCCTTCTGCCACGACCCGCCCGCGGTCAATCACCGCGATCCGGTCGGCGAGCTGGTCTGCTTCATCCAAATATTGCGTAGTGAGCAACACGGTCGATCCTGTATCAACCAGCCGCCGAATCGTATCCCACATCTGCGACCGCGTGCGCGGGTCAAGCCCTGTCGTCGGTTCGTCGAGAAAAATGAGCGGAGGCTGGGCAATCAAACTCGCAGCCAAATCCAGCCTGCGGCGCATCCCGCCAGAAAAATGCTTCAGCGGACGCTTCGCCGCTTCCGTCAGCCCAAACTCCTCCAGCAGCTCCGCAGCCTTGCGCCGTGCCTCGGCACGCCCCAGCCCAAGCAGCCGGGAGAAAATAATAAGGTTCTCCGTGGCGCTAAGCGACTCATCCACCGAGGCGTACTGCCCCGTCACGCCAATCAACTGCCGGACGATATGCGATTCTTTTGCCACATCATACCCAAAAATTCGCGCCTCCCCGGCATCCGGCCTAAGCAAAGTCGCCAACATGCGAATCGTCGTCGTCTTGCCCGCCCCATTCGGCCCAAGCACGCCGTAAATCGACCCGGCGCGCACCTTCAAATCCACGCCATCTACAGCGCGATTGTCCCCGAACGTTTTGACAAGCCCCCGCGCTTCGACTGCCCATTCCGTGTTGTGCTGATCGTTCATTTTGGCATCTCCTTCTCCTCTTGTTTATGTGTTGTGATAGGTACACAATAACGTGCGGATTTAAACTGAATGTAAATTGGTCGGTAAGTTTATATTGTAGGAGGTTAAAGGGGCTTGTTACACCTGCATGGGGAGGAGGTCGGGGTCGGGGTCGGGATGGATATTTCCGGAAATAGTCATAACCACCGGCTTAGCCGGTGGCTTCCATTAGCCCTATAAGGGCATGTTACAAGCAAGCGCCTTAAAGGCGCACTGAAAGTCTGCCAACCGCGTGTTGCCTCGGGCTGCCCCTAAAAAGGGG
>NZ_BAAIYG010000047.1:0-16412 GCF_057543335.1 Brevibacillus sp. YAE8
AGCGATATTTGAGTATATCACTTGCTTTTATAATGGAAAACGCATCCATTCATCCATTGGGTACTTCACGCCCAATCAATACGAACATATGTACCGATGTGTGGTGTAATTCTCTCGATTTTATGTGCCCAATCTATTGACAGTGGTTCAGATGTCTGCCGAAAGGGAGGGGGAGAAGTGAGGTGCGTCTTTTTGTGGACAAAAGATATTTTGTCGTGATTTCGGCAGGAAACGAGGGAGAGGTATTATAAAAATGAGGCAAATGATTTATTATAGTCGTGAGAGGACATGATTATACTTCTGCAAGTGAATACTAATGATAGGACACAGTCGGAAAGCAAGTGGAGAGAAAGTGTTTTCGAGGATGGGGCCTGTTTTTGGACAGAAAGGTAATCCTCGAAAAAAGTGCGGAATGTTGAGGGCTTTGACTATAAGCAAAGCCTTGGCATTACTGAGTTGTTCATGCCGACCAAGGTCGGTTACATTGAGGACCCGAGGTACGAGGGGACTGAAACTTTGTTTTTTTGTATGTCATCCCTTGTTGTTATCTTTGTTACATTAAGGACCCGAGCAACGAGAGCACTAAACCCTCTCCCCCACTTGTCAGAATAGCCGATTCATGCACCCATGCCTCAACGTATGGGAAGGCTCAACAAAATTTTTCCCAAAATTGCAGCAAAAGCCGAATGCTCCATAACCTGCACAAAAGCCTGCATGTAAAACACACCACCTGCCCCCTCATTACTCGCACCCCCATTTCACCCAAATCCCAAGTAGCGCGAACCCGAAGAAGAAGCCATCGACATCCCACAAGAAATAATCGCCCCACCCCCAAACCCTCTGCCCAGCACAGCAACCCCAAACAACAACAAGCCGCATCACCTGCGAAATGCAGAAGATGCGGCTCTTTTCTTTTCGTTACTGACCGAATCAAGCAGATTTCTGTATATCGCTCGCCTCGCTCAGCGACAAGTTTTTCGTTTCAGGCGCCCAGGCGATGGACACCAGTGTGCCAAGCACCAAAACGGCTGTCAGGGCGAGCATCGTCGGGTGAATCCCGTAGCTGTCGATGCCGATGGGCAAGAGGAAAGTGCCGATGGCCGAGCCGAAGCGGCTGAAAGATGTCGCCAGCCCTACGCCGCTTGAGCGGACTTCTGTCGGGAAGCTCTCTGCCGGGAAGACGCCGACGAGGTTGCTGACGGCAGACATGATTAACGTAAAGACGGCAAAAACGAGAATCATCAGGAAGGTCATACTCTCAGGCAGCACAGTCAACAGGAACAGCGTCACGGCCAAAACGATAAACGAACTAATCAAAAAGCCGCGGCGGGAAAACTTGATGGTGAACCAGATGCCCAGGATGGCACCGACGACGAGCAAGGCGTTCAGCAGCAAATCGGTACCGAAGTTTTCGCTCAGGCCCATCGTTTCCAAAATCGCGGGCAGAAACGTGTAGATAGCGAAGTAAGGGATAACCAGGCAAACGAAGAACAGGCAGTTAAAAGCTGTACGCTTGCGCATGCCTTTGCTGAACAGGCGGGCGAAGCTGCCTTGCGTTTTCGGAACGGGTGTCTCGTCATCTAAAACAATGTTGGGGCCGAGATACTTTTTGACGATTTGCCGCGCCTCATCGATTCGGCCTTTGTTAATCAGCCAGCGCGGAGATTCGGGCGTACCGATTCGCAGGAGCAAAATAATGACAGCAGGAAGGGCAGAGGAAGCCAGCATCCAGCGCCAGGCGTCAGGTCCCAGACTGAGCAGGTTCATGCCGATCACGGTAGAGGCGACGTAACCGACTGTCCAGATGACGCTGAAGGAGCCGAGCAAAACACCGCGATGCTTTTTGGGCGAAAACTCGGCCAGCATGGTGTGGCCGACACTGTAGTCCCCACCCATTCCAATTCCGATCAGGATGCGCAAGAGAAAGAGCTGTGCGGGAGTTTCAGCGAAAAATTGCAGGAAGGAGGCCAGGGTAATCAGGATAAAGCTCAGGACGAAGATTTTTTGCCTGCCGATAAAGTCAGAAATATACCCGAGAATCAGACTGCCGAGAAAAAGACCGATCAAGGCAGAGCTGCCGATCAGGCCCGTCCACAGCGGGTCCAGATTCATTTGCGGTTTGATGAGTGTGAAAGCGATTCCAATAATACCTAACACATAACCGTCAGTGAAGTGGGCGCCGAAAGTAAGCGCTGCCATCTTGATGTGGAATTTGCTCAGCGGAGCGTCATCCATTTTGATCGTTTGACTGCTGTTCACATGAACTCCCCCTTGTTGAAAGACTGAAAAGCTTGCGGTTCGCCGAAGTAGGGATTGGGCGAGGTGTATCCAAGTTGAAAAAGAAGGACCGTTCATAATGTGAACTATTTATTCGCAATGTGAAACTAAAGTGATTATATGATTGAGTGTCGAGAATTGTCAATCATTTTTCAAAATGTTCATGCCGGGCCTTCGGCGGGCTGATTTTTCTTAGAATAGCCCAATCGCCGCAAAATAAAAAAGCCTGGCGCATCATAACTAACGCACCAGGCTTCGGGTCTGTCCCGTGGGAGCGGCTCCCTTTTTGCTGCACTCATTGCAGGTGATCGGCGATGTCGCGAGCTGCCGCGAACAACTGCTCTGTACAGGCCAATACTTTTTCCTCGGTAAACCGGAAGTTCGGCCCGCAGACGCTGATGAAGGCAACGAGCGCATTTCGCTTGTCAAAAATAGGGGCGGAAATTCCGTTTTCGTTTACATCCAGCTCGCCGAGGACGATAGCGTAACCGAGCTTTTTGACCTTCTCGATTTCTTGGCGCAATCGCTCAGGATCTGTAATCGTATTCGGAGTGATTCGTTCCAGGGGCTGCTCCAGGTAGTAATTGAGCTCTTCTGCTGAAAAGGTACTGAGAAGCACCTTGCCATTGGAGGTGCAGTGCAAAGGCAAAAAGACGTTCACATAGTGAGCAACCCGCACGCTGTTCGCCGGGTCGATCTGGTCGATGGTCAGCGTGCCATAGTGCTTCGGAACGCTGAGCAGCACCGTTTCCTGCGTCTGTTCGCGCAATTGCTCCATGCTTTTTCGGGCGCGGCGAATGAGCGAGCCGTACTGCGGGGCTTGGGCAGCAAGGCGATGGGCGGCGTAGCCGAGCAAGTACCCTTTTGTCAGCGGGTCGCGTTCAATATAGCCGTGATTTTCAAGCGTTCCGATCAGTCGCCATACCGTTGTCCGATTCATTCCGGACATTTCGGCCAAATCTACGATGGAAATGGGGTCTTTGCTCTCGCCTACGAGTTGGAGGAGCTGCAGAGCACGATCGACTGCTTGAACAGATGAGTTTTCCTGTTTCATGTGCACGTTTACACTCCATTATTTTTTTCCAATGTAGATCATTATAGCGTAGATTTTTGCTTGAAAGCTATCCGTTTGTGCAGCTTCCTGCCCGCAAGCCTGCATGGAGGAAAGCCAAACAGACGGCTTCGCCGAGAAAAATTGTTTGTTTGACATCGGGAAATCGACGAATTATAATCGCGTTAAGTTCATATAGTGAACGAAATGTTCGCATTGTGATTAAATTGTCGTGTCTGCAAATAACGGCCCTTGGTCTTTTTCTTTCGGAAAAGCCACGAGCCAGTGTAGGGCTGGAGCGACGAGGATGCTTTGTTATTTGCAGAAGATGGCAGTTGCCATGTACAGTAGGGGGCAGCCTGACTTCCCCCTTTTGGGAGGCGGTTTACATTTCCTGCGACGGATGGGTAGCAACGAGAAAAGAACAGGATTCGTTTGGCACGGTGGAGATTCCACAGGAGGCGCTTTACGGGATTCAAACCGTGAGAGCGTTGCAAAATCTCTCGTTTTCGGGCAAGCGCCTGGGGCAGTATCCCACCTATATCGCTGCGCTGGCGCAGGTGAAGAAGGCTGCGGCACGGGCGAATGAACGAGCGGGGGTACTTGCTGCCGATATTTGTGCGGCAATTGAAAAAGCTTGCGACGAGCTGATCGCCGGAGCGCATTTGGAGCATTTTCCGGTCGATATGTTGCATGGCGGCGGCGGGATTGGAACAAACATGAACGTCAACGAGGTGATTGCCAATCTGGCAAACGGGCATGCGGGGATGGCGCACGGGACGTATTCTCCGGTTCATCCGGTCGATCATGTGAACGCTTCCCAGTCCACGTCAGACGTTTGCCATACGGCGATGCGCATGGCGATTGTCCAGGAGTACGAGGGCCTCAACGAACTGCTGGCCCGCATGCAAAAGACGTGGGAAAGGCTGACGACGAACCTGATGAGCGTGACGACCATTGCCCGAACATGCTTGCAAGATGGCATGCGGGTCCAGTTGGGCGAGACGTTCAGCGGGTATGGGGCAGTCATTGGGAGGCGCCATGCCGCATTGACGCATGCTGTACAGCAGTTGAATGCCGTCAATTTGGGCGGTACGGTCATCGGCTCGGGAGTGGGAGCGCCAAAAGCTTATCGCGATGCGGTTCTCTCCGAGCTTTGCGAGGTGTCCGGACAAAAGCTGCATCATCGGGAAAACTTGTTCGACGCGGCGCAAAACATGGACGATCTGGCGCAAGTCTCCGCGCAACTGTCCTTGTTGGCGACGTGTTTGTTGAAAATTTCCAAAGATTTGCGCCTACTGTCATCCGGTCCGGAGGCTGGCTTTGCAGAAATTACGCTGCCAGGCGTGCAGGCGGGGTCTTCCTTTTTCCCCGGAAAAATTAATCCGGTCGTACCCGAGACTCTCATCCAAAGCTGCTTTCAGGTTTTGGGGTGTGACCGGGTTGTCCAGGCGACGCTTGCGCATGGCGAACTGGATTTGAACGTATTTGAGGGAGCAGCGGGAGCCAATATTTTGGATGCGTTGCAGATGCTGAAGCAGTCCCTCGCCCTTTTCCATGAGAAATGTCTGGCGGGCATTGAAGCCAACGAAGCAAGATGCGCAGAGCTTGCCAACAGCTTCATTCCGCTCGTGGTCGAGTTGAAAGAGACGCACGGGTACAGCTTCGTTTCCCGGCTGCTCAAGGAACAAGGCAGGGAAGGGGTCAAAAGCTTTTCGCGAAACGGAGGTCATCACAGTGAACGAGACAAATGCTAAAAAGCAATTTGAAGGAATCGACCAGCCGAAGCTGGCGTGGGCAAAAGAATGGCTGCAACAGACGAAAAAGCTGTATATCAACGGCCAATGGGCAGACAGCACAGGGGATGAAATCATTACGTCGACGAATCCTGCAAACGGTCTCATCAACGGTTCGTTCCAGGTAGCGGCTCCAGAGGACGTCGATCGCGCAGTCGCAGCGGCACGTGCGGCTTTTGACGATGAGAACGGGGCATGGCGCAAGACAACGCGCAAGGAGCGGGCAAAAATTTTGCGCAAGATCAGCGCCCTTCTGGTCGAGCATCAGGCGGAGCTGGCCACGTTGGAAACGCTGGACAACGGCAAGCTGTACACCGAGTCCTACAAGGACGACGTGCAGGAAGCTTCGGATGTGTTCGAATACTACGCAGGCTGGACAGACAAATACTACGGGGAAAACAATCCGGTCGAAGGCAACTTCCTGAGCGTAACTACCCGGGACCCGATTGGCGTATGCGCGCAAATTGTGCCGTTCAACTTCCCGATTGATATGGCCGCGTGGAAGCTTGCTCCTGCCCTTGCCATGGGCAATACGATCATCCTGAAGCCTTCGGAGGAAACGTCTTTTTCTGCCATCCGCTTGTTTGAGCTGATTCATGAAGCAGACATTTTACCGCCGGGCGTCATTAACCTCGTGCTTGGCGCAGGCAGTGTCGGTTCGCAGTTGAGCCGCCATATGAATGTGGACAAGGTGACTTTTACAGGAAGCACGGCTGTGGGCAGACAGCTTGTCCGGGATTCCGCCGATTCCAATCTCAAGCCCGTCTCGCTGGAGCTGGGCGGCAAATCCCCGAATATTTTGTTCAGCGACGCACCGAATTTGGAGGCCGCGATCGAACGTTCTTTTTACGGGCTGTTCACGCATAAGGCGGAAAAATGTTCAGCGCCGACCCGGCTGTTCGTGCAGCGCGACATTTACGAGCAAGTAGTCGAGCGGCTTGCGGCGATGGCTGACAGCTACAAGCTGGGAGATCCTTTTGACCCGGAGACAGACCAGGGCGCACAAGTGTCCAGAAAGCAAATGGAGCGCATCCTGGGCTACATCGCGAGCGGAAAGGAACAAGGCGCGCGCGTAGCGGCAGGCGGCGAGCGCGACCTGACCGGAGACAATGCCAACGGCTACTTCATCCGCCCGACCATTTTTGCCGACGTGCACAACAAAATGAAGATCGCGCAAGAAGAAATCTTCGGTCCGGTGCTTTGCGTGATTCCGTTTGACACCGAGGAAGAAGTGGTGGAAATGGCGAACGACACCGTCTACGGCCTGGCGGCAGGTTTGTGGACAGGCGATATGTCGCGCGCGCATCGCGTGGCAAACAAGCTGCAGGCAGGCCAAGTATTCGTCAATCGCTACGGCTGCTATGACTTCGCAAGCCCGTTCGGCGGCTGGAAGCAAAGCGGTTGGGGCAAAGAGTTCGCGATTCACTCCTTGTCATCCTATACAAAGGCAAAAGCGATCTGGTTTGCCTACTGAGTTTGCGCTTTTCCTTGCGTTACCAAAGCTATTCCACTACGAGTTCAGTCCGCGAAAGAGGGAGTCAGACATGAAAATGAGAGCAGCCGTGATGACAGGCGTCGGCCAACCGCTTGCCATCCAAGAAGTCACACTGGACGCACCAAAAGCAAATGAGGTCTTGGTCAAAATAGCAGCAACAGGCGTCTGCCACAGCGACCTGAACGCGCTGGAGGATGCGAGCACGCCATTTCCAACCATTTTGGGGCACGAGGGCGCCGGGATCGTCGAAGCCGTAGGGCCGAACGTCACAAAAGTAAAGCCGGGCGATAAAGTAGCGCTGAGCTGGGTTCCGTACTGCGGCACCTGCGAATTTTGCGTGACGGGCGATGTACATTTGTGCGAGGCGGCATTCGGTCCGATGTTTGAGGGAACCTTGCTGGATGGCACGAGCCGTCTGAGCAAGGAAGGCGAAAAGATTTACCACAATTCGCTCTTGTCTACCTTTGCTGAATATACCGTTGTCCCGGAAATGTCCTGCGTCAAGCTGCCGGACGAAATGCCGCTCGCGCAAGCTTCGCTGATCGGCTGCGGCGTCGCGACCGGATACGGCGCAGCCGTTCACGCCGCGGGTGTGACCCCAGGCAGCACGGTAGCAGTATTCGGCATCGGCGGCGTCGGAGTCAACGCGATCCAGGGCGCGCGCATCGCCGGCGCTTCCAAAATCATTGCTTGCGACATGAAGCCAGCCAACTTGGAGATCGCGAAAAAATTTGGCGCGACGCATACGATTCTCGTAGGAGAAGAAAATGCGGAGGAGCGGCTGAAAGAGCTGACGGACGGATTCGGCGTTCACTTTGCCATCGATTGCACAGGAAACACGCATGCGACCCAGAGCGCCTGGAAAGGTACGCGCAAAGGCGGCACCGTCGTCGTCATTGGCGCGTTCCATCCCGCTAAAGAAATTACGCTCCCAGCCGGCGGCTTCCACCGCGTCGGCAAAGTGCTGAAAGGCAGCTTTTACGGCAACACCCAGCCATTCCGCGACTTTCCGGCGATCGCCAGGCTGTACCTGGACGGAAAGTTCAATCTGGACGATCTGGTGCTGGACCGCATCGGGCTGGACGAGATCAACAAAGCTTTTGACTCGTTCCACGATGCATGCTGCATCAACGTTGGCAGAACGGTTATCGAGTTTTCTGAAAACTAGACAGAGGGAGCGTTCCTCCTGCTTGCACTCGCGCTTGGGTGGAGCAGGAGGTTTTTTTGTGGAAGGGGTTGTTGACAGGATGGGCATAGAGTGGGGGACAGCGGGAAAGAAAGTGGCTCCTGCAACGGTGTTATCTGTTATCGTCCGTACGGATCGCTTTTTCCATCTGGGGGATCGTGTGACGGAAAATATCAGATAAAAGTAGCGGAGATGATTTTGGGTGTTGTCAAATTATTTCGGATGGGCGTATTTTTTTTGGTGGAGTGAAGTGCTTCTTTATTTTTGCCGGATTTTTGGCTCACCAAGTGTAGTCGATCCAACTTGGCAATGTGAGCGTGCGGGGGTGGGAGGGGCGAAGGTCAGACGTTTTGCCCCCAACAGATTTCTCTTTTCCCGCCAATCCATCCCAGCATAAAAAGCGAATGCTGCTTTTCACTAATCACCTACCCCCATTATCCTTGACGTTCCAAAAGTAATGCATGATGCCCCCTCCCACCATGGCTGCCTCGCTTACAGCAGCGCCTCGACGACTTTTCCCAAAAAGCATTCCCCAACACATGCCCCTACCGACCAGTCAACCAGCCATTAATCCCCCTCCCCAAAAACCCAAAGAATTTTCTGTTGATTTCGCAAAGTCTTTAAATTATAATTTTAAAAAAGTCAACTAAATCGGTTTATATATTTTTTACTCACTAGCTAAACCGATTTATCAAAACCTGAGGAAACAAAGCTTGCCAACAAGCAAATAAAGCAACCAAACAACAATCAAGCAGGCAATCAATCCTCACAACGCATTGGTGCATGGCTTAAAGAAGGAGGATCTGTAATGTCGTCAAAATATGGCGTTTTTACATTAGGGGACGCCATGGTTACGTTAAATCCGTCAGTAACGGGACCCCTGCGATTTGTCCCTGCGTTTGAAAGGAAGGCTGGAGGAGCGGAGTTCAACTTTGCGATCGGTTGCTCGCGGCTCGGGTTGCGGTCGAAGTGGTTGAGCCGTTTGGGACAGGATGAGTTCGGGCGGTTCATCTACAATTTTGCCCGCGGGGAAGGGATCGACGTGGAGGATGTCGCTTTTGTCGAAGGCTATCCGACGTCGGTGAACTTCAAGGAAATCCGGGAGGACGGCTCCGGAAAAACGTTTTATTACCGCTATCACTCCCCGATCCTGACGTTGCAGCCAGGTGATATTACAAAAAAGATGTTCGAGGGAATCCATCTCATCCACATCACGGGCGTGTTTCTGGCGATTGACCCGAAAAACGTGGAGATTGTCAAGCGAGTGATCGAGGTCGCGCGGCAAAAGAGCATCCCGGTGTCGTTTGACCCGAATATCCGCCTGAAGCTGTGGACGATTGAGGAAGCGAGAGCTGTGTATGCGGAGCTGTTCCCGTTTGTCGATATTTTGCTGACGGGACGAGATGAAATCGAGCTGATACTCGGAGATGCCTCGGAGGCTGCGCTTGTAGAATTTGCGAAGCGCTTCCAGATCGAGCAGTTGGTTATCAAGGACGGGGCTAACGGGTCCAAGGTGTACCACAATGGCGTCTGGCATGTGAAAAAAGCTTTCCCGGTCGTGCCCGTAGACACGGTTGGCGCAGGGGACGGCTTCGATGCCGGCTACATTTACGGTTACTTGCACGGCTTGCCGCTGGACCGCAGACTGGAATTTGCCAATGCGGTAGGCGCGATTGTGACGACCGTGTCGGGAGATAACGAAGGGTTGCCTTACGCCGAGGAAGTGTGGTCCTTTTTGCAAAACGAAACCGTGATTGCCAGATAAGCAGCGACATGGGCGCTATCCATTCTTTCAAAAAGCAGGTGGAAAAATGAAAGCGGTTCAAGTACGAAAAGCACATGAGCTTGTCATCCAGCATGTAGAGAAGCCCCAGATTTCCAACCCGACCGATGTGCTGGTAAAAGTAAAGCGAGTCGGGATATGCGGCTCGGATATGCACATTTACCACGGGACAAATCCGCTTGCGACTTTGCCGCGGGTGGTCGGGCATGAAGTAGCCGGAGAAGTCGTAGCCATTGGCGAGAAGGTGACCAGTGTCCACGTAGGCGATCATGTGGTGGTGGAACCGATCCGCTATTGCGGAGCGTGCTACGCTTGCCGCAAAGGTCGTCCGAATGTGTGCGAAAAGCTCTCCGTGTTTGGCGTCCACGAAGATGGCGGGATGCGGGAATGGTTTGTGCTTCCTGAAAAGCAGCTCCATGTGGTGGACGCTGCGCTGCCGTGGGAAGAAGCCGTTTTGGCGGAGCCTTACACAATCGGTGCGCAAGCCGTGTGGAGAGGGGAAGTCGAGGAGGGAGACACTGTCCTGATTCAAGGAGCGGGGCCGATCGGGATTTGCATTCTGAAGATGGCGAAGCTCCAGGGAGCAACGGTGATGATGACCGATTTGAGCGAGCAGCGCCTGGCTTTTGCCAAGGAAAACGGCGCAGACGTCACGGTGAACGCCGGACAGGAAGACGTGCGCCAACGCGTGCAGGAGTGGACGAATGGCGAAGGCGCGAATGTCGTGATTGATGCGGTTTGCTTGCCGATGACGTTTGAGCTGTCCTTCGACGTTGTTTCGGTGGCTGGGCGGATTGTCGTGCTTGGCTTTGACGAGCGTCCTTCCGCGATTCCGCAGTTGCCGATCACGAAAAAAGAAGTGACGATCAAAGGCTCCAGACTTCAGACCAACCAGTTCGGCAAAGTAGTCAAACTGCTGAACGAAGGAAAGCTCCGGCATAACGGGCTGGTCACGCACACGTTTTCGCTCGATGAGGTCCAGCAGGCGTTTGATTTCGTAGAAAGTCATCCAGAACAAGTGCGAAAAGCGATCATCGTATTTGAGTAAGGAGGAAGCGAATGGATAAATACGCGGTGATTCAGCAAATCATGAAGACGAAGGTCGTCGCGGTGATTCGCGGACAGACTGGCGAGGAAGCGGTTCAGCTCTCAAAAGCGGCGATAGAAGGCGGGATTCGCGCCATCGAACTGACCTATACGACTCCGGCTATTGCTGATGTGTTCCGGGAGCTGCAGCATACAGACGCTCTCCTGGGTGCCGGTTCCGTCATGGATTCGGAAACGGCACGGCACGCCATATTGGCAGGCGCCAAATTCGTCGTCAGCTCCCATTTTATTGAAAGCGTTGCCGAGCTGTGCAATCGCTACGGAGTTCCGTATATGCCGGGCTGCATGACGATTCGCGAAATGGCGCTGGCTCTTGAGGCCGGATGCGATGTGTTGAAGCTGTTCCCGGCCAACCATTTTGCGCCTTCCTTCATCAAATCGGTCAACGGTCCGCTGCCGAACGCGCGCATCATGCCGACTGGCGGGATCAATCTGGACAATGTGCAGGAATGGCTGAAGGCAGGGGCGGTTGCGGCCGGAATCGGCAGCGACTTGAACAAAGCGTTCCAGAGCGGGGGCTATGAAGCCGTCGTGGAATTGAGCAAACAATATATGCAAAAGAGTGCAGAATAACGGGGGTGCGCCATGAATATCACGTTCAGATGGTATGGGAGAGGCAATGACACGGTAACGCTTGACCAGGTCAAACAAATCCCGGGAGTAAAAGGGATTGTCTGGGCATTGCACCAAAAGCCTGTCGGAGAAGTATGGGAAAAAGCAGAAATCCAAGCGGAAATCGACTACATCCAATCCTTTGGCTTCCACGCCGATGTCGTTGAAAGCGTTAACGTCCACGAGTCGATCAAGCTGGGCAACGAAGACCGGATGAAATATATCGAAAATTACAAAGAGACGATCCGCAACCTCGGCGCAGCCGGAGTCAAAGTCATCTGCTACAACTTCATGCCGATTTTTGACTGGACCCGCACCGAAATGTTCCACTCGCTGGAAGACGGCTCCACGGCTTTGTTTTACGAAAAAGCAAAAGTGGATAACCTCGACCCGCAGGAGCTTATCAACACAGTGGCAGCCGCTTCCGACTTGACGCTGCCGGGCTGGGAACCGGAAAAGCTGGCGCGCATTTCCGAGCTGTTCGAAGCCTACAAACATGTAGATGAAGAAAAGCTCTGGGAGAACCTGGGGATTTTCCTGAAAGAAATCTTGCCTGTCGCGGAAGAAAGCGGAATCAAAATGGCGATCCATCCGGACGATCCGCCATGGTCGATCTTCGGCTTGCCGCGCATCATCACGGGACCTGAAAGCTACGAGAAGCTCATTGCGATTTCGGATTCCCCGGCGAATGGCATTACGATGTGCACAGGCTCGATGGGGGCCAACCCGGAAAACGATATGGTGGAAATCGCGAAAAAGTACGCGTATCTCGCTCCTTTTTCCCATATCCGCAATGTGAAAATTTATGAAAACGGAGACTTCGTGGAAACTTCCCATTACACCCAAGACGGCTCTATCAACGTACAGGGTGTGGTGGAGCAGTTGAGCAAGCAAAACTACACCGGCTATGTCAGACCTGACCACGGGCGCCATATTTGGGGAGAGGTTTGCCGCCCTGGCTACGGACTGTACGACCGTGCTCTGGGGATCATGTACTTGCTCGGCTTGTGGGATGCCCATGAAGCAAGCAAGGCGGGGAGCAAGCAATGATTCCGATTCACGAAAACTTAAACGGAAGAGTCGCCGTCATCACAGGCGGCAGCGGCGTATTGTGTTCGAGAATGGCAGAGGAATTGGCGCGCCACGGGATGAAGCTGGCGATTTTGAACAGGACGGCGGAAAAAGGACAGCAGGTAGTCGACAGCATCAGCCAAGCAGGCGGAACCGCCATGGCGATCGCAGCGAATGTCCTGGACAAAGCTTCTCTCGTCGCAGCCAGAGAGCAGATTTTGGCAGCATACGGCCGCGTAGACATGCTTATCAATGGCGCGGGCGGCAACCACCCTGATGCGATCACCGCTGCCGAGACATACGAGGAAGAGGCGGACGGAAAATCGTTTTTCGACTTGGAGGAAAGTGGTTTCTCGCAAGTGTTCTCCAGCAACTTCACGGGCACATTTTTGGCAAGTCAGGTGTTCGGGAGAGCGTTGCTGCAAGCGGAAGCACCTGTTATCATCAACGTTTCGTCGATGAGCGCCTACTCCCCGATGACAAAGGTGCCCGCCTACAGCGCGGCCAAGGCTTCCATCAACAACTTCACCATGTGGATGGCGGTTCACTTTGCCGAGGCAGGGCTGCGCGTGAATGCGATCGCTCCCGGATTCTTTTTGACGCAGCAAAACCGCAACCTGCTACTGAACGAAGACGGCAGCTACACAGCCAGATCGAACAAAATCATTACCGCTACGCCGATGAAGCGGTTTGGCCAGCCGGAAGACTTGCTCGGCACACTGCTCTGGCTCGCCGATGAATCATACTCCGGCTTTGTCACCGGGATCACGGTGCCTGTCGACGGCGGATTCATGGCCTACTCCGGCGTGTAAACAAACGTGGCAGCCTGACGCAACAGTCGCATTCGAATCGTGGACATGGATGGAAAAGGTGCTCTCTTTACAGCCGCAAACGCAAGGGAAATCGGCAATTGTAAATCTGTTCCACATCCGATAGAATATTTCTTGATTGCAGGATAAACCGTTTTATCTCTGCGAACAAAGACGAGACTATGAGGAAATGATCGTATCGTGGACCGGATTTACTTTACAAGACAGGAATGAGTGAACTGAAAAACATTACCATTGCCGATGTTGCGAAACATGCGAATGTATCGAAGAGCACCGTCTCCCAATACTTGAACAAGCGATATGAATACATGAGTGAAAAAACACGGAAAAAGATTGAGGAAACGATCAAGGAATTGAACTACGAGCCGAATATTATTGCCCGCAGCCTGAAGCAGAAGTCTACGTTTACCGTAGGGGTAGTCGTGGCCAATATTCTTCATACGTTTTCCACCCAAATCATCCGTGCGATTGAAAACTATTTTTATCAACAAGACTTTCACATTATTGTCTGCAACGCGGATGACGAGCCTAAAAAGGAAAAAAAATATATCGAAATGTTGAGGGCAAAGCAGGTCGATGGCATCATTATTTTTCCGACAGGCGGCAATCTTGAGCTGTACAAACGGATGAAGCGCGACGAGTTTCCGATTGTGTTCATGGACCGGACGATCCAAGACCTGGGCATTACGACAGTCATGCTCGACAACCATCTTGCGGCCAAACTGGCTGTCGATCATTTTGTCGAAAAGGGTTATGAGAATATTGCTATTGTTACTACTTCCATCATTCGCAATATCAGCCCGCGCGTTGAGCGTATCCAAGGCTACAAGGATGCCTTGCAGGCCCATGACCTCCCCGTCCATCCAGACTACATCAAGACGGCAGACGTAGAAAAAATTCCCGCAGCGCTATCGGAGCTGTTCGCTTTGGCGAAGCCGCCGGAAGCGATTCTGGCCGGAAACGATATCGTGCTGAATGAAGTTTTGCGCTATATGAAAAAGTACGGGTTGAAAATTCCCGAAGACGCTGCAGTGATCGGGATTGACGATGTTTCCTACGCCGACTTTTACACGCCGCCGATCACGACAGTCAAGCAGCCGGCCATCGAAATGGCGAATCTGGCCGCCGAGCTGTTGCTAAATCAAATCAAAAAAACAGGAAGTGTAGATACAAGCGTGCACCGCTTGAAACCTATTTTGCTTCCGCGAAGCTCCTGTTAGGTTTTCAAGTAAAAAAGCAATCGCTTTTTTACTTGTTGAATACTAAATCGGTTTATGGAATCGTTTACAAACAGAACATGCTCGCACGCTAACAGTTTGAGGAGGGGTATCCATGTTTTCTCAAGGCAAAGGAATGATTATTCTTTTCCTGTTCCTGGCAGGTGTTATCAACTATTTGGACCGTTCTGCCTTGTCTATTGCGGCTCCGTTTATCAAAGAGGATCTGTCTTTGACCGCAACCGAGATGGGGATTATTTTCAGCAGCTTTTCTGTCGGCTACGCGATATTCAACTTTTTGGGCGGAGTCGCCTCCGACCGCTATGGAGCGAAGCTGACGCTTTTTGTGGCGATGATCGTGTGGTCGTTGTTTAGCGGAGCGCTTGTGCTGGCTGTCGGCTTTGTGAGCATGATCGTCATTCGCGTGCTGTTCGGGATGGGCGAAGGCCCGCTGTCGGCCACCATCAGCAAAATGGTCAACAACTGGTTCCCTCAAAATCAGCGAGCATCGGTCATCGGTTTGACGAATAGCGGCACACCGCTGGGCGGCGCCATCTCCGGACCGATTGTCGGATTTATCGCCATTGCTTACGGCTGGAAAGTTTCGTTTATCGCGATTGCTATCATCGGCATTATCTGGGCAATTTTCTGGTGGAAATACGTCAAGGAAAGACCAGAAGGAGCATCATCCCAGGCGATCGCGGAAAGCGCGGCGGCTGTGGAAAACGCGCCTGCCGGAGCACCCGAAAAGCTGCGCCTGACATTTTACCTGAAGCAAAAAACCGTTTTGTTTACCGCCTTTGCGTTCTTTGCCTATAACTATATTTTGTTCTTCTTCTTGACCTGGTTCCCGAGCTTTTTGATTGATGCCCGCGGCTTGAGCGTGCAGGAAATGAGCATTATTACGGTTATCCCGTGGGTGTTGGGCTTTGTCGGTCTTGCCCTGGGCGGTTTTGTATCCGATTTCTTCCTGAAGCGATTCGTCAACAAAGGCGTGCTGTTCTCGCGCAAGCTTGTACTGGTAACTTGCCTGTTCATGTCGGCTGTCTGCATTGGCTTTGCAGGCGTCATTACGACAACCGCTGGCGCGGTGGCCCTCGTTGCCCTCTCTGTATTTTTCCTCTATCTGACAGGGGCGATCTACTGGGCGATCATTAACGATGTGGTCGACCGCAACAACGTCGGCTCTGTTGGCGGCTTCATGCACTTCCTGGCAAACACAGCCGGGATCATCGGCCCGACATTGACTGGTTATATTGTCGACACGTCCGGCACGTACACAGCGGCGTTCTTGCTGGCAGGCGCCCTGGCCGTGTGCGCGTCGCTCGCGGTGATTCGGTTTGTGCGGCCGATTTTTAAGTCGGCGTAGGTGGAGTGTGGCTTTCGGATGCGTCGCGTCCACAATGATGGAAGTACTCTTTAGAATGCCTTGTCCAGTTGCCAGTTCGACGGTTTTGCCAATGAACAAATCCAGTAGATTTAGGTCTTTTAACCGCAACTTTCGGAACTTCGTAAGTGAACTCGGGTCAATGACTGCTTCTTCTGGTGCCATCTGCAGAAAGTATTTAAACGACATGTTATACCGGGAGCGCTCGATCAGTACCGCGTCCGACAACTCAAAAATGGCTTTAAGGAGCAAATATTTAAACATCCGCAAGGGGGCGATAGCATTGCGTCCGTTATCCAAGCAGTAGTTTGCTTTTAGTTCGTTGTAGACGAAGGAGAAGTCCACCAGCTCGTTAATCTGCCATAGCATGTTATCCTTAGGCACGATGAGGTCGTATAATGCCGTGTAAGGACTGTACGCAAATGGAATTTGGGGCTGGATCAATGGGATTATGCAGCAAAAAAGGTACCGCTGGGTCTGTCCAGTATTTTGTGTAAACCCTTTTGGAATAAAAAACTAGCGTAAGTATTGGCCGATCCGATCCGGGAAGAAAACGGAGAGCTGGAGGAGCATTTGCCCCCAGTTCTGCACTCGTCCAGT
>NZ_BAAIYG010000048.1:0-15209 GCF_057543335.1 Brevibacillus sp. YAE8
AAGCTAGAATTAGAAAAATACGTCAAGTGGTTTAACGAAACAAGAATTCACTCGACATTGGGGTATCTGAGTCCACTCGTTTACAAACAGAAGGCACTTAAGAAATCCGTCTAGTTTGGTGTTGACAATCCATATCACCGACAATGAAGCAATGGAGTGCTTACTGCACTTACTTCCTCCGAAGATCAACCGCATGGCGCGATACATCAAACAACCTCTTGATGAGAGCATTCAATCGATTCATCTAGGCATCATTGAACACATTCGCACACCGTAAAGGAGGGGAGTGAATGAATGAAAACACCATCACTATTGTCGCAATTCTAATTTCTGTGCTTGTTGTATTTGTGGTCTACAAACACATTGAATTGACGGTGCATATTCGAGACATTGTAAATGTCACACTAAAAGCGAATAGGAACAATAACGAAGAAGAACCCAATACAAGATCGGATTCCTCATCTCCAAAAAGCTAAAAACATGGAGAAGGAGAAGGGGCTAGCTTCTCTCTCACCCCCAGTATATCAAAAGATAAGAAGGGAATGGTATGGTTGTAGCTTTGCTTTTGCTCGTTGTGTCGGGGAGTCTATTGGCATTTATAGCCGGAAGTCAGCAATTGCTCTGCAAACATATTAAAAATGCTAAAAAATCTGGTTGAAACACATAGCCTTCGCTAATGCGAGGGCCTTTTTTGTATGCTTGCGTAAGCAGAAGCGAATTAATGCGAAGGAATAGCAGAGACGGAGCTTGAGAACCCGAAAATATTCAGGAAAAAATCCCCAGAACTTTTTTGTATGCCAAAACGTCATAACAGGTGAACATAATAAACGTCGTGAGCCGATAGTGCTCAAACGATTATCAAAGGATGTTTAGCTATCGGTGTTCCATGGGCCAGAAAGGGAACTGTTGGGATAACGCTCCAATGGAGAGCTTTTGGGCAAAGCCAACAATAATGGCTTAATGGTAAGCTTTTCAAAATACGCAAATGAAGTGCGTACGGCAGTGTTTTGACATATTGAATCCTGCTATCACCGCAAAAAATGATACCAGTAAAGAGCCATATGATGTCTGAAGAGATTGTGACACAATCAAAAAATAAACAGGAGTGTGAAATATGAAAAAAATATTATTGGTTTGTATCATGGTAATGTTGATGCTAGCATCGGCTTGTGGAAATGTTGAAATGACATCAAATCCAAATAATTCTGGTGAGCCTAAACCTGAAACGGATGAGTCTATTATTCCAAAAAACACATCCGAATATTGTACTGTAGAACGTATAAATTTGGATAGTGAAACTGAAAAATATTTCTATGGAACCTGGAAAGTTGAGAAGCTTTTAGGATTTGCAAATTCATGGAATGATGCTTCTGAATATCCAACAGGGCAAAAATTTATTGGAGATGAAATTATAATCAAAAAAGACTTTTTTTCATCAAAAGGACTTAAAAACTATAAGAAATATCAATATGAACTAAAAAATCCATTATATGAGATTACAGCGACATGCTATAACTCTCTCTCTTTTTATAGATTATATAAAATAGATATCCCAGACTTAAATGAAAATGATGTAGTAAAAGTAATAGATATAAGTGACCCTTCTACAAAAATGACCATACCTGTAGGTTTAGGTTTTTTTGCTGTTAATAACGATAGGCTTATCTTGATATCAGAGGCAACTATTTTTGAGCTTAAAAAAATTACTGATTAAATGAATGAATGAAGGTTATGTAATAAGCTGTGCTAATAGAATAGAAAATATCCAGGAAGGTAAGGATATCCTAATAAGCGATTCTGAAAATGCCTGTGAATATAATTTTTTAAACAAGAAAGGTCAACCTTTAGGCTGACCTTTCTTGTTTATGTCGTAAAACGATTAAACTATAGTGTATATACTGGATATTTGTGAGTATACTTCGCGTCTTTACAAAATAAAGTTGCTTCTTCATTTCTTCTTGCTTTTAAATTTTTATCATATGAAAATGCTTTGCTGACTAATTTTGAACAAGTATCACTTTCAACTGGTGTAAGTGGGCCAGCAAAAAACTGATATATAAACCTATAGGCAAGCATAGCTTGTACATCTGGGGTTGTTAGCACCTTAGTACCTGCATTAAAAGTTAACGAAACAAGTGCATCAAACTGAGATTGTGTAAATTGACAACCTGTAGGAAGTTCTAAATCATTTACTGCCTTTACAGCCTTTGCAGTATCATCAGCAAAAAAAGAATTTGCCTTAGACTGAGAAATTGGTGAAGTATAACCTAGATTTAAAGACTTTGATAAAGCATCAGCTTCTGCTTGGGATAGAAGAGAATCATTTGGATTACCTGTTGTATTTTTTTTGTATACTTTAGTATCTGTTATCAAATGTCCCCATCCAACTGTTGGATACCCTTTAGGATCTCCATAAAATTTCAAGGAAAATCCCTCATGTTTTTTGATAAGGTTTGCTCCATCTGTGCCTAAAGAAAAATTGGACATAATAAAACTCCTTTGTATTGTTAGTAGCGACTATTTTGAGCGCTCAACTCATCGCCTTCACCCTTGTAGGTAAAAAAACAAAGTAAAATACAACCACCTCTTAGAAATTTTTTTGCTTTTTGGAAAAAGCCTTACACTTGCTTAAATTGTTTAAAAAGTGAATCAATCACTCGAAAGCCTTTGCACTCAAACGAACGAATTTTTAACAGATAAAAATCTATAATTTTTAGAGATCAAAGAACAACAAAAAAGAAGAATCCGATACAAGATCGGATTCCTCAGCTAATACGAGACAGAACAAGTGCCACTTCTTGGTCCGATACGTCCAGCCCCTCAACTTGAAGAGACGCTTTCGCACTCCGCATGGCTCGAGTAATATCAGCAACCGTTGGTTGACAACGATTGGATAAAAAAAGTAGATAGTCATAAGCCGACTGCTTGGCCTGTTCCGGAAGCAGCTCAAACAAGTGATAAGATCCTTCGTTTTCACTTCCACAATACCCCTCCCTTTTCTTTATATGACATCCGCAGATCGCCATATCTGCCTTTCTATGCCTGTTTCTAAGTTAGGGGTACTAATTCTTGGCCTTCTGGCGCTTGTCCGCCATTTGCTGCCGGGGCGGGGCACGCATTCGAGCCATCTGAAATGGAGACTCCCGCCAAATCTTGGCCGTCGTCCTCGACCTTGATCTGCCCGCAGTGCAGGCACATATTGGTCGATTTGTTCAGGAGGGCCGGGAATCCGTCCACAAGTTTGTCCGTTTTGCCATCCAGCCAGGGCATCGTCAGCACTGGCATGCACGGCATCGGGGTCAGCACTCCGTTATTGGCGGCAGTCGCCTGCGCGACCGCTGGATTACTCAAGCTGCTGCATTTGCCGAAGGGCATGATGTTGTCCAAAGGCTTGAAGTCCATCACGTTCATCTGCGGCTTGCCTTTGGCAAATACACCGTGACTGACCGGCATTTTCATCCGGCTTAGCTGGCTTCCTTGGCTGCAAGACAGAATCGCGCCTGCCACAACATAGCTTTTCTTTTCGCCGCTGGGCATCTGTACTTGAATGTCTTCAATATTTGCCAATGATTTTCCTCCTCTCCGCAATCGGTCCTATATAGATTGGAGGATTCTTGCTGTTCCGTTTGTTGCTTTGCTGTTCTACCATCCAATGTATATATAAAAAGGAATTAAAACCCATCACCACAGATATCGGATTGTTTCCATTCTTTAACAATGGACAAAAAGTCACGAACAACGATTACATTTATAGGATTTTAGAACTATAAAACTTTCTACAGCCCGAAATGCAATGCGAGCAAAAAAACAGACCGCCAGCACTTTGTCTGACGGTCCTCCTGTCTGTATTCAATTGACTTTTCTTCCTCACCTCTTCTGCACCCGCAAAACCGGCACCTTCTTCTGCTCATACGTCCCCTCCAATATCCCCTCATGGATGACGTTCAGCTTGAGCAGGCTGGCGATTTTCCCGGTGTCGGCCCGGGACATGAGGCGCCAGAGGGTCGGGTCGGGCAAGGAGTTGTAGAGGCGGTCGTCGCTGTATTCCCGGCGTTCCTGGTAGCTGATCGACAGCTTGAAGTCGCCTTCCTCGGCGCTGCCGGCTTCTGCGTAGGTGTCGATCAGCTTGCTTCGCAGCGCGCCAAGTTCATCCTCTACCTGTTTTTGGATTTCTTTCAGTTCGTAAAAGCGGGCGATTAGCTGTTCCATCTGCTCGTCCTCCTTGGTTTGGGCTGTTCCAATGAAGGATATGAGCGTGCAGCGGACAGTAGAACAAGACAGCCTGCACAAAAAAATCCTCTCTTCCGTCTGGAAAAGGGGACGCTTCTTTGATCTTGCTGCAAACAAACAAGCTTACTTCTCGATCGTCGTGTTGATCGCTTCGCCTGGGTGTTTTACCAGGAAGGTGGAGTATTCCACTTCCCACGGGTTCCATTTGCCTGCGCCCTGGTAGCCCCAGACGGAGTTGATGCGGGAAACGGTATCCGTGTTGTTCATGCCCACGATTCGTTGTTGTCCTGCGAGTTCATAGGTTCCGTTTCCGTCCATGTCGATTGGCGTCAGCGAGCCAAACGGATACGAATATACGGTGACGTCTTCGCCGTCTGCCTGCACTTTTCCGGCTTTGTCGTACAGCTTGGCCGCCACGTAAACATCCTGGTTGGCACTTACGTCAATGCTCAACGGCTTGTCCAACTGAGCGCCTTTGCCCTCCACCTTGAAGCCATTCACGAACTTGCCTTCGTAGCGGATGCCTTCGTTTTCCTTTTCGCCAAAAATGACGGTTGGCTTGTTGTTTGCAAACGTTGCGATCACGTGATGGTAGATGCCGCCGCTGCCGCCCGTCGCTGTTTTCACGAACGCATCGGCTACGTGATCTCCGGTGAAGTCTACGAGCGTCAGCTCGCCTTCGTAGCCGCCCAGCTCCTTGATGTCTGTTGCGCTGTATGTCTTCGATTTGCCGTCTTGCACGACGATGTTCATGTTGGACGCGTAAATGTCGTCGGCTTTCTCTTTTTGTCCGACCAGAAAGACTGTATCTTCTACCTTATCGCCGTTTACATCAGCGGACTTCACGTCGATGACATAGGTGTTTTTGTCGAGCTTCAATTCGTCTGCTGCTGCGAAAAGCTTGCCTTTCTCAGAGGCGGCATGCGCTGCCTTCGTACCTGCCAGATTCAATCCTGCTACGCCTACCACTCCTGCCAATACGAGAAAGGCGGCTGGTTTCATCCATTTTTTGTTCATTGTTTTTTCCTCCCTGGTTGTTCTTGACTACATAGACAACTATAGGACGAAGCCGCTTTTTTTTCGTTACAAATGGTTTACGAATCAAATACAAAGAGGTAAAAACTCTCTATTCCGGGCGGGCTAACCAGTGGCGGCGAGCATGGAGTGGGCAGACGGCGAACAGACAGCGGACAGGCGGCGAGCAGACGGCGGGCAGACGGTGGGCAGGCGGCGAGCGTCCAGCGGGCAGCCGACGGGCATCTATGAGCAGCCGACAGGCATCTATGAGCAGCCGACGGGCATCTACGAGCATTCCGGCGGGCATCCAGCGAGCAGCCGACCTGGCGAACATTCAAGTTGTAAGCGGAGCGCGCAGCCTGCTAGACGGCGTTCAAGTTTTGACTGCTCCTGTTTTTGCAATAGGCAGCTACTTGCTTGGCGAATTGCGGATGGTGGATCAATTCGCGGCTCCAATTCCAATACCAATTCCAGACCCGTGGATTCATGTCACCCTTGCGCAATCGAATTAGAAAAAATTAAGGAATTTTAACATCCAGCAAAAAGAAAAACTTCTCAACCGCTCTTCCGCTCCCCTGGTAGAGCCGAGGAAAAGAGAAGAAATCGCTGCAGCTTCTTGGAATACCTGCTGAGCAGCAGTTTTTATGCCCAACTCTGAGAAAAGCCCTGAGAAAAAGCGAACCCGCGCCCATAGTGACCGACTCAGCAAGCCGCTCAGAAATGCCCGCTTAAAAGCGCGCGTTTCGCTTTTCCCTCAAAGCTTCGGTAGCAATCCCAAAGAGCTTTCGCTGATTTTTCCTCTTTCCTCGCCAGCAGTTCTTGAGCGGTTGACGGTTGCTTTCAGGGCTGGCAGCCAAGCAAAAAAACATCCTTCCCCACCCGTCGAAAAGCCCCCAACTAATCAGCGACGCAAAAAACCGACCAGATATCACCATCTGATCGGTTCCTTAATCGGAGCAAGCCTTGGGCGGTGGCCTATTCGCTTTCAGTCTGCGCAGCCAGCGGAGTGACGCCCATACTTTCCAGCTTTTCGTAAATGTCTTTGAGCTTAGGATTTCCCTCGCCGACAATTTCCCCGGAAATTACGACAAGCGGATACCATAAATCTTCCTCAATGATGCGTGTCGCCCAGCTTTTGTCATCGTCTGTCTGCGGGTGTTGAAAGTCGCTGTACACGATGCGGATGCTGCCGCTGCCGTATTTGCGGGACAGAGCAGCCTGCAGCCATTCTGCCGTTTCTTTGGCCGATGGCAAATTGACGCAGCTTGCGCAGAGCTGTTCGGTTCCAAACACCTTGATTTCCACACTCATCTCATCCGCCTCCTCTCGGGTCCGTCGCTGTGCGAGATGTGTTGCGGGATTAAGACAGCGCCTGGTCGAGATCCTCGATCAAGTCTTGCACGTCTTCGATCCCTACAGAAATGCGCACCAAGCCGTCCGTAATGCCCAACTCGGCGCGGCGCTCTGCCGGGATGGAGGCGTGTGTCATGCGGGCAGGCACGCTGATGAGGCTTTCGACAGCTCCCAGCGATTCAGCCAGCGTGTAATACTTCACTTTTGCCAAAACTTCATCGGCGCGTTCAGCGCTGCCGACGTCAAACGAGATCATGCCGCCGAAGCCGCGCGCTTGTTTTTGAATCAGCTCATGCCCGGAGTGGCTGGACAAGCCCGGATAGATGACCCGTTTGATGTCGCTGCGCTCGGACAGCCATTTTGCCAATGTGCGCGCATTGTGCTCGTGCTCTTCCATGCGAATGCCAAGCGTTTTCATGCCGCGCAGAAGCAGCCAGGAATCTTGCGGGCCGAGGACGCCGCCGATCGCGTTTTGCACGAAATGCAGGTCTTCTCCGATCTGTGCATCTTTGGCGACAACCAGACCTGCGACGACGTCACTGTGGCCGCCCAAATACTTCGTTGCGCTGTGGAACACGATGTCTGCGCCCAGATCGAGCGGATTTTGCCAGTATGGCGTCATGAACGTGTTGTCGACGACGAGCAGTACGCCTTTTGCTTTGGCGATGTCCGCCAGCGCGCGAATGTCGCTTACTTTCAGCAACGGGTTGGTCGGCGTCTCCATGATGATCGCTTTTGTTTCCGGGCGAATGGCTGCCTCTACCGCTTCCAGATTGCTGGTGTCGACGTAGCTTGCTTCCAGGCCCATGCGGGAAAAGACGCGGGTCACTACGCGATATGTACCGCCGTACACATCGTCGCCGACTACGAGATGATCGCCCTTGCTGAACAGGGAAAGAATCGTGGACAATGCCGCCATGCCGGAGCCAAAAGCAAAGCCGCGGGCGCCGCCTTCGATTTCTGCAATGTACGTCTCCAGCGCGTGGCGCGTCGGGTTGCCGGTACGGGAATATTCAAAGCCTTTGTGAACGCCGATTGCTTCCTGCTTGTACGTGCTCACCTGGTAAATCGGAACGGAAACCGCCCCTGTATGTGGATCTCCATCGATTCCGCCGTGGATCAGCCGAGTTTTGATGCGCATCTTAGATTCCTCCCTGGTAAATTTTTTTGCTCAGATAGCGTTCGCTGCCATCGGCGAACAAGGTGACGATGTTCGTGCCCGGAGCTGCTTCCTTCGCTTCGCGCAGAGCTGCTGCCATCGCCGCTCCGGCAGAGCTGCCGACGAGCAAGCCTTCTTTGGCGGCGAGCTGCTTGACCAGATCGAATGCTTCCACATCGAGAATGGTGTGAATCGCGTTGAAGTAGCTGGTGTCCATGAACGGCGGCAAAAACTCCATGCCGATGCCTTCCGTTTTGTGCGGACCAGACTCTCCCCCGTTCAGGATCGAACCCTCCGGCTCCACAATCACGGTCTTAATGTTCGGATTTTGCTCCTTCAAATAGCGGGCTACGCCCATGAATGTACCGCCGGACCCGGCACCTGCGACAAACACATCCACTTGGCCGTCCATTTGGCTCCAGATTTCCGGGCCTGTCGTCTTGTAGTGGGCGTCAGGGTTCGCCGGATTTGCGAATTGCTGCGGCACGAACGAGCCTGGAATCGACGCGGCCAGCTCCTGTGCCTTGGCGATTGCTCCTTTAATGCCCAGCTCGGTCGGGGTATTCACAACCTCGGCTCCAAGCGCGCGCATCAGCTCCTGCTTTTCCTCGGAAAACTTGGCCGGGACGCAAAAAATGACTTTATAGCCGGTTCCTACAGCGGCAAGTGCCAAACCAATTCCTGTATTCCCTGCTGTCGGTTCGATAATGGTGCCCCCTGGCTTCAGTTGGCCATTTTCTTCAGCGGCGCGGATCAATTCCATGCCCAGTCTGTCCTTCACACTGCCGCCCGGATTGAAATATTCCAGCTTGGCAAACAAGCGTACTCCCTCGGGAAGCTCAAACTGTGTAATTTCGACGATTGGCGTATTGCCAATCAGTTCCTTCACATTGCGAAATACGTTCACGAAAATCTGACTCCTTATGTTGAAGTACTTGCTTTTTCATTATAACATGCTGCTATTGCAAAAAGTCCATGCGGTTCACATTGATTATACTTCTGGCGTGAAAGTGCTAACAGGGCATGTAAGCCATGGATTTATCGCCAGCGTACGATTATAATAAAGGAGAGTTGGAAAGGAGTGAATGTAACATGGATATGATGGATCAAGTACAAGAAGTTCTCGATAAACTGCGCCCTTACCTGCAACGTGACGGCGGTGACGTACAACTTGTTGACGTAGAAGATGGCATCGTGAAGCTGCGCCTGATGGGTGCATGCGGCAGTTGCCCTTCCTCCACCATCACCCTGAAAGCAGGGATCGAACGCGCACTGGTGGAAGAAATCCCAGGCATCAAAGAAGTGCAACAAGTATTTTAATCCAGGCGCACAGCCATGAAAGCAGCTACCGTCTTCGGCGTAGCTGCTTTTTTTATTTTCGCAGGGCGAATGCTCCCGCGCTCTTGCCTGCTTTTCTCATCCCTTTTTCCAAAAAGGCAATGACCCGCTCCGCGTACTCATCCGGAAGCAAAGCGAAGCTGCGCACGTGCCCGGCGTGCGGAACGAGCCAAATTTGCGAGTCCTCATCCTGTGCCAACGCGTGCAGCCGCTTGCTGTTTTCCGCGGGCACAGTCGAGTCTTTGGTCCCATGAATGAACATGATCGGCTTTTTCGCGCGGCTTACGATTTCATACGGCTTGACATGGCGCGGATTCGCGCGGAGCAAAACCGGGCTCAAGGTCAAAATCAGCCAGCTAAAAGGAAAGCGCGGCAGGCCCGTCCATTGCGGCAAATTTTCCTCCAAATATTCCCTGAGCGAATAAAACGGAGAGTCTGCCACAACAGCCGCAATTCTTGGGTCCGCCCCGCCGACGAGAAGCGACGTCGCTGCCCCCATGGAAAAGCCGATGAGGCCGATCGTCTGTCCCGGCTTTTTCGCTTCGGCAAAATCTATGGCTCCGAGCAAATCCTGCTGTTCGCGCAACCCGATCGTGGTCAACGATGGGCTGGACTGGCCGCTGTTGCGGAAGTCGAACATGAACACATCGTAGCCGGCATGCACCAGCTTTGCGGCGAGCGCCAGCGCGGGCAGATGCGGCTCCTGCCTGTTCTGGCTGTAGCCGTGGGCAAAAATCACTGTCCGGCCATTTGGCGTTCGCCCATTTTGGGTAGCGGACAGATACCAGCCCGCCAGTGAAATCCCTGCCTCTCTGCTCGGGAATACCACCGCCTCCGCTCCCTCGATCCCGAAGTCTTGCGGGTCCATGTCGATCGGCTTGCGCACGGGATGAGTAAGACGCCAGGTGACATGCAAGGCTATAGCGGAAGCCGCTACGACTGCCAAAAGCAACAGCCCCGCCGCCAGGATCAACACAGTGCTCATAGCGCGGTCAACGGCTCCTTCCCGCTCAGCACAGCGACGATGTTGGCTGCCGCCAGCCGTGCCATCTCATCTCGCGTCTGGATCGTGGCGCTGCCGATATGCGGGAGTGCGACTACATTTGGCAGGGACAAAAGCGGATGGTCGAGCGGAACCGGCTCCTGTCTAAATACGTCCAGCCCCGCCGCCCATATTTGTCCGGAAACCAAAGCCTCGTACAAGGCGGCTTCGTCGACGGTGCCGCCCCGGGACACATTCACGAAGACAGCCGACTTTTTCATCAGGGCAAATTCTCTTCCCCCCATCAAATGCCGCGTCTCTTCTGTCAGCGGCGTCAGCAGCACGACGTAGTCCGACTCCTGGAGCAGCTCATCCAGCCCGGCCAGCCGCGCTCCCGTTTCTGCCTCCGCCTCTTCCTTGCGATTGCGGTTGTGATACAAAATGCGCATGTTGAAGCCTGCTGCTCGCCGGGCAACCGCCTCGCCGATCCGTCCCATGCCGATAATGCCCAAGGTCGTTCCGTACACGCTTTGCCCGGCCATCAGGTACGGGCTCCACGAGGTCCATTCTCCGGCGAGCAAAAAACGGTTCGCTTCCGTCAATCTGCGGCCAGTCGCCAAGAGCAGCGCAAACGCCAAATCCGCCGTCGCCTCTGTCAACACGTCAGGCGTGTTGGTCACCGTGACCCCTCGTCTTTTGCAGGCGGCCACGTCGATATTGTCATAACCTACAGCCATATTCGCAACGATGCGCAGCTTCTTCGCACGGCGCAAAAGCTCCTCATCCACCCGTTCTGTCAGCATGGTCAGCACCGCGTCCGCTTGCTCGATCTCTTCCAAAAGCTTCGCGCGCGGCACTGGAGTATCTCCCTCCCACACGTTGACATGGGCTACTGTCTCCAGCATGGCTATGACTTCATTGGTCAGTTTCCTCGTGACGAATACTTGTGGCTTGCTCATTGTTTTGCCTCCACAGCCAATCAATTTGTGGAATGGACACGCCGTAATGCTCTTCGACCAGACGGGGATAGTGCCGGAGTCCTTCTTCCATTTTCGCCAGCTCGTCTTCCAGTTGGGATTGCCACGCTTCCACGTTCACTTCCTGCTTCTCCTCCAGCGGAAGCTCCTTGTAGGCTTCCACCAGCTTTAAAAAGCGGCCCGGATAGAGCATGAGCGCGTAGATCACGGCGTACTCCCCGGAAAGCAGCGGCGCAACGCTGTTGTAGCCCTCGAAAAAGTTGATCGTGGCTTCGTCATTCCAGCCGTTGCGTCTCGTTTCGGCTTTCAGCCATTGCCCCAGATCGCGAGCCCGCATGTCGAGAACCCAGTTCCATTCCCCCGCCATCAGGCGTACATCCTTCTCATTCCATAGCATATACCCTTGGTCAAAATTTTGGTAGGCTACTTTTCCAAGCCCGGCCGTTTCCTTCACGACTTTGTCGTAGCCCGCTTCCTGCAAGTACTGGACCGAGATTTCCCCGAGCTGATGCACGTACGTATAGCAAGTCAAAAGCAGCTCATCCATCGGCGTCAGCTCGACGTCCGATTCGTCCAATTCATCCCGGTACTCGTTGTAATGCCGTAGCTTTCTGCGCCACGTGCTCGGCCAGTTCCCCAGCGAGCTGTACGGAATAAACAGTTTGTCTCCGGAAAAATTTTTCGTAGCCTGATGAAATTGCGCCAGCGACTGGCCGCTTGCATAGGGCGCATTTTCCGGAACGGCCTCGCGCACTCCGCGATACAAATAGTAAAGCTGGTCGTCCTCGACAAAATGGGACTGTCCGCCAGTGGTCTTGACCAGCTTCAGCATGCGGATGTCTTGCTGCTGGCTCAAATGCTTGCGCACGCGCTCGACGAACTTGCTTTTGTACCGATAGCCGGCAGGCGCTTCGAACATGTAATACAGGCCCTGGTCGGTTTCGAGCACCTTGCTGGCGCCCGTCACGCGGTAGTTTTGCAACTGGAAGCCATATCGCTCCTGCAGCAGCTCTTTTTCCTCCATACGGGTCCATCCTCCTTGCACACCTTCTCTTGGCGCATTGTATGTCGCAAAACCGGGATAGGTGCCTATCTGGATGCAGATACTAGAAGAACTCATGATCGCCGGAAAAGGAGGAAAACCTAGATGATCGAGCATCCGCTCAACAGCGAGAGCTGCCTGGAGGTGGTCATCGGGCTTTTGGGAAAACGCGGCGTTTCCCTCGATGACATCGCCGAGATTGTGTTTTTCTTGCAAACGAAATACGTCCCCGACCTGACGATGGAGCTGTGCCTGGACAGCGTGAAGGCCGTGCTGAAAAAGCGCGAGGTGCAAAATGCGCTTCTGACTGGCATCCAGTTGGACATGCTCGCGGAGCAAAAACAACTGCTGCCGCCGCTTCAAAAAATTATCGAAACGGACGAGCCGCTTTACGGCGTGGATGAGGTAATGGCGCTTGCCATCGTCAATCTGTACGGCAGTATCGGCTTTACCAACTTCGGCTACGTCGACAAGCTCAAACACGGCAAGCTGGCCCAGCTCAACGACAAACGCTTCGGCGTCCACACGTTTTTGGACGACCTCGTCGGAGCGATTGCCGCTGCTGCTTCCAGCCGGATTGCCCATCGCCAGAAGCAGCAGGAAGAGTGCCTAGAGCGAGATGCGTAGCTGCCACTCCGGCAAATCGTTGGCGATATGCGTCGGCTGCACCGCGTGGCGGGCAGCTTCTTCCCGCGTCGAATAGCCTGTCAGGACGAGCAGGCTGTCCAGGCCGCTGTTTGCCCCGGCTTCAATGTCGGTGAACAGGTTGTCGCCGACGATCAACGTCTCGGATGCCTCTGTGCCGATACCAAATAAGCACGAGCAATATGCCCGTGCTTATGACCAAGAATAAAATATAGTCACTCCTTCAATAACTTGTCTAATACTAAATGAACCGCAATAACCGTTGCCATTAAGCTCAAGTAAGGCTCATCAGTCTTTAGTATCCCGCTGACACCAAAAAATACAATCAGGGAAAGTACAATGAGGGATAACAAGTAAGTCAATTTTCGGCTCAATTTACCGTCTCTCCTGCACTTGTTCTATTGTAACGATTATTTACTTTGGAATAGGTTACAGAAAGCCCTAAACCATTTAAAGAGACCCCGCTAATGGATGCTGTTGCTTGCCAAGAATAAGTAGCAAAATTATGTTCAAAATCTAAAAAGATTTTGTTTGACCCACTTCCCTTCTTAAAAAAGATGGAAAGTCTTCCGTGGTCTGTTTTGTAAATAGGTCCTCCACTGGTACTTTGTATCGTATCTTGTACATTGTAGACAACGCCACTTTTATTTTCAAATTTCTTCGTTACTCTAGATCCAGAACTTGGAGACCCATTGTTATCGTAGCCAGTTTGATTCCCTGCCTGGTCATAACTGTATGCATAAGATTTAATGATGGGATATGAATCATTATTCATTCGAACTGCTGCAACATCAATAGTATCAACCAAAGTGTCCCACGTTGAGAAATCCCAATATCCATCAAAATTATATTCTCCTGTTGAACTATTGTGATACAAGTAGTCATTTAGTGCTAAATCGGATGGGTCCGATTGGATGGTAATATCCGTTTCATTACTTACCTTTTCAAAACCAATGGATGCCATATATTTATCTATATCTCTCTTTGCATTAGCCAAATGCTTATTTTTCATCTCATTTAGCTTAACCTTTTCCGAACTGGAGTATTGGGAAATATTATTTTTCCCACTTTCCTTATTAAATTTTTCATATTCAAGCTTATATTTTTCTAAATGCTTCGCATAAATTTTTTCTTTTTCCTTTTCAATGCTGTCGATATCTGATAAAGAAGCTTTGGCATCAACCGAAGTACTCACTTGATTTGCCTCCACAAGTCCTCCTTGCCCCATCAAAAGCATAGAAACCAATAAGATCGCAGAGATTTTCTTCATCTTCATCCCTCCAACAAGTTATACTTAAGTAAAATTTATCAAAGACAACACTCCTTTGACAGTTACATTTTTACCATTTTATGTATTTTATAAGTGCTACTTTTATGTTCATACCCTGGATTTTAGCTCTTCACCGTAAAACGTGCTTGATCTCCCTCTATCGCAGTTTTTCGTAGTTATGTAGCCGGTTTACACTCCAGTCTAATGCGAATCTTGAATCTCTCTAGATTGCGGTAGCCGTAGGCTCTTCGTTTGATTACCTTCACTTTGTTGTGTGTCCCTTCAATCTTGGCATTCGTTACCCGAAAGGAAAAATAATGCTGAATAGGCTCTTGCCACTGGACAATCGTTTTGGCAATGGAACGAACCGCAGGAGTCGGAGAATAGAGATGGTCGACAATCCATTTCTGAAGCGCTTCCTCCCCTGCCTCTTGGGTTTCAACGGCATACACGGTTCTTATGTCTTGAAGCGCAAAGTAGAGTCGTTCCAGATGTGGATCTTCTGCTAACCAAATCTTCAGTTCCTGAAGCTCTTCGGGCTTCAGCTTGTCAGGAATCGTATGGAGCAGGCGTTGCTCATGTCTGCCCCGACGATGTGTTCCACGAGCATGAGTGCGTTTTCGGGTAGCTTCCAACGCTTTAGAGAAAAGCTGGATCACGTGAAATTTATCTGCTACCACAAGGGTATGCTTCCAGACCTGGCGTACGGTTTCAGCCATTCCTGGAGCCAAATCCGTGACAACTACCTGGGGAACCTTACGAAAAGGCCATTGCTGCAGCGCGTTTCGTACTTGTTCACGTGAACGTCCTTCTGTGACTTGCCAGATATGACCGGTTTGAGCATCCATGAGGTTCACGCCATACTTATGTCCTTTTTGCAGAGCAAACTCATCCAGACAGACCACTTCAGGAGCTTCATGTTCTTTTGGTTGAGCAAGGCGTTGGGGGGCCAGTTGGTAGTACCAGCGTTCAAGTGTCGAGTAGGCCACACTCAATTGCTTGGCAACCGAGAGCAAATCCCGACTGTGGCACATATCCACCGCCATCTCTTGAAAAGCAGAGGTGACGGATCCTCGAGGCGGGATACCGTTCCATTCCACTGTCCATGTAAGCCCACAACTCGCACAGCGCTGGCGATACACGGGAACGGATACCCAGACGGTCCCCCAAGCAGGAACGAAACGATGACGAAGAAT
>NZ_BAAIYG010000049.1:0-15025 GCF_057543335.1 Brevibacillus sp. YAE8
CAATGAGATGCCCTCATCTTGAAGGCTGTTCAAAACAGAAATGGACTGCGAACGCTTAGTCATTCAAGAATCCCACCCGTACACCGCAAGGTGGAAGGCTTGCGGCTTTAGCCGTGGGAGTCTCAAGGGAGAAGTGTGTCCAAAAACGGATATAGCGACTGGGACCCTGTGAGATAATCGGTTTTTTCGAGCGAGACAGCGGAAAAAACGCCACAGGCCGCGCCCTTGTGGTGTTTTTTTGTGTGCAAAAATGTTGGAATGGCGCGAGTGCTTTGGCTATGCGAAGCGCGAGGGAGCCTTGTGCTCACTGACGAGCGGCTTTTATTCTGTGCCTTTTTGACAGGAAAAGATGTCGGAAGATGAAGGAAAATGCTGGCGAGTCGCGAATTTTTAACGAATAGGCTGGATTTTCCAATCTTGCTGACGATCTCTATACAAAAGGGGAAAGAGAATCTTGCTTGCACGCGTAAAAAACAGCGTTATCGCTGCCTGCTGCCTGATTTTTCTGCTGCCGGCTTCCTTCGCGGAAGCAGCCACACATGTCGAGGTAACAGTCGATCAGTTGAATATTCGCAGTACACCCGGAACAACCTCCCAGATTGTCGGCACGATTTCGAAAGCGACACGGCTGCCGATCGTGCAGGGACAAAAAGATTGGACGCAAGTCAGGCTCAGCAACGGCAAGACAGGCTGGGTCAACAACAAGTACGTCAAAATGCTTGAGATTCCTCAACTGAAATACGTCAAGAGCAACGTGGATATGTTGAACGTGCGGGCAGAGCCAAATGCCACTTCGCAAATCTTGCAAGTCATCGACAAGAACGGAGTTTTCCTGCAAGTGAAAAAACAAGGCGAGTGGGCGCAGATCAAGCTGTCCAACACAACAAGCGGCTGGGTCAACGCACGCTTTTTGGTGGAAACGACGGCGCCACAGCCCGCTCCAGCTCCAGCTCCTGCGCCAGCCCCAACGCCAGTACCGACTCCCGCCCCCGCGCCAGTTCCGCAGCCGACTCCCGTTCCGACCGTGCCGGAAATGCCGATCGAGCTGGGCGCAGGCTCGCTCGTCCTGAACGAGAGCTACGAGGTGTACGCCGCTCCCGACTTTTTGGGCACTGTGATCGGACAGGTCAATGGCGGCTCGACGATTACCCATTACGGCTATGCGGACGGCTGGTACACGATTGACTACTACGGCACGTACGCCTATATTTTCAAGCCAATCGTCCCGGATGAGACAGGCCAGGTGACGACACCGCCCGTCGCGGCGAATCCGGTGCAGCCTGCACCTGCTCCCGCAGAAGAGTCGATTCGCGTCAGAAACGCCGATACCAATCTGCGCAGCGGTCCCGGCACGAACTACCCTGTGGTGGGCAACGTGCAGCCCGGCCAGACTTTCCCGATTGTGCAAATCGTGGGAGACTGGTACGTCATCCGCATGCCTGACAACTCGCTCGCCTACATCGCAGGCTGGATCGTCGACCGCATCCCTGCGGCGGGCAACCTGTCGCCAGTCGGTGCAGGGACACCAGGCGTCGGCTATAACCAGGGCATGATCGGCAATGAAACCGTCTATATTTACCACACGCACAACCGCGAGTCGTGGCGCAACGTCGCGCGCAACACCCAGGGCAGCTCCGTCGACGACCCTGAAATCAACATTACGCTGGTCGGCAAGCGGCTGGGGGAAATTTTGCAAGCAAAAGGCATCCCGGCGATGGTCAACCAGGATGACTTCGCCCAGAAGCTGGCCGAGCAGAAGAAAAGCTATGCGATGTCGTACACTGAGTCGTACAAGGCGGTGGCGGCAGCGGCGACGACCAGTCCGAACCTGAAGTACATTTTCGACATCCACCGCGACAGCGACGAGCCGCGCAGCAAGGTGGCAATCACGATCAACGGCAAGACGTACTCGCGCATTTTGTTCGTGATCGGCACAGCCAACCCGGGTTATCTGGAAAACAAAAAGCTGGCCGACGCCCTGCATGCGCGCCTCGAGGCATATTATCCCGGCTTGTCGCGCGGCGTCATTTTGAAAGGGAAAAACGAAGGAAATGGCGTGTACAACCAGTCGATTTCTTCGGGCAGCCTGCTGCTGGAATTTGGCGGAACAAACAATACGCTGGAAGAATGCTACAATACGGCTGAGGCTTTTGCCGAGGTGTTCGTGCAGCACATGCTCGAATCGCAAATCGCCTTCAAGTAACGACAGACAGCCCGTTCCGTGTCGCTCGCAGCGCAAAGCGGATCGGGCTTTTGCGTGCGAAAGCGCATAGCGAGACGATGAACGAAGCGAAAAGCAAAGACGTGTGCGCCAGGGTGTGGAGGCTTTTGCCAATTGGCTTGGGCCTTGGTTTTGCGCGCATCCAAGTTTTCGTACTGCTGGCGGACGGCTTGTTTTGAGGCGAACACCAGTGCATGGGCGAGACAATGCCGCCGCACCGCGCGCTCGGAGTTGCACGCGGTGCGAAAAGAAACAGGAATGACTTTGGCAAGCAGCCAGGCTTCATCGGGTGCTCATCGCCTTTACGCCAATAGGAAAAAAGAGAATTTGTCAGGAGGGCATACATGACTGCTCATCAAGAACAAGGCGAGTCGTGCCTGGGGAGGTTGCGCCATGACTTGCGCGGGGACTGCGAAAAATGCTTCGGGTTGTGCTGTGTGGCGCTGCCTTTTGCCGCTTCCTCCGACTTTGCCGCAACCAAGGACAAAGGCACCCCCTGTCGCAACTTGCAGGACGATTTTCGCTGCGCGGTTCACCAGAGCTTGCGCCAGCTCGGCTTTCGCGGCTGTACCGTGTACGATTGCTTTGGCGCAGGGCAAAAGGTTTCACAGGAAACGTACGCCGGACGCGACTGGCGGCAGGCGCCGGATCTGGCCAAGCAAATGTACGAGGTGTTTCCGCTCATGTGGCAACTGCATGAGCTGCTCTGGTATTTGACCGAAGCGTCGACTTTGCAGCCAGCCCGTCCGCTGCACGCAAAGATCAAGCGCGTCCTGCGCGAGACGGAGAACTTTACGGAGCTGGCCCCGGAAGCGCTGTTGCAAGTGGATGTTGCCGCTCAGCGGGCAAAAGTGGGCGAACTGCTGCGGCAGGTGAGCGAGCTCGTCCGGACAGAAGCCTGTCGCCAGCAAAAAGGGGGGCGGGGAAAAGCGAAACATGTTGGCCGGGGCGCTGATCTCATGGGGGCGAAGCTCAGAGGCGCCGACCTCAGGGGAGCCAATTTGCGCGGAGCGTATCTCATCGCGGCTGATCTGCGCGGAGCGAACCTCAGGTGGGCCGACCTGATCGGCGCAGATTTCCGCGATACCGATCTGCGCGGGGCCGATTTGACCGACAGCCTGTTTCTCACTCAGGCACAGCTCAACGCGGCAAAGGGAGACGCCTCCACGAAAATACCCCCGTCGTTTACGCGCCCGCCGCATTGGGCTGGCTCTTCGGCCTAGCAGCGGCCGGGGTTGTCGGTCTAATAGCGGCCGGGCTTGTCGGCCTAGTAGCCGCCGGGCTTGTCGGCCTAGCAATCGCCGGGCTTGTCCGCTTGACATCCGTCAGCCAGCGAAAACGAAACGAAAAACCCCGCGTGATAGCGGGGCTTTTGCGCTTTTGCCGACAGGGCAGACCTCTCGCCAAAAGAGGTCTTTTTCCGATCGGATTAAAAAGGAATGCGCTTCGTATGAATCACATAATGGTGCTTGGCTGCCCAGACGTGCAGTCCGCTCCAAAACTGCTCGCACGCCGCGACGATTTTTGCCGGATCAGCCAACTCGCCCGACATCACCAGCTTTGCCACTTGCTCGTAGCCATCCGGTCGGTCCGTCAGCAGGAGCGACTCCGGCAACACCTGGGCGCCTGTCGAATAGCAGGTGCGATGGTGCAGCCCGAGCAGCATCGCTCCGTATTGGGCAAACTGCATGGCTAGATAGGGCAAGTAGGTGTGCGGGCCGTTCAGGTGGGCATTGCGCAGCTTGCCGATAAACTCGTACATTTCCCCGACGAGCACGCCGTTGATCGCCTCTGTGAACGCTTCCTGGGTAGGCGATTGCGCCGCCTTTTTCAGCGCGGGAAAAAAGTCCTTTGGATCGTACAGAGCGAGCGGAGCAAAAAACGCGCCGTGCGACAGCGGCCAGCCTTCGTCAACCGTGGCGGCCATGTGCAAAAGCACGTTGGCGCTCAGCACGTTCACTTCGGCCTTCCATGGCCCGGCTGACCATTCATGGCTGAAATCGACGTCTTCGTCCGAATCCTCCAGCACGCAAAACATTTCGATATCGGAAAAAGGGCCGTCTGTCCCGCGGGCAACCGAGCCGTAGACGCCGAGCGCCAAAATTTTCGCGCCGTACACCTCATGCAGCCTGGCGGCGATTTCCTGGCACGTTTGCAGTCGCTCGTTGCGCGTTATGTTTACAGGTCCATTCATGTTCATTTGTACACATCTCCCTTTGCAGTGGTTGGTGGGTGAGTGGTCAAACGGACAGGAACGGAGGGCCACGGGATTAACGGGGGACGTGTTTTGGATGCATGAATAGGCTCCTCCTCGTAATGTGTTGGGGGTTCGGTTTCTCATTTCTTTCAGTTTAGCGAGTTTTCCGCTTCTTTACCATCCGTTTTATATGGCCTTGATTCAGACAAAAAAAGAAGACGCTGTCACACGTCTTCTTTTTCATCTTCTTCTGGGGCCTTGAACCCAATTCGCTTGGGAGGATTAGCTGGATCGGCTTTTTTGACGGCCATTAACAAAAAGCTGATTTGCGTAACATGCTGGATCAGCTCCACCGGCGCGCCGGTCTCTGTCGTTCCGAAGAAGCGGATCAGGCTCGGATTGTAGTAGCCGATCCCTTCGACGCGCAGTGTGACGTTTTGTCCAAACGAGACTAGCCGCATCCCGACCTCGTGCTGTTCATCCAGCGCAAGCTCAAATTCCGCAATCATCTGGATCAATCGCTTGTGAAACTCGCTCGCGAGGTTTTGATCCGGCTGCACTTCGAATACCGGAAGCTCATTGTCTTTCAGTTTTACTGCCTGTGGGGATGTTGGTAAGCTGTATTCGTTGACTGCCATGGCCATACCCCTTTTTCAGATAATTATAAACTATGAAAAAGCTTTGAAAAAGGGGGAAGTGGGTACGGGAAGAGGCATAAGTGCCAATCCCCTCCTGCGGATTAATCCGGGGAGGGGATTGGCACTTGGACCAAAGCAGACAAAGATTACAACGCCTGCGCTCTTGTCTTGGAAGGATTTATAAGGAGACGCAAAAAATATCGTTTCATGTTGGCAGATCGTTCGCACAAAATACAAACGAACGTTCTTGTTTTGGGGCAAACAGCAAAAAAGAGCGGCAATCAGGATTGAGAAAGACGTCCTGGAATGCCGCTTGTGTTCGTTCATTTATTCAACGATTGGCTTCTTCGTCAGTTACACCTTATCCTCGCGAAATGCCTGCTTTACCCGCGCAATTTGGGCGAGGTGGTCGCGGACATGCTGGACGCGATATTCCAGCAGCTCTTTGAACGTGAACCGCGCTCCATCGGGATATTGCCCGACCCGCTCAAGCTGCGCGGAAGTCAGATTTTCCAGAAGCGGCAGCATGCTGGCCCGCAGCATTTGAACAGGAGCATGTGCTGCTCGCGGTCCAACCGCTCATAGCCAAGGTGATCCACCCAAGCTTCCTGATTAAACGATAGCAGAAGCATTCTTCCTCCGCCAACACTTTTCTCAGCCGATGCGTAGACAAAATCTCGGAATCTGTTACATGAATCAGAATCTGGTGGATGCTCCATTTGTCCGGTGCAGGCTGGAAACGCAGCTCTTCCTCAGACAATCCTTCTACGGCTTCTCGCAACGGCTCACAGCCTTGGCGGTACTCTTCGATCAACTTTTCCATTCGATCCTCTCCCTTTTGCATCATGCATGTGGCTGGCCATGATTGATAGTATTATTCTTCGGTAAAGAACAAGTACCTTCCCGGCTTTTATCCATAGTCAGTCTTCCAAAAGTGATTGCTTCAGAAAATCGCTACATCTGCAAACAAGAAAAAACCCTTATAAAATAAGGGTTTTCGCATAGGTACTTACATACCTTTTACCGATTATCCACCTTCTCCGGATACATATCATGATTCATCAGCCGATAGCTCGCCATCTCCTCATACTTCGTCCCTGGACGGCCGTAGTTGCAGTACGGGTCGATCGAGATGCCGCCGCGCGGAGTGAATTTGCCCCACACCTCGATATATTTCGGGTCCATCAGCTTAATCAGGTCGTTCATGATGATGTTCACGCAGTCCTCGTGGAAATCGCCATGGTTGCGGAAGCTGAACAGGTACAGCTTCAGCGACTTGCTCTCGACCATTTTGATGTCCGGGATGTAGCTGATGTAGATGGTGGCAAAATCCGGCTGTCCGGTAATCGGGCACAGGCTGGTGAATTCCGGACAGTTGAATTTGACGAAGTAATCGCGGTACGGGTGCTTGTTGTCAAAAGACTCCAGCACGCTCGGATCGTAGGAATAGCTGTAAGTCGTTCCCTGGTTGCCCAAAAGGGTGAGGGAAGACAGATCGCGTTGTTGTTCGCTCATGGATGTTTCCTCCTCGTTTCGGTTTCTCTGCTTCTGGCTTTTCCTTTTATCTACACGCTTACGCGTACATGTCTACACGCCGCGCTTGTTTCCCCAGACCAGCGCGTGGAGCTGCGGGAGCACCTTGGCGTCGTTCAAATCGGGGGCGGCCATCGCCTGGTCGATCAGCCATTCAAAGCTTTCCAATAGCTTTTCTCTCAGTTCCTGCGTGTCTGCGCTGACGAGATCGCTATTTCCCGGCTGGAGGAAAAAAGGAACCGCCGGATACCGCCGATGAATGTCGCGCGCATAGGCGAAGTCGGCGTCGTCAAACACGACGACCTTTAGGTTCAGCCCCGGATGCTTTTGCTCAAGCAAAGCGTGGACGATGCGGTCGAGCACGGCGTAGTCGGTGTTCATGCCGGAGCTTGGCGGCTTCGGCGAAATGGTGATGTCGTCGATCAGGGGCAGCCATTCCTGCCAGCGGCTTCCTTGCGTTTCCAGCGCCGTGCGAATGCCGCGTTCCTTTAAAAACGAGACAAGCTCGCCCATGCCTGCGAGCAGCGCCGGGTTGCCGCCGGAGATCGTGACGTGGGAAAAACGGTTCTTCCCCAGACGCTCCAGCTCCGCCCAAATTTGCTCCGGCGTCATCTGCCTGATTTCATCCCGCGCCGAGCCGTCCCAGGTAAAGGCGGAGTCGCACCAGCTACAACGGTAGTCGCAGCCTGCCGTGCGGACGAACATCGTCTTTTGGCCGATGACCATGCCTTCCCCCTGAATCGTCGGGCCGAAAATTTCCAGAACGGGAATGCTCACTCCATCATCCACTCCCGTCTCGCCTCGGCATAGCTTGTCGGCGTTTCAAACAGGCGGACAAATTCGACGCGAGCGCCGCGGTAGCGGTCGCGATAGGCGTCAGACTGGAGCTGCTCTTCCATTTGTTCAAACAGCCAGACCACCATGTTTTCAGCGGTCGTATTCATCGGAGGCAGCATTTCGTTCAGGTAGCGGTGGTCGAGGTAGATTTCGATATGCTCCTTCCAGATTTGCTTAATGTCGCCAAAGTCGATGACGAGCCCGATTTCATCCGGGTAGCCGCTGATCCCGAACACGACGTGGTACGTGTGGCCGTGCAAGTTTTTGCATTTGCCTTCGTAGGCGTGCAGATGGTGCGCGGCGTCAAACGTAAACTCTTTGCTCACCAGCACGCGTTTGTTATGGTAACGCAGTTGCGATTTTTGAATATGGGTGCCCAGTGCCTGCATGCGGTCGACGATGCGAAAGTCAAAGTTGGCGCTCATCAGGCGTGTGCTCCTTGTTCATTTTTTTCGGAAAGATACGCGTCCAGTCCGGCTTTGCGCAGGCGGCAGGCAGGGCATTCGCCGCAGCCGTCGCCTTTGATGCCGTTGTAGCAGGTGAGGGTTTTCTCGCGAATATAGGTGAAGGCACCCAGTTCATCGGCCAGCTTCCACGTTTGTGCCTTGTCGAGCCACATGAGCGGCGTATGGATCACAAACGGATAGTCCATCGACAGGTTGAGCGTCACATTGAGCGATTTGATAAATGCGTCGCGGCAGTCGGGATAGCCGCTGAAATCCGTTTCGCAAACGCCCGTGACCAGATGCCGCGCTCCTTTTTGCTTGGCAAACACGCCGGCAAAAGACAGGAACAGCAAATTGCGCCCGTCGACAAACGTAGAAGGCAACTGGCCTTCCTCCTGGGTGATGTCGATGTCTGTGCGGGTTAGGGCATTGGGGGCGAGCTGGTTCAACAAGCTCATGTCCAATACGGTGTTGGCCACGCCCAACTCGCGGGCGATTTGCTGGGCGCATTCGATCTCCAGCTTGTGCCGTTGCCCGTAGTCAAACGTGATCGTTTCTACTTCGCCGAATTGCTGCTTGGCCCAGAACAGGCATGTAGTGCTGTCCTGACCTCCGCTGAACACAACGACGGCTTTTTCCTTTTTCATGCTCTCCATCTCCTTATTCGTAGTCATGGAAGAAAGAGAGTTCTTGAACCTGCTCCTGTAAAAAAACAAAACAATACCAAGGGATCGGTACTGTTGTCCACCTTAGTTTTTTATAGAGGGAGTTCGCGAACCTCTCCCGCGCAAGTCGCGCGGATTTCGTATGCAGTTGGGCGGCATGCTGTCGCCCTGAGCCATTATACTACAGATCGGCTCGTCATGGGAAACGGTGAGCGAAAAAACGATTGACGGAATATGGTGGTACTGCTAGTATTTTTTAATAACACCAATGGAGAAAATTTCCCATTATCCTCTGGTTCGAATTTATAATTACGCAGGTTCACTCCTGTTTTTTCAATTGTGATTCACGATATTATCCTGTCGATGGAATAATTAGCAAAAAGATTAGAGCGGAACGGGTGATTCAGATGCGAGAGGTCCCATTAGTGGAGGAGTATCGCGGCGGTATTTTGGAAAACGTTCATTCGGGCATGATCTGCGGGGTGGGCGAAGACGGACAGGTGATCTATGCGGCGGGAGATGTGGAGCACGTCGCTTTATTGCGCTCGGCGGCCAAGCCGTTTCAAGCGATTCCGGTAGCCAGACAAAACATTGCCGAAACATTCGGACTGACAAGTCGGGAGGCGGCGCTGTTTGCGGCTTCGCACCGCGGTGAGGTCTATCATCTGGAAGCTTTGGAGTCGATTTTGTCCAAAACAGGCATTCGGGAAGACGAGCTGCTTACGTGCCCGACGTACCCGTTAAATGAAGAACCGAAGTTTGCCTGCTTGTCCCAGGGCGTAGCGAAGCGCAGGCTGTTTCACAACTGCGCAGGAAAGCATCTGGGTTTTTTGGCGTTGTCCAAAGAGCGCGGCTTTTCGACCGACGATTACTACAAGCAGGAGCATCCGGCCCAGCAGGAGGCGCTCGCCGCTTTTGCGAGCCTGGCGGACTATCCGAAAGAGAAAATCCGCCTTGCCGTCGATGGCTGCGGCTTTCCTGTCTACGCCTTGCCGCTCAAGCATTTGGCGGTGGCGTACATGAAGCTCGCTTGCCCGGATCTGATCGCCGACCAGCCGACGCGGGAGGCTGTTCAGAAAATTACAGGCTGGATGACGGCCCATCCGGAAATGATCGCCAGCCATCGTTTCATTTGTACAGCGCTGTTGACCGATCCGAACATCATTGCCAAAGGCGGAGCGATGGGCGTATATGGCTTTGCGCTGAAAAAGGAGCGGATCAGCTTTTCGCTGAAGGTGCTGGACGGCTCTGAAGCAGTCTGGCCGCTCGTCATTGCCGGGATATTGGAACAGATTGCTTACAGCAACAAAGAAACGATCGCAAGACTGCACGCCCTGTCGTCAAAGGAAATCGCCAACGACAACCGACTGATCGTCGGGGAGAAACGGCCCGTTTTTGTACTGGAAAAACGGTGACCGCGCGCCGCGCTTGCGCCGGGGCGGAAACACTTCGTACAATGTCCGTAAATGTTTGCGGACGAAGGGAGAGTGCGACATGCTTGTGGAAGTAATTGCGACTTCGGTAGAGGATGCCAGACGCGCAGAGCAAGGAGGCGCAGATCGGCTGGAGCTGATTTCCGGCATTTTGGAGGGCGGCCTCACGCCGTGCTGGGGCTTGATTGAGGCGGTGGTCAAGGCGGTGTCCATCCCGGTCTATGTCATGGTGCGGCCGCACAGTCAATCTTTTTGCTATACCGCAGACGAGCTGCGCGTGATGAAGGAAGACGTGCGCGTCATTCGCGAGCTTGGGGCGGCAGGCGTTGTTTTTGGCATGCTGACGCCGGAAAAGCAGCTTGATCGGCACGGTCTGGAGCTGCTGCTTACGGAAGCGGACGGCTTGGCAGTGACCTTTCACCGGGCTTTTGACGAAGCAGCAGATCAACGGGAGGCGGCCCGCATTTTGTTGCAATACCCGCAGGTGCGCACGATTCTCACTTCAGGCGGAAAACGGACGGCCATAGAAGGCGCAAGCTGCATTGCCGAGCTGGTTCGGATGACAGCACAGACGCCGCTTGGTATTTTGGCAGGAAGCGGACTGTCAGAAGCGAACGCTCCCGAGCTCATCAGACAAACAGGCGTGAAAGCGGTGCACTTCGGCACTGCCGCCAGAGAAGACGGACAGGCTCTGCGCTACGTGGATGCCGAGCGGGTCGCCGCGATCAAGCGCGCTTGCCAGCTTGCAGAAAAATAAGCCCCTGCCTCTGTCCCAAGACACAAGCCGACGCCCTCACTTTTGCAGAGGTGTCGGCTTGTTTTGGATTCGCTTCCGTATGTAATAGCAGGCGACCAGTAGCAGCGGGTACAAGACCGCCACGGTGAAATCAAAGAGCGGCCAAAACGTATAAGCCTGCAGCAAAAACGTCTCGTTCGGCAAAAGGATGATCGCGCCGACGACAAATAACAGACAGGTCGGATAAGTAAGAAGCTTGTACTCTCGCAGCTTCAAAAGCTGCTGAATTCCCAGGCAAAAGCCGTACATGTACGTGACTACCTTGAAGTAGATCGAAACGAACCACATCAGCGCCATCATCGCCTCCTGTCGTTGAAAAAACTCCCCGACGTGCACCCGTTTCGCAAGCGAGTAGCTCGGAAAATTGTCCTGTGCCGTCATCGAAGGCCCGAGCACCAACAGCGTCAGCATGATGATTGCGATGAGGCAGATGCCGCCGTACGTCGCCCCGCGCAAGAAAGCAGGGGTAAGTTTTTGCGACGGATCAACAAAAGGGGTAATCATTAAAAAAATGATGAGTTCAGAAAACGGAAAGGCGATCACAGAAAAGGAGCCGCGAATGGCCGGGCCGATGCCGTTTTCCAAAACAGGCTGCAAGTTATGGATGGAAAACTGCGGCGTCAGCAAGAAGAAAAAGGAGAGAAAGGTAAAGACGAACCAGACATAAAAAATTTCGCTGGTGCGGGCGAACGTCTCCAACCCAAGGCGCGCACCAAAGAGAGCGCTCGCCACGAGCAAAAAGATGACGGCAACGCTTGGCGTTTCTTTTAAAATTTGCGAGGTCATGAAATCGCCAATGGCCCGCACGTAGACAGAGCCGTTAATCAGCACTGTGAACAGAAACAAAATGGACAGGCAGGTGCCGAGCCAGCGGCCGAAAATGAGCATGTTTTTCCCGATCAGCGTATGCTCCCGGTAGAGGTGGCTGATGATGCAGTAAAGGTAGACGATAGCCAGACCTATCAGCACGCCGATGATCCCAGACAGCCAACCGTCGTATTTGGCTTCTTTCGCTACGGCTGCGGGCAGGATCAGGATGGAATCGCCAATCGTAATCAGCGTAACGAGAATGGTGAATTGACGAATGCCGATCGTTCCGGGCTTTTGCATGTGGCTTCACCTACAGTACGTTTATCCCCCTATTATTTCCAAAGGACGGCAAAGCCAAAACATCCTGCAGCGGTCGGTCGTAGTCATGGTCATCCAAAACTTGTAACAGTAGTTTTTTGAATTGTATGATAATAGACAGGCGGTTGAGGCGGACTTTTACAGGAGGGATCAGGAGCGGTGGATTTGGAGAAAAGCTTGTCAGCGATCTTGCAGGAAGCGAAAGGGGCATGGGGCGTCGTGGTAAAAGAGCTGGCTGTGCAAAATGGCGCGTATTTTGCGCATCGGCCGGACGAGCTGTTTATTGCCGAAAGCGTCATCAAGGTTCCGATTATGGCAGCCGTCTATGCGGCCTGTGAGCAGGGAAAGGCTCGCATCGACGCACAGTTGGCGCTGCGCAAAGAGGATTTGGTGGGAGGATCGGGCTTTTTATATGCGCTTTCGCCAGGCTTGAAGCTGTCGATCCGCGACCTTGTGACCTTGATGATTATTCAGAGCGACAATACGGCGACGAACATGCTGATTGATCTAGTTGGAAAGGAACAGATTGACAGGACCATGCGCGAGCTGGGGATGGAGCGCAGCCGCTATTCCCGCAAGCTGATGATATACCCGCAGGACGTGACGGAAAACAACATGATTACCGCGGGCGATGTGGCGCGGATGCTGGAGCAGATCGCGTGCGGCGGCCGTTTTTCGCGGTGGGCAAGCGCCGATATGATCGCGATTATGCAGAAGCAGCAAGTTCTCCACGGCTTGCCGTCGCAGCTTCCGTCGCGCAGCGGGGAGGATGGACAAGCGGTCTGGGAGCTGGCGTGCAAATCGGGTTGGGATACGGGAAGACAGCATGACGTTGGCATTTTGTCCGTGCAGGGACGACAGTTTGCGATTGCCGCCTTGTCCCAGGATGTGAGGGCGGAAGCGGCGTTGCATACACTGGGCTTGCTGGGCAGAGCGGTCTACGACTTCGCCGTGGCTTGAGTGCTGGCGCCAGGGGCCGCCAGCTTGCCGTCCGCTTTTGCTGCCCAGCAAGAGGGCGGTTGGGCTTGTTGCGTGAAAAGTTGGCAGGCCCGCGGTGAATGCTTGCTGATCGTAACCCGGCTTTCTTTAATATAGAAAAGAAAATGCGAGGCGACAGACTGACCACTCGTCTGTCGCCTCGCTCGCTATTTTTCTACATGACTTCCTTCAATTCTGTTGAGTCCAAGTTCAGGAGCGGCTCGAAGCGGTTGGGAGAATCGCCGTTTACGTGCTCTTTGACGACGCCCATTTTCACGAGCAGGCGCAAGCTGGTATAGACGGTAGAGAGCGTGATGTTTGGCATTTCTTTTTTCAGGGCATGGTAAACGTCCTTGGCAGTGGGACGGTGATGAGACGTCAGCATATGGCGCAGGACAGCGCGTCTTTGAATGGTCAGGCGTTTTCCGAGATGCTTCACCTGGTTTGTGACACTGGCAATTTGTTCATCCATCACAGGTCACCTCTTTTTTGATAATTATTATTACTTGATTATAATTATCGTTTTGTTTTTCCAGGGAGTCAACCTCTTTTTTATGTAGATAAGAATTTATCAGATTCGTGCCAGGTTTCCGGTTTCAGGGCCACGCAGGTTCGGTTAATGGCTTGGCGCAGCATAGGCTGGTAGCGTGTATGTTTGCCAAGATTCCGCAAATCTTACATAAGAAAGGACAGCAAATGGGGGTTTTCTTTTCGACCAAAACATGGTAGTGTATGTGCGGATTTTGCTTACGTGAAAAAGTCAGGAGTGAAACCATGTGGCGCGAAAAAGACGAACAGCCGTCCAGTTGAACAGCCCGCAGAGAAAAGTGATGGAATATGGTATGCTGCTCCTCGGTTCACTGGTGCTTGCGACCAGCTTTAACCTTTTTCTCAACCCGAACCAGATTGCTTCCGGCGGCGTTTCCGGGCTGTCGACAATCTTGCACAACCTGTTTGGATTTTCCCCGGCGATTGTTCAATGGGCGTGCAATATTCCGTTGTTCCTCCTGGGACTGAAGTTGCTTGACCGGCAGTACAGCATGAAGGCGGCGGTTGGATCGGTCGTGTTGCCGTTTTGCGTGATGCTCACGAGTCATTTGCAGCCGCTGACTACCAATCCGTTGCTCGCGAGTATTTATGGAGGAATCGGAGTGGGCCTCGGCATTGGCATCGTTTTTCGGGGCAGAGGCTCGACCGGAGGGTTTGCGATTGCCTCGCAAATTTTGCACAAGTTTACGGGGATCAGCTTAGGGGCCTGCGTGGCGGTGTTTGACGGCTTGGTGATTTTGTTTGCCGGGATTGTGTTTGACCCGGAGAAAGCTTTGTATGCACTTATTGCGTTATTTGTCACCAGCAAGACGATTGATATTGTTCAAATGGGGTGGAATACCTCGAAGGTTGCTTATATCATCTCAAACGAAACAGATACGCTGCGCGAAACGATTTTGTATGACCTGGACAGGGGAGTTACCTTGCTGGATGGCTCGGGAGGATATACCGGCGATGCGCGCAAGGTGCTCATGGCCGTGGTTAGCCAGAGCGAAGTCAGCAAGCTGAAAATTATGGTGCGTTCAGTCGATCCTGACGCGTTTATCATTTTATGCCCGGCGAATGAGGTGCTTGGCGAAGGATTTCGCGTAGGCTGATCGCGCGGATTGCTTGGGCAGGCTGGAAGCAGGAAGAGCGGTGGGGTCAGATCCGCCGCTCTTTTTGCTAGCGACGGTACTATTTTTTTAAATTCTGATGAAAAAGTTTTAGGTTTTCTATTGCATTTAAAAAAGAGACATGCTATATTAAATCTCGTGAGCGGGACACACACGAAACGCTCGCGGCGAAAGATGAAAAGCATATGCCGGTGTAGCTCAATTGGTAGAGCACCTGACTTGTAATCAGGGGGTTGTGGGTTCGATTCCTATCGCCGGCACCACTACATATCACGAGTTTGGTTGAAGGCTGAAAAGCCAACAAGTACCGATAAGTGAATGTGGGTGAATGATTTTTTGCGCTTCGGCGCATTTTATGCTCTTTGAAAACTGAACAGCGAAAGCGTTGATGAGTCTATCATTAAATGATTTGCCAGCTTTGAACCAGTAACAAACTTTATTGGAGAGTTTGATCCTGGCTCAGGACGAACGCTGGCGGCGTGCCTAATA
>NZ_BAAIYG010000050.1:0-14786 GCF_057543335.1 Brevibacillus sp. YAE8
AAAGGGTTGTGCTTGTTCTTCTGTATTCGTTCATACACCTATCGTATCAGTTTGTTTTATATACTACAACAGATGAACAACAAAAAAGAGTGGAATTTTCAAATACTTGAAGTACCACAAACCTTCGGTTTATTCGTGGTACTCCGTATTTGACCTCACTCTCATCCCGCCCCTAAAGGGGGTGCTATCGCACCGTAGCGGGCTTTCTCGTTCGGAAAATCTGTAAAGGCACCTGTACCGCTGCGCACTTCGCACAGCCGTCAGGTGCCTCTTTGCTTTTTCTCTATACTTCTTCGATCAGGCGCGCCAGCAAAGTCGCGCGTGTCGATATTTCCCCCAGTTCGATCCATTCCTCCGGCGAGTGGGCAAATCCGCCCTTTGCCCCAAGTCCGTCCAGCGTCGGAACCCCGCAGGCAGCGGCGAAGTTGCCGTCGCTTACGCCACCTGTCCCGGATTCCTCCAGCTCCATCCCCAGCTCATGACGGCTGATGGATTTTGCCAGCGCAAACAACACGCCTGTATCCTTGGTACGCTCCATCGGCGGACGGCGAATGCCGCCCGTCACGTTGATGCTCGTGCCCGAAAGTAGCGGCTTGCGCTCGCGGATTACGTTTTCGATGCGTTGCGCCTCTTCCATGGAAACGACGCGCACATCCACCTCTGCCTCCGCGTAATCGGCGACGACATTGGCGCCAATCCCGCCTTTGACTACGCCGACATTGATCGTCGTGCCTTTTTCGTAATCGGTCAGAGCGTGGAGAAATTGGATTTGCCGCGACAGCTCTTCGATGGCCGATACGCCTTTTTGGTGATCGACCCCGGCGTGTGCGGAAATGCCGCGAACCGCCACCGTATAATGCGCGCTGCCTTTGCGCCATGTTTTCAGCGCGCCGCCAGGCTCCGTCGGCGGCTCCAGCACGAAGCTCGCGGCCGAGCGGGACGCTTCCTGCTCTACCAGCCATCTGGAGGTCGGGCTGCCGATTTCCTCGTCGCTGTTGAGCAAGAGCACGATTTTTTTGTCCGCCGGCAAACGGTCCAGCTTCACCAAAGCCCGCAGCGCGAACATCGCCTGCAAAATTCCAGCCTTCATATCATATACACCTGGTCCGTACGCTTTTTCGTCCCGGATGGAAAATGGCCTGCGGGCCGCTTCTCCTTCCAGCCACACGGTATCGTAGTGACCGATGATGAGGATTTGCTTGTCCCCTTCGCCCAATGTGCAGCGCACCTGATCGCCGTATGTCGCATTCGGGATCATCTCCGCCCTGCCGCCTGTCAGCCGTTGAAACTGGAGCGCGAACCAGCCCGCCATCCGGTCGCCCAGCCGTTTGTCCCGCGAAGGCGAGTCCATGTTGACCGCCTCTTCGAGCAATTGCAAAAAGTGATTCATGTTGTCTTGCAAATAAGTCTGGATTGACATAGTGCCTCTTCCTTAATGAGATTGTGAATTGAGTCCGAACAGGCGCTCTAGTCCGTACACTTTTTCCAGCAGCACGATAAAGACCAGACTCAGCAGAATGACAACCGCGGAGATGGAAGCAACCAGCGGGTCAAGCGTTTCCTGCATATAGGTAAAGATCGCAAGTGGAAGCGTTGTCGTGTCCGGTGCCACCAGAAACAGGGAAACCGTCACATTGTCAAACGACGTCAGGAACGAGAAAATCATGCCTGACACAATCGCAGGCCTAAGCAAAGGCAGCGTGATGTCCCAAAACACGCGAAACGGATGGGCACCCAGCATGTAGCCCGCCTTTTCCAGCGTGTAGTCAAATGTGCTAAGCCCGGTGAGCACCAGCCGCACGACATACGGAATGGAAATCAGGATGTGCGCCAAAAGCAGCCCGGTAAACGTACCCGCAATGCCGATGCGCGTAAAAAACAGCAACGCGGAAATCCCGATAATCAGCGACGGCACCGTGAGCGGCGAGAGCATCAGCGCATTGATGAAGCCGCTCCCGCGAAACTTGTACTTGGACAAGGCAAATGCCGCCAGCGTACCGAGCAACGTAGCCAGAACAGCCGTTACCGTCGCCAGCTTGAGACTCGTCCAGAGCGATTCGATAAACTCCGGCCGATCCAAAATCATCGTGTACCATTGGAACGAAAAGCCCTCCGGCGGAAACGCCAAGTATCCGGCAGCCGTAAAGGAGCTTGGAATGATGACCAAAAACGGCAGATTGACCAGCACCAGCACAAAGAACGTGATGAGCCCGAGCACATTCAGCTTTTTCATGACGCAAACACCTCTTTATACCGCTTCGTTTCGATCAACCTCGTGTACAAAGTCACCAGCAAAATCGTACTGCCCAACAGCAGGAAGGCCAACGCCGCACCGAGCGGCCAGTTCAAGGTCGCCATGATCTGCTCATACGCGATCACAGGCATCACCTTCACCGAAGTACCCCCCATCAGGGCAGGAGTGACAAACGCGCTCATCGACAGACTGAAAACGAGTGTCGTCCCGGCGATCATCCCCGGCAAGCAAAGCGGCAGCGTCACCGTAAAGAACGTGCGCATGCGCGATGCGCCCAAAATGGATGCTGCCTTGGACAGCGACGGATCAATCGCGTACAGGCTGGTCGCAATTGCCAGCACCATGTAGGCGATAAACGAGTCGGTCAGGCCGATGACCACCCCAAGCTCGTTGTACAAAAGCCGCAGCGGCTGCTCGATCAGCCCGAGCTTCATGAGCGTTTCGTTGATCCAGCCCTTTTCCCCGAGCACGACCACCCAGCCGAAGTTGCGGATGACCACGCTGATAAGGTGCGGAGCCAAAATCAGCATCGTGACAATCCCGCGCATTTTGCCTGTCGCCTGCGCCATGTACATCGCCACCGGAAAGCCGAGCAAAAGCGTAGCCAGCACGGTCCACAGACTGACGCGGATCGTCCGCCAAAGAATTTCTACGTAAAACGAATCTTGCACAAACAAGGCGTAGTTTTGCAGCGTAAAAGCCTGGTTTTCATCCTGGAAGCTGAGCAGAAGCATGAGCAGCATCGGCAGGATAAATACGCCGAGCAAAACAATCATGGCTGGTGCCGTCAAAAGTGTGATGGAAAGACGCTTGTTCATCCGTCATCCCCTCTCCACGGGCATGACCAGCACGTCTTCTGCGTTCCACTGGCAGTAGACCGTTTTGCCTGCTTCTTGTTCTGCCGACTTGTCGCTCATCTGGACTTTGACAGACAGCGTATGCGCTCCGGTCGCCACCTCGCACTCCGTATAGGAGCCGAGGAACGAGGCAAGCTGCAGATGGCCTTTTACCCGATTCGGCTGCGCCGTGTCCGCCGCCTCCGTCAGCTTGATTTTTTCCGGACGGACGAAAATCACCGCTTTTTGCTGCAAGGCAAACTGGTGCTTCTGCCCTGCAGCCTGCACGAGCAAACCGCCCGTCTTGCGAAGCGTCACGGTGTCGCCTTCGGTCGCGATCACTTCTCCTTCCATCCGGTTTGTCTTGCCGATGAACGTATGGACGAACTCGGAAGCCGGCTGGTTGTAGATCTCGTGCGGAGTGCCGATCTGCTCCACGAAGCCGTGATTCAGCACAACGATCCGGTCGGAGAGCGCCAGCGCTTCCTCCTGGTCGTGTGTCACGAAAATGGTGGTGACGCCAATTTCCTGATGCAGACGCTTCAGCTCGTCGCGCAGTTCCTCGCGCAGCTTCGCGTCCAGATTGCTGAGCGGCTCATCCAAAAGCAAGAGCGACGGCTCAATCACCAATGCGCGCGCGATGGCAATCCGTTGGCGCTGTCCGCCGGAGAGCTGCTTCGGATACCGATCCGCGACGTTTGGCAGCTTGACCAGCTCCAGCACACGATTGACGCGCTCCTGCATCTCCTGCTTTCCGATCTTGCGCAGCTTCAAGCCGTAGGCGATATTTTCCGCCACAGTCATGTGCGGAAACAACGAATACGTCTGAAACACCATTCCCAGTTCCCGCTTGTACGGCGGGACGCCATTCATCCGTTGACCCTTGATGAGCAAATCTCCGCCATCCGGGTCCAAAAATCCGGCAATCATGTTCAAGGTTGTGGTTTTGCCGCAACCGGATGGACCCAAAAACGAGATGAATTCGCCTTGCTCCACCTGCAGGTTGAAGTCCTGAACCACGACATTGTTTTGAAACTTTTTCATGATGCCGCGCAGTTCGACGTCAATCACCTTTGTCACTTCTATACCTACTTTCCTGTTTTGGGTGCGATTTCTTTGTTAAAGCGGTCCAGCCAAGCCGATGTTTCCTTGCTGATGACGTCGTAGTCAAAGTTGACAACCTTCGCGCGGTCAAATGCCAACGTCTTCGCTACATCGTCCGGCAGCTTTACTTCGGTAGCAGGATTGTAGTACAGCTTGGTCGCGTACATCGTCTGCACTTCGTCCGTCAGCAAAAAGTCGATGAACGCTTTGGCTGCTTGCGGATGCTTCGCGCCTTTGACGATTGTGGCGATGTTTGGCACGATATTGCCGCCCTCTTCCGGGAAGACAAATTCCAGCGGCACTCCCGCTTCTTTTTGCGTGAGGCTGCGCGCCATCGTCCAAGTGGTGTAGGCTGCGCTCTTGTTTTGCAGGTTTTGCTGCAGTTGCGCCGCGCTTTTCGCGAATGTCGGCATGTAGCCTGCAAGCGTTGCCATTTTTTCAAAACCAGGCTCGATATTTTTCTCCGATCCACCGTTGGCGTAGGCCAGCATAATCATGGTCGAACGTCCGAAGTTGCTCGCTACATCTGTCATCGTGATGTTGCCCTTCACTTCCGGCTTGGTCAGGTCGTTCCACGACGCCGGAACCGGCAGTCCTTTTTCTTTGACCAGCTCGCTGTTGTACGAGATGCCCATTGGCGTGAAGTTGACGACGACACCGCTGTCATCCGTGACTTTCAAATCTTGCGGCACGTTTTTCACGTTTGGAATGTCCGTGGCAGAGATCGTTTCCCACAAGCCTTCCTGGCGCCCTTTTTCCTGCTCGCCGCCCTCGACGATCGTCAAGTCGATTTGCGGGGAGTTTTTCTGCGCTTTTACTTTCGCGACGATCTCGGTCGATACCCCGGATACGTAGGTCAGCTTGACGTTCGGGTATTTTTCGTTGAATTTCTTGAAGATTTCGTCTTTCATCAGCTTCTCTACAGTAGCTCCGTTCCCCGCGACAACCAGCGTGTCTTCCAGTTGCACTTGTGCTTGCCCGCCGTCTGTATTGCCAGCAGCCGGCGTCGGAGCGGCAGTTTGCGGTGTGGAAGAGCCACAGCCCGCAAGCAAAGAACCAGTCAAAGCAAAAATCGACAGTACAGATAACGCCTTTTTCTTCACGTAAGTTCGACCCCCGTTTTATCTTATTTGTTCACGAATAGAGAACAACGTTTGCTATTCGAGAACGATAGTGCTATCCTATCATAAAGAGACTGACTATTCAAGGTAGTCATATAAAAAGCACCATTGCCTCCATTCAGGATTGCCTGCCCCCTATCTGTGGTAGAATAGGACTAATGCACATAAAGGAGACGTTTTTTATGGACCAAGTATTGTCTTCTGTACGAAACGGTTGCCGACTGTTAAAAATGTTTCTCGATTCTCCCAAAGAGCTTGGGGTGACCGAGCTTAGCAAAAAGCTTCAGCTATCAAAAGGAGCGGTGCACAAGCTGCTTTCCACGCTGGAATCAGAAGGCTTTATTCGCCAAAACGAAAAAACCAAGCAATATACGCTTGGCTATACACTGCTGGAGCTGGGCACGAAGGTGCTCACCAACCACGATATTGTCGATTTTTCCAAACCGTTTTTGACCGGGCTTGTCTCCCGGGTGAACGAGCTGGCCGTCCTGTGCGTGCAAGACTCGAAGGACGCCATCTACGTCGCGAAGGAAGATTCGAAGCATCCTATTCGCTTTACGGTCGAGTCTTTTCGCCGCTTCCCGCTCTACTCGACGACGGCGGCACGGGTGCTGCTCGCCTACCAGCCGGAGTCGTTCCAGGACGAGATATTGGCGGAGCAACCTTTGAAAATGTACACGCCTCACTCCTACACTTCCATCGAAGAGGTCAAAGCCGACCTGCAGGCGATCCGGGAGCGCGGCTACGAGATCAGCTCGAACCGCCGCAACACGGGCGTCACGGGAATTGCCGCGCCGATTTTCGATTCCACCGGACAGGTGACCGCCTCGATCAGCGTGATCGGCCCGACGGATCGCGTGATGCCCAAAAAAGAAGAGATCATCCAGGAAACGCTGGCTACGGTGCGCGACATGTCCACCCAGCTTGGATACCGTTTGCCGTAACCGCGCAGTCAACGAAAGAAGACCTTCCGCACAACGACCGGTTCGCTGTGTGAAAGGTCTTTTTTGTTTAGGCAGCCGTCATTCGCCCCATTTTTGGGCGTACGCTTCCCGCAGTTGTTCCCAGCGGCTCCACGACCAGGCTGGCTGCTCTCCCGCAAGCACTTTTGCCAAAAGCTCGAGATGGGCATGCCAGCCTGCAAGCATCCGGGGCAGCGGCTCCGAGGCGCGCATGGAATGGTCCAGCACTAGGCGGCAGCCTTCCGCTTCCGGTAGCAGCTCCCAGCGAACAGCCGACTCGTTCGCGTCCTTGCTGTTCCATGTATAGGCAAGCAGCGTCGGGGACTGAAGCTCAATTACCTGGCCCTTCATCGCATCTCCCGTATTGTCAAACACCAGCTCGAACTTCCCGCCTTCTGCCAGCTCTACCTTTGCTTGCGCCAGCCATTTTGCGAGCTGTTCCGGCTGAGTGAGCGACTCCCACACCGCTTCCACCGGATGGTTTACAAAAAGCTCTACACGCACGGCAGAGCCGCCAGCGGTTTGCCTGATCGTTGCTTCCATGTACACGTCCCTCCTGATAGTTCGTTCAAGATTTGCAGCTTGCAGACTGCCTAGAACACCTGCCGCCACAGCGCCACGATGACCACTCCCGAAAGCAGCGCCCAGACGATTTGCTTTTTCCAAAACCCTACGGCAAGCGCTACAGCCCCCGCCACCACGTATTCCGGGCTCCACGCTCCTTTTGGCGCGTGAAACAAAATCGGCGGAATCGTCATGGAGCTGAATACCCCGATCGGAACCATTGCCAGCCCGCGCCTGAGCCAAGCCGGAATCCCCCACCTGGAGCTAATCAGCAGCATCGGAACCCTTACAACAGATGACGGGCGTTTAACAGCAAGTTCGAAACGAGAATCGGCCAGCCGACGATGCCCTGCGAGCCCACCGCCGCAAACGGCGAGGAGCCGGCATTGACCAGCAGCGAAAACAGCATCGCCTCCGTCACTCCCAGCCCGGCCTGCCTGGCTAGTATGCCAAACACCATCCCGTCCACGATTCCGGCGGCGGCCACGGGAAAAATTTGTTTCATTCCTTTTACAAACAACGCCTGCGACACGCTCGATGCTCTCCCTTCTCTGTTGCCACCGCCTTGTGCAAGCTGTCTCAGCGCTTCCGCAAGTACGGCCCCCACACCTTTTGCAAAAGCCGGATGCCCGCCTCCATCTCTTCCGTCGTCATGCCGCCAAAGCCGAACTGGAAAGCAGGCAGCGCTTTTGGCTGCGGTTCCATCCATTTGTGTGAGGTAGGGTAGACGCGCACACCCGCAGCCTCCGCGATTTGCGCAAGCTGCAAAGCCGTGCAGTCGCTTGCCACCTCGACTGTCATCGACAGTCCGGCATCCTGTCCTTTCAGCAAAATGTAAGGCCCGAGCTGCTCCTGCAAAATGTGCAGCATCGCATCGTGCTTTTTGCGGTAGAGCGTGCGCATCTTGCGAATATGGCGCTCCCAGTCGCCGTGTTTCATGAACAGAGCCAATGTCTCCTGATGAATCCGCGACGCAGACTGGTCGAAATCCGCCAGTTGCTCGTGGTAGATGGCAAGCAGCTCCTGCGGCAACACCATGTAGCTGATCCGCATCGACGGCAGCAGCGCCTTGGAAAACGTCCCGAGGTAAATGACCCGCCCGTGCATGTCCAGCCCTTGAAGCGAAGGAATCGGTCGGCCGTGATAGCGAAACTCTCCGTCGTAGTCGTCCTCGATAATATAGCCGCCTGTCTGGTTCGCCCAGTGCAGCAGCTTCAGCCGCTTGGCGTACGGCATGACGATCCCCGAAGGGTCCTGATGGGACGGGGTAATGTACACATATCTCGCTCCGCTTTTCCCGAGCGCTTCCACGTCGATCCCGTCCTCCTCCAGCCGAATCGGACATACCGCAAAGCCAAGGTGGGCAAAAACGGAACGCACCCCGTTATAGCCGGGCTCCTCCATGGCGACAATCTGTCCGCGCGGGCCGAACAAAAAGCCGAGCAAGCTAATCATGATCTGCGTACCCGCGCCAATGACAATCTGCTCCGGCGTCGCCTGCACCCCGCGGGCACGGCTCAAGTAGCGGGCAAGCTCCTCTCGCAAAAGCGGCTCCCCTTGCCTGTCGCCGTAATACAGCACGCTCCGGTTCTCTTTTTGCATGCACTGGTTGGTGTATTTGCGCCAGCGCTCGTAAGGAAAGTGCTCCGCATCGACCCGGGCATGGTGAAAATCGTAGCGAATGGAAACTGGTTGCCCGTCCTCCGGCTGCTCCGCTGCATGCGGCACGCGCCCACCCGCAGCGGCAACGCCAACCGCACCAGCGGTCGGTACGCTCTTTTTCCCCGCATGTTCGGGTAGCGGGCCATCCCACTCCATATCTACGACATAAAAACCGCTGCGCTCCCGGCTCTCAATGTACCCTTCTGCCAAAAGCTGATGGTAGGCGCACTCCACGGTCGTTTTGCTGACCTGCAAAAATCCGCTCAAGGCCCGCACAGATGGCAGCCTTGTTCCCGAAGGCAGCCGGCCTTCCTGGATTTCTGCGCGAAAATACCGATAGAGCTGCAAATACAACGCTTCTTTGTCCTCAACCAAGTGGGGACTGATGTCCAGCATGTTCTGTTTTCTCCTCTCCCTGCAACTGACCTGCCTCCTTTTTTTCAATCTGTCCATGTTCACGAAGGCCAAGTCAGTCTATGCTTAATCATATCAGAAAATTTGCACATTTCCTCCCGGTTGGAAAACTTGCCTGCATGCGGCTTTGCGGCACAGCGGAAACCGTCTGGTACCCGCCTCGTAGCCTGAAAGTTATTCTCCGGGAAAAGAAAAACCGACGGAGAAAAGTCTCCATCGGCCCCAGCTTACCCTATTGTCCGTAACAGGCTGACTTCTTTGATCGCATGTTTTACGCGAGATAAGCGTCCCGAACCTGTGGATTTGCCAGCAGAGTCTGCGCATCGTCCTTCAAAATGATTTCACCTGTCTGGATCACGTAGCCGCGGTGCGCCACTGAAAGCGCCTGGTTCGCGTTTTGCTCTACCAGCAGGATCGTCATGCCTTCCCTGTTCAGCTCTGTGACGATGTCAAAAATTTGTTCGACGAGAATCGGAGCCAAGCCCATTGACGGCTCATCGAGCATGAGAATTTTCGGCTTCATCATCAGTCCGCGCGCGATCGCCAGCATTTGCTGCTCACCGCCGGACATCGTCCCGCCTTTTTGGTCGATCCGTTCCTTGAGGCGCGGGAAGTAAGCAAAAGCGCGCTCGATGCCTTCCTCGATCACCTGTTTATCCGATACGCCGAACGCTCCCATTTCCAGGTTTTCGCGTACGGTCAGCTTTGGAAAAATCCGGCGGCCTTCCGGCACATGGGCGATTCCCGCACTGGCAATATCGTGGGTGCGCATCTGGGTAATATCCTTGCCGTTGAAGATCACTTTGCCTTCCTTGGCGCGGGTCTGGCCGCAGATCGTTTTCAGGGTGGTCGATTTTCCCGCCCCGTTGGAGCCGATCAAGGTGACGACCTCACCCTCGTTGACGGTAATGCTCAATCCCTTCAATGCGTGGATACCGCCGTAATAGGTATGAACGTTATTCAGCTCTAGCAATGCCATCGTTTTTCCTCCTTCTACGACACTTCCGACGCACTTTTGCCGAGGTAGGCTTCAATTACGTTCGGGTTGTTGCGGATTTGCTCCGGTGTTCCCTCCGCAATTTTCCGGCCGTAATCCAGTACGTGAATGTATTCGCTGAGTCCCATGACCAGCTTCATGTCATGCTCGATCAAGATAATCGTCAGGTCAAGCTCGCGTTTCAGCTTGCGGATAAAGTCGGTCATTTCGACTGTCTCGCGCGGGTTCATCCCCGCCGCCGGCTCGTCGAGCAAAATAATCTGCGGATTCGTCGCCATCGCCCGAGCGATTTCCAGCCGACGCTGCAATCCGTATGGCAGGCTACCCGCCGCTTCGTTGGCGATATGGGCGATGCCTACATACTCCAGAAGCTGATAGGCTTCTACGCGGGCCTTTTCTTCCTCGACCCGTACGCGCTTGGTGTTGAACAAAATGCCGAGCAACCCGGCTGACAAGCGGCTGTGAACGCCGACCATCACGTTTTCCAGCGCCGTCATTTCTTTGAACAGCCGGATATTTTGGAACGTCCGGGTAATCCCGCGGCTTGCGATCTGATCGGGACGCAGCCCTTTGATGCTTTTGCCGTCCAGGAGAATTTCGCCTTCATCCGGCACGTAAAATCCGGTAATCATGTTGAAAAAAGTCGTTTTCCCGGCCCCGTTCGGCCCGATGACTGCCGTAATGCTTCCCTTGTCTATGGAAATCGAAACGTCCTGGTTGGCTACCAGTCCGCCAAAGCGCTTCGTCAAGTTTTTTGCTTCCAACAATGCCATGCCCTTTTCCCTCCTCGTCCGCTATGACTGCTTGCCAGAAGCCAATTGGGACAGCTTGCCGAGAATCCCCAGCTTTTGTTTGCCATACTCGCTCTCTTTGATCGCGTCGAGATCGTTCTTTTTCCGCTTGGCCGGAATCAGTCCGTTTGGACGATACAAGGCGACGAGAATCAGCATGATCCCGAAGATGAGCCGCTGGAACTTGGACGGGTCCAACTGGTTTGGCAGGTTGATGATGCCGGATTGCTGCAGGCTGTGCAGGAAGTTGGAGAACTCTTTCAGGAGCTGCACCTGCAAAATGGTGACAAAAGCGGCTCCAAGCACGACGCCCGGGATGCTTCCGCTTCCGCCGAGAATGACCATGACCAGAATCCCGATTGATTCCATCAGCGTAAACGAAGTCGGATCGATAAAAGTCTGTTTGGCTGCGAAAATAACCCCGACCACCCCTGCGAAGGAAGCGCCTGTCGCAAACGCGGCCAGCTTTGTATTCAACAGCGAGATCCCCATAGACTGCGCCGCAAGCTCATCCTCGCGCACGGCGATCCACGCGCGGCCCAAACGGGAATGCTCAAAGCGGATATTCGCCAGGACGATAAAGGCGATTACGAACAGGACGATAAAGTAGAAGTAAAACGGCGTCCCCATCTTGATGCCGAACAGCTCCGGCGATGGAATCGGGGTAATCCCTTGCGGACCGTTTGTAATGTTGATCGGTTTGTCCAGGTTATTAAAAATAATCCGAATAATCTCACCAAAACCAAGCGTAACGATGGCGAGGTAGTCCCCTTTTACCCGTAGCACCGGCAGACCGAGCAATATCCCGAAAATCGCGGCCACGATCAAGCCGACGATGAGGAACGGCCAAAACCAGTCACCAGAGAGCGGGAACAGGTTGCCCGCGATAAATTCATTCGCCTGCGAGGTCGAGAAAATCGCGTAGGCATACGCACCAGCAGCGAAGAAGGCGACGTAGCCCAAATCGAGCAGCCCCGCGAATCCGACTACGATGTTCAGTCCGAGCGCCATTGCCACGTAGATGCCGACTTGCGAAGCGACCTCCATGTAGTAGCGGTTTTCACCCGCGACCAGCGGAATGATAATCAGCAGGACAGCGGCCCCGACAATCATCTTGATCGTCTTGGACGTATTCGTGTAATAGACGAGCACGATTGAGGAGAGAATGCCGAGAAACGCGATGACTGATTTGTCCATAAAATGCAGAGCAGCCGCGAAGCCGGCGATCCAAACCAACGTAAGCGCGAGCGGGATTCCTTTGAACGTTTTCCAGGCCAGATTTGCCATTGGTCTCACCTACACTTTCTCTTTCACAGCTTCGCCAAACAGCCCTTCCGGCTTGAAGAGAAGCACGAGGATTAGAATGCTGAACGCGAACACATCTTTGTACTCAGCACCGAATGCGCCGTTGGTCAGCGGCCCCATGAAAGCGCCAGACAGCGATTCCAGTAGCCCGAGCAGCACCCCGCCCACCATGGCTCCGCGCAGGTTGCCGATCCCGCCGAGAACGGCTGCGGTAAATGCCTTCAATCCGAGAATGAAGCCGATATAAGGGTCGATCGTCCCGTAGTTTTGCGCAAACAGCACGCCTGTCGCTCCGCCGAGACTGGACCCGATCAAAAACGTAAGCATGATTACTTTGTCTACATTTATGGTCATCAGCGAAGCCGTGCTCTGATCCTGCGCTACGGCCCGCATGGCGATTCCCCATTTTGTCTTGTTAATGAACAGCGTCAGCGCAATCATCATCACAATGGCGAGCACAATTACAATCAAGCCCTTGGCTGGAATCGCAGCGAAACTGCCTAAAGAAATCGAACCAGTAAAAAGAGTTGGACTGTTCAGATAAAATTCATTGCGAGCCAGCGCTTCCGTAAAACGAACGAGGTCTTGCAGCAAAAACGATACACCGATGGCAGAAATCAGTGGCACGAGGCGCGGCGCTCCGCGTAGCGGCCGATAGGCGACCCGCTCGATTCCTACTCCGAGCGCACCCGTAATCACCATGGCGATTATCAGTGTCAAGAATAGTGCGACAAAAGGGTTCATGCCTTCCAAAGCCCCCAGGGCGTCAGAGATCAACAATACCTCTGTACCGACAAAGGCCCCGACCATGAAAATTTCTCCATGAGCAAAGTTGATAAATTCCAAAATCCCGTAAACCATTGTGTAGCCCAAGGCCACGACTGCGTACATGAATCCAAGTGTTAATCCGTCAACCAACACCTGAGGCAAAATGTTGAGCATCATGCTTTCCCATCCCTCACTTCTCAATAAACTTGTAGAAATTTTCTGCATCCATTCGCATGACTGGACGTGAGTTTCAGTAGAAAAGGGCGAACACAAGCGTGCCGCCCCGGACTGTATGAGGCATGAAAGAGTGTACGGTGATGTTGGCTGCGATTACTCGGCCTTGCCTACAAAAGTGGACTTGTCCTTGTCATACTTGTAAATGAATACATCTGCGTTTACGTTGTCACCTTTTTCATCAAAGGTAACTTTTGTGAATTGCCCCTGAAAATCTTTCGTTTTGTGAACTGCTTCGAGGACTTGCTCGCGTGTTGGTTTTTTGCCACCATTCGCTTTGATTGCTTCCATGACGCCGTTGAGGATGACGTTCATGGAGTCGAAACCGTAGACGGAGTAGGTTTCAAGAGGTTTGTTCGTCGTTTTCTTGTACTCTTCGGCCCACTTCTTGCCCTCTTCGGTCTGCGTCACGTCACCTGCCACTGACGTAAACACGACACCTTCGACGGCATCGCCGGCTATTTTAATCATATCAGAAGAGTCCAAACCGTCGCCACCCATAAAATATCCCTTGTATCCTTTTTCACGGGCTTGCTTGACCAAAATTCCGCCCTCCGGATAAAGTCCCCCGAAAAAGATGATGTCAGGGTTTTTTGCCGTTACCTGGTTCAGTACGGCACTGTAATCTTTTTCGCCTTGCGTGATGCCTTCGTAGCCGAGGAGCTGCACGCCGTCTTTTTCAAACTGCAGCTTCACCTGGTCGCTCAAGCCCTGGCCGTATGCGGTCTTATCATGAATGATGAAAGCTGTTTTCACGCCGAGCGTGTTTTTCGCATACATGGCCGCTTTCGGTCCCTGGGCGTCGTCGCGAGCGCAAATCCGGTGTACGGTTTTCTTGCCTTCCTCGGTCAGCTTCACCGCCGTATTGGCCGGAGACACCATGACCAGCTTGCCTTCCTCGTACTTCACGGACGAAGGAATCGCTACGCCGGAGTTCAGATGGCCCACTACCCCGTACACGTCAGGGTTGGAGATGAGCATTTCCGCGTTCGATACGCCGATCTTCGGGTCCGCCTGGTCATCCTGCGGGAAGAGCTGGATGTCGAAGCCGAGCTTTTTGAATTCTTCCTTGCGCAGATTCAGCGCGTATTCGGCACCCGTCTTGATCGCGTCTCCGAGAGAGGACTGGTTCCCGGAGAGGGGGGTTTGGGTTGCGATTTTGATGACACCACCGTCTGTTGCTCCGCCGCCGCTACCGGAAGTGCTCGTCTGGTTTTGCGCCGGCTGCTGACCACCTCCGCTTGTGTTGGTTCCGCCTGATGAATTGCTGGTTCCTGCGCAACCTGTGAGTGCCACACTCGTCGCCAATACCGCAGATAAAATACTGATGTGAGAGAGTTTTTTCATGCGGAATTGAATCCCCCTTTAATTATTCTTTATTTTTGTCCTCGCCAGACGATCTACCCTACTTACCAGGTTGCGACTCTGTGAGCACTCTTTCTGTTAGGACGGAAGATAGATGTGGCTTGGCTATTATTTATTGTAAAATAAATCTGATAATTTACAAGAGGTAAAATATTTTTTCCAATCATATACCGAATGCTTACATGCTCGTGATTTCATTCCCTGCTATTGAAATCAAATAATTATATCTTTGCTTTATCACCATAAAGCGTTAATGTTATCCATTATATTTACGGCTCTCAAAGTCATAACCACCGGCTTAGCCGGTGGCTTCCATTAGCCCTATAAGGGCATGTTACAAGCAAGCGCCTTAAAGGCGCACTGAAAGTCTGCCAACCGCGTGTTGCCTCGGGCTGCCCCTAAAAAGGGG
>NZ_BAAIYG010000051.1:0-13459 GCF_057543335.1 Brevibacillus sp. YAE8
ATCAATTGTTGTTTGAACTCGATTGAATAGCGTCTCCGTTGCATAAAAATATCCCCCTCTGTTCTTCTGATATCAGCTTAACAAGATAAGGGGGTATGACTCAAATCCAATTTCGGGGCTTAAAAGGTTTAGTAGTTTATTAACTCTAGTGAACCCAAACTGTTCTTATGAACTAACCAAGAAATTAGTAAGTCCAATGATGAAAAATAAAACAAATACACCTAAAATAATGAAAAGAAGTACCTTCCATTTGTTTAACAAGTGGATCAGCTCCTTAAGTCAAAGTAGTTGATTCAAATAGTTAATCACCAAACCGATTTTACCACGTTTATCCTTTTTTTAAAAAAAATACAATTAACATGTTTGTGGCGGACTAAAAACGAGACACCTATTCAGAAATACATACAACTGGCTCCAGCGTTTGTTCATGATCAGGCTCAACTTGATACACTAGTAGATATCATGGCATGACATATGTGTTCTATCAGGGATTTTTGAATATCCCAAGTTTGACAGTTTTTTAACTTAGGATCTTTTTTGTTGAATGAGGAACGAAGTTATTCGTTTAATCAACCTGTTCCTAAGTAAAATAGAGATACACGAGAATCAAATGAAAAAAGTCCTTCGATTCAATTAGCCAGCTATTCACAAGGAATGAAGTGTTTATTGTCTTGATTGCATTCATATACTCGTCTTAGTCCCAACTTTCTCTGCATCTTACTTCAAATTTAGCAATGTAGGGACAGAAAAAGCCGGTTACACCCTTGGCAAGGTGAAAACCGGCTAGTCTTTCGTTATAGCTCATTCGTGAAATACATTTCGTGTTCTGTCGTTGCACCTGCTACTGCGTCACCACCGACGTGTACTTGAAGTACGCGCCCCCGAGCGGGAAGATGATGAAGTCTTTCACCTTGTCGTTTTTCACATAAGGGCTTCCGCGGAAGTTGATCGGCGCGAGCGGCATTTCGTCCATCAGGATGGTTTCCGCCTCGAGCAAAATTTGCTTGCGTTTTTCCAGGTCAGGCTCGTTGTAGCTCTTGTCGATCAGTTCCTTGAATTTGGCATTCTCCCAATCTGGGTGGTTGTTGCCGCCTGTTTTGTCGCGGAACATTTCCAGGAAGTTGATCGGATCGTTGAAGTCTGCGCCCCACTGGAAGCGGATCAGGTCAAAATTGGCCTGGGAGCGCATGTCGCGGTACACTTTCAGCTCTGCGTTGTACAGCTTCACGTCGACGCCGAGCACTTTTTTCCACTGGTCTTGCAAAGCTTCCGCCACTTTTTTGTTCGTGTCGGTAGTGTCGTAAGTGTAGGTGACGGTCGGGAAGGCAGTCAGGCCAAGCTCCTTCATCCCTTCTGCCAGAAGCTGTTTCGCTTTTTCTGCGTCCTCCTTGAAGTAGCCGTCCGCCTTCAGGCCCATCGAGGTCGGCACCCATCCGTAAGCGGCTGGTACGCCGGTTTGCAGGATGTTGTCGATGATTTCCTGGCGGTTGATCGCGTAGGAGAAGGCTTGTCTGATTTTTTTGTTGTTGAAAGGCGGCTGGTTCGTGTTGAACACGACGGATTGCGTGCCGGGGTTGTCCGCTACCATCAGCTTGCCTGCGTCCTTCAGAGACTGGATGGCATCGGGCGGCAGCGTGGAGGCCGGGTAGCCGCCCCAGTCGATATCGCCGTTTTCAAACATGGAGAAAGCCGTGTTGTTGTCTTCGATCATCGAAATTTCCAGACGGTCCAGCTTTACGTTGTCCTTGTCCCAGTAGTTCGGGTTTTTGGTGAAGACGATCTTGCTTTTGTGCTCCCAGGTGTCCATGATGAACGGCCCGTTGCCCACGATCGTTTTCGCTTCGGCAGCCCAGTGCGGGTTGCCCTCCACTGTTTTTTGGTGCAGCGGGAAGAGCGTCGGGAAAAAGGTCAGCTCACGGAAAAACGGCGTAGGCGATTTCAGGTTGAATTCGACGGTGTAGTCGTCGAGTGCTTTTACCCCTACGTCCTCGGCTTTTCCTTTACCCGTATTGTATTCCTCTCCTCCTTTAATGTAGTAAAGCTGATAGGCGTACTCGGACGCTGTCTTCGGATCGAGGTTGCGTTTGATCGCATAGACGAAGTCGTGGGCGGTGACAGGGTCACCGTTGCTCCATTTCGCGTCTTTGCGGATTTTAAACGTGTAGTTCATATAGTCCGGCGTGTTGGTGAAGCTCTCTGCCGTGGCGTTGGTCAGTTGTCCGTTCAGGTCGTAGCTGGTCAAGCCTTCAAAAGCGGCGTAGATCATGTCAAACGAATCGGCGTCAACTGCGATGCCAGGGTCCATGGAAGGCGGTTCGCTGTTGATGCTCCAGCGCAGCACCATTGGTTCTGTCTTTGTCGCCTCTGTCGGTGTGGCGGATGGTTGGCCCGCGGGTTGGGAAGTGGTTGTCGAGTTCGAACAGCCTGTGATTACCCCGAACAGCAAGGTAAGACAGGTTGCCAGCGCAATGCCCTTTTTCATGTAAATCCCCCTTGGAAATGATAGAAACATATATTCAGAATATTTGTTTGCGTTTTGTTTCGCAAAGGTAATATTTATCTTGCTCGACAAAAAAATTTTATGTTAGGTGATTAACAAAGTATTCTTGGCAAATGCTTGATACAACTCACTGTTTTGTAACTGGTTAAGTAGCTAACTAATTTAGCGAAGAGGAATGAATGACACCAGTAGACAAAGTGGTCGGCAAATGATAAGAATGAGGTAACCAATTATGGAAGCTATCAAATCAGGTAGGAGTTTACGCCCTTATGTATAAAATCGGTGTTGTGGGCCCGCCCCCCTCAGTTGAGCGGATACTGGCTGTTGCCAATGAGTTTGAGCATGAAATCGAATTCGTTCCCTTCACCTATGACGATGCAAGAGAAGTGAGCCGAATCGTGCAGGAGCATAACCCGGAATTTAACGGGTGGTTTTTCTCTGGCCCGATTCCTTTTACGATCGCCAAAAATGTGTTGAGCCCGGATGCCAATATCGTCTACTGTCCGCCGACCGGGTCTAATCTGTATCGTTGCTTCATCCAGATGTCGATCGATCACAATGAAGTCGTGAAGCGCATCTCTGTCGATATGATTGATTCAGAAGGGACGTATTTGCGCGAAGCGATGTCCGAACTGAATATTCCCGAGGAAGAAATGCACGTGATGACCTACGACGAGCATTACGACCCTGATGTCATTACGCAGTTCCATCTCTCTCTATGGAAAGAAGGAAAAACGCAGGGCGCTTTCACCACCTTGTTTTCCGTCGAGCAGGCGCTGCGCGAGGCCGGCATTCCCGTGTACCGCGTCCTGATGACGAAGATGGAGATTCGCCAGGCGATGAAGATCGTCATCGAAAAAGCGAAAAGCTCGTATTTCAAGCACACGCAAATCGGGGTGGAAATCATCGAGCTGGAACAGTTCGACAAAATTCCCGAGCGGGCGAAAACGCGCTTCCATCTGCAACATCTGGAGCTGAAAATCAGGGAGATTTTGCTTCTGCTCTGCGAGCGCCTGGACGGCTCGCTGATGGCAAACGGAAACGGCCGCTACCAGATTTTCAGCTCGCGCGGCGCGATCCAGCGGGAGATCGAAATGCTTCGCCACACGGTCGAGCAGCTCTCGCTAGAGGCGGACGTGCCTGTCGCAGTCGGCGTAGGCTTCGGCGATACGGCTTTTTCTGCGGAAAACAACGCGAGAAAAGCGATTCAGCACGCCAAGGAGCGGCCGCAGTTCGGCATCGTGGTCGTGCAGGACAACGGCGTCATGATGGAATCGGTGGGAGAAGCGGAGGAGCTGGAGTACGCTTACCGCTCCAATGACCGGGAGCTTCTCGAAAAGCTGAACAAGGCCAACGTCAGCGTCAAGACGTACCACAAGCTGCGGGCGCTGGTGCAGCGGATGGGCTGGAAATCGTTCACCACGACAGACATCGCTTCGTATTTGTCCATGACGGTGCGCAATGCCCAGCGAATCATGGGCAGCCTGTGCGAAGTGGAGCTTGCCGAGTACAAAGGCGAGGAACAGCAGGCGATGCGCGGTCGGCCGAAAAAAATATACACGCTTGTGCGCTGAAAAAGCAGGCAAACACCCGATAAGCTCGGGTGTTTTTTTGTTGGTGCAGAAGCGATCCGCCGATTCGGGACGAGCCGCTCCGGGCAGCCTTGGCACTCGCTTGGCCGGGCCGTTTGAGCCAGAGGAACAAGCCTGCGCAAGCCGGGTGTATGGTAGCGTGAACAGCCAGTCCGCGATTTTTGTCAAAGAAATGGAGAAAATGTCGGCAAAAAAATACCGAGAAAAAAAGGGATTTTTTCCAGAAAAAGCAAATAAGATAAAATGTTTCATACATTCATAATCTTTTGATTGGGGGAATTTTTTAGAATGAAAAAGTCTTACATTGCCACCAGCCTCACTCTCAGCATTGCCGTAGGTGTGTCGGGATTTGCATCAGTGCCTGCTCTGGCCAAACCGAAGCAAATCGATTACAGCAAACAGTGGGACACACCGCAGTATATCGGGGAAGCTTGGGAGCCAGAAGGGGCTAAGGGGGATGACGTCGTCTGGTCATACCTCGAGAAGTACAAAGACGAGTTCCGTATCCAGGGAGACGTAGAGGACCACTTCCAAATTGTGAATCAGGTCCGCAACAAAGAGACGGATACGAAGCACTACCGGCTGCAGGAAGTCTACAACGGCATTCCGATTTACGGCTTCCAGCAAACAGTTCACATAGATGCGGACGGCAATGTCACGTCTTATCTGGGCCAGTTCATTCCAGATCTCGATGACAACAAGCAGTTGAAGAAAAAGCCGAAGCTCAGTGAACAAAAAGCGTTGAAACAAGCAATCAAGGACATCGAGGATGAAGTGGGCGAAGAGCCGGATTTCATCCGCGACCCAGAGGCGAAGCTGTACATTTACGTGCATGAGGATGAAGCTTACCTGGCGTATGCCGTTGAGCTGAACTTCCTCGATCCGCAGCCTGGCCGTTGGATGTATTTTATCGACGCGCACAGCGGAGATGTCATCAACAAATACAATATGCTCGACCACGTGACCGGAAGCGGAACAGGCGTGCTGGGCGATACGAAGCAGTTCGAGACGACACTGCAAAGCGGCAAGTACGTGCTGAGCGACAAGACTCGCGGAAAAGGCATCGAGACATACTCAGCCAATAACCGCACTACGCTCCCTGGCACGCTGCTGAGCGACAGCGACAACTATTGGACAGATGGCGCGGCAGTCGACGCGCACGCGTATGCGCAAAGAACGTACGACTACTACCGCGACGTGCACAACCGCAACAGCTACGATGGAAACGGCGCTTTGATCCGCTCCACCGTTCACTACAGCACGAGATACAACAACGCGTTCTGGAACGGCTACCAGATGGTGTACGGAGACGGAGACGGCAGCACATTCCTGCCGCTGTCCGGCGGGCTGGACGTAGTAGCGCATGAGCTGACCCACGCTGTCACCGAGAAGACAGCAGGACTGATTTACCAAAACGAATCGGGAGCGTTGAACGAGTCGATTTCCGATATTTTCGGTGCGATGATTGACGACGACGATTGGCTGATGGGCGAGGACATCTACACGCCAGGTACGAACGGAGACGGACTGCGTTCCCTGGAAGACCCATCGGAGTACGGCGACCCGGATCACTACAGCAAGCGCTACACCGGCTCCCAAGATAACGGCGGCGTCCACATCAACAGCGGAATCAACAACAAGGCAGCGTACCTGCTGGCAGAAGGCGGCACGCACTACGGCGTGAACGTCAACGGCATCGGCCGCGAAGATACGGCGAAAATTTACTACCACGCTCTGACGCACTACCTGACGCCTTACTCCAACTTCTCGGCTATGCGCCGTGCTGCGATACAGTCCGCAACCGACTTGTTCGGTGCCAGCTCCAAACAAGTCAAATCTGTTCAGGCAGCGTATGACGCTGTAGGCGTAAAATAAGCGGTCAACCAGACGGCCCAGGTGACCGACCTGCTACAAGTAAATAAGGAAGCAAAGAAGGCAACCACTCGCATGGGTGGTTGCTTTTTTTGTGCAGATAAGAATGGATAGATAAGATTCTTGCCCGGTATCAGCGCAACCAAGGCTGCGCCAATGGTTTGGCACGGCCCGGTTTTCGAATGTCAAAGCCGGGGAACAAGGGATAAACATGGAAGCTTTTCTATTTTTCAAGAAGTCAAACAATTCTATTGAAAAAAAGTTACCCAGGTTATATAATCCAATTAAACGAAATTGTCTTTTTGTATTCGTATAATTGTCATTGCCGACCGAAAAAAGAAAGGAGTATCTGCGCGGCGACGAGCTTTGCTGTGCGCTTGAATGAATGGATTGCGTTGAAATGAAAATGAAAGGGCTTTCACCTTCTCGCTTTCATGCCATCAACCAGACTGACCACTCATTCAGAACGTTGTTGTTTCGCCATCGAGACAAACGAGAATGATGGTTATCAGCAGAAAGAAACGGCCTAAGGGGGAGTGCTCCATGAGTGCACATACTGTACAGACAAACCGGAATGAGGAGTATGCACAAGGAATCGGTCTCGTCAAATGGGTAGAGCGAGTCGGGAACAAGCTGCCGAATCCATTCATGCTGTTCCTTTATTTGATCGCCGCTTTGATGATTATTACCGCGGTCTTGTCGATTTTTCACGTCACGGCAGTCGATCCGATCAAAAACGAGCAGGTGCAGGTCAAAAATCTGCTCAGCCAGGAAGGCTTGCAATGGCTTTTGCCCAACATCATTAAAAACTTCTCCGGCTTCCTGCCGCTCGGTTCCATTTTGACGCTCATGCTCGGCGTGGGACTTGCGGAGAAGGTCGGCCTGTTGGAAGCCGTTATTCGCAAAATGTCCCTGCGGGTCAGTGCCCGCTACGCCAGCTACCTCGTAGCGTTTATCGCGTTTTTCAGCCACGTTTCCTCTGATGCGGCGTTCGTGATTATGCCGCCGCTGGGCGCGTTGATCTTCCTGGCTGTCGGACGCCATCCGGTGGCAGGGCTGCTCGCCGCGATTGCGGGGGTCGGGTCCGGTTTTTCCGCCAACATTTTGATCGTCACAACAGACGTGCTGCTCTCCGGTATCAGCTCAGAGATTTCCAAGTCAGTGAATCCAGACGTGACAGTGAGTGTGCTCGACAACTGGTTCTTCATGTCCGCTTCTGTCCTGCTGCTTTCGGCGGCGATCGGGTTTATTACCGATAAATTCGTGGAGCCGCGCCTGGGCGTTTACAAAAGCGAAGGCAAATCGGAAAAGAAACTGGAAGATTTGTCCGATACCCAAAAGAAAGGCTTGCGTGCCGCAGGTATCGCAGCGCTTGTGTTCATTGCTGTGATTGCCGTATTGGTCGTGCCTGAAAATGGCCTGTTGCGCGATCCGAAGCAGGGGACAATCGTGCCTTCCCCGTTCATTTCCGGTATTGTCCCTGTCATTTTGCTCTTTTTCTTTACCGTAGCGATTACGTACGGAATCAAGGTTGGGGTTATCAAAAAGCAAAATGACATCCCGGCCTTGCTGACAGACCCGATCAAGGGCATGGCAGGATTCATCATCATGATTTTCCCGCTGTCCCAATTCGTGGCGATGTTCAACTGGAGCAACATGGGCAGCTTCCTGGCGCTGTCGATTACGGATTTGCTGGAGCAAGTGAACATGAGCGGCGCGCCTGTGTTTATCGGCCTGATGTTCTTGTCTGCGTTTCTGTGTATGTTTATCGCGAGCGGCTCGGCGATCTGGTCCTTGCTTGCGCCCGTGTTCGTGCCGATGTTCATGGCGCTTGGCTTCCACCCGGCATTCGCGCAGGTGGCATTCCGGGTCGCTGACTCGTCGGTCATTCCGTTTGCGATCGTTTCGCCGTTTATCCCGCTCTTCTTGAGCTTTTTGCAGGAGTACAAAAAGGATGCGAAGCTGGGGACGTACTACGCCCTGATTATGCCGTATCCGATCGCCATCTTTGTTTTGTGGACATTGCTCTTGGTCGTCTGGTATTTCGTAGGTCTGCCAATCGGTCCTGGAGTTTATCCGGTGATGAACTGAAGATGACTCGAGAATAAACAGGAGGAAAAAAACATGCTGGATCTGGTTTCGTTACGAAGAGATTTTCATATGCATCCCGAGGTGGGCTTTACGGAGTTTCGCACCGCTTCGAAAGTAGTGGAAATTTTGACTTCCCTCGGCTACGACGTAATTTACGGCCAGGACGCCATGGATGGTGATGCCCGCAGGGGGCTGCCGTCCGAGGCGGTGCTGGAAGCGGCTTACGAACGGGCGCTGCGCGACGGCGCCAACCCGGCCATCGTGGAAAAAATGCGCGGCGGCTACACTGCTGTCATCGGGGTGAAAAAAGGGAACAAGCCTGGCCCGACTGTCGCGTTCCGCTTTGACATGGACGCGTTGCCTGTGCTGGAGAGCACCGATGCGGACCACTTTCCGCAGGCGAACGGCTTCCGCTCCCGCTACGAAGGAAACATGCACGCCTGCGCCCATGACGGGCATACGACGATTGGCCTTGGCGTAGCGGAGGCGCTTGCGGCAGGGGAGTTTGCCGGGACGCTCAAGCTGATTTTCCAGCCAGCCGAAGAAGGAGTGCGCGGCGCGTATTCGATCGTGCAAAAAGGGCTTCTCGACGACGTGGACTACCTTTTCTGTCACCACCTGGGCGTCAACGTCCCGCTCGGCGAGGTGCACGGCGGCTCTTACGGCTTTTTGGCCACCACGAAAATGCTCGCTCATTTTTACGGCGTGTCCTCCCATGCCGGTGCTTCGCCGGAGCAAGGGAAAAACGCCCTGCTCGGAGCGGCCACCGCTTTGCTCAACATTCATGCGATTCCCCGTTTTAGCACAGGATCGACTCGCGTGAATGTCGGGGTGCTGGAAGGGGGCACTGCGGCAAACATCATTCCGGCCTACGCCAAGATGGTAGTCGAGACGCGCTCTGTTTCCGAGGAAGTCAACGCCGAGGTCGAGCAACGCGTGCGCAACATCATCGCGCACAGCGCAGCGATGCATGAGCTGGACTACAAAATCGAAGTGATCGGGGGAGCGATCCCGATCAACTACGATGTGGAGATGGCAGAGCTGGCTTTGGAAGAAGCGAAGCACGTGGAAGGCTTCTCCTCGTTTAAAATGGGCGAGCACAACTCGATGGGCAGCGAGGACGCGAGCTTCATGATTAAGCGCGTGCAGGAGCGCGGCGGCAAAGGGACGTACATGTCGATCGGGACCGACCTTCCGGCTCCGCACCATCATCCGAAGTTCGATATTCAGGAAGAAATTTTGCCGCGCAGTGTCAAGCTGCTGGAGCGGATTGCCAGACGGCTTCTTGCCTAAAAAGCAACTCTCTGTTGCCAAAGTCGCCTTTTTGCCAACTCCGACATAGAGAGGATGTTTTTACATGCATACCAAACAAATTGCAGACATGATCGAGCAAAAACGGGATTCCTTCATTAAAGTAAGCGACCGCATCTGGGAATTGGCGGAGACGCGCTTCGAAGAGTACCAGTCCGCTGAGCTTTTGGCGCAAACGCTGGAAGCAGAAGGCTTTCAGGTGGAGCGCGGCGTCGGCGGGATCAAAACCGCCTTCATCGGCAGCTTCGGCAGCGGCAGTCCGGTTGTGGCGATCCTGGGCGAGTTCGATGCCCTCTCCGGAATGAGCCAGAAAAAAGGCCAGGCCAAAGAAGAGCCGGAAGTGCCGGGCGCAAACGGACACGGCTGCGGGCACAACCTGCTGGGGACGGCTTCGCTGGCGGCGGCGGTTGCCGTGAAGCAGTACATGGAAGAAAACAACATGAGCGGAACGGTTCGCTACTACGGCTGCCCAGGGGAAGAAGGCGGCTCCGGCAAAGCGTTCATGGCGCGCGCCGGACTGTTTGACGACGTCGATTTTGCCCTCTGCTGGCACCCGATGGGCTACAACAGCATCATGGCAGTCGAGTCGCTGGCCAACTACCAGGTTTACTTCAAGTTCAAAGGCAAAAGCGCCCATGCCGCAGCCAGTCCGCACCTCGGCCGCAGCGCGCTGGATGCAGTCGAGCTGATGAACATCGGGGTCAACTACTTGCGCGAGCACATCATTACCGATGCCCGCGTGCACTACGCGATCACCAATTCCGGCGGCCTGTCACCAAACGTGGTGCAGGCGTACGCCGAGGTGCTCTACCTCGTGCGCGCGCCGAAGGTCGACCAGGTGCAGGAAATTTACGAGCGCGTCTGCAAAATCGCCAAAGGCGCGGCACTCATGACGGAAACCGAAGTAGAGATCGTCTTCGACAAGGCGTGCTCTAACCTGGTGCAAAACAAGACGCTGGAAGAGGTCATGTACAAAAACTTCCAGGAGCTTGGCGTGCCTGTGCACGACGAAGCAGAGCTGGAACTGGCAAAAGCGATGCGCGCAACGCTGTCTGCGCAGGAAAAAGCGACAGCGGAAAGACAGTCGCCAGACGCGCCGGACCCGGACATGGTGACATGGCTGAACCCGTACACCGGGTCGACGATTCCGCTGAACGGCTCCACGGACGTAGGGGACGTAAGCTGGATCGCGCCGACAGCGCAATGTACGACAGCTTGCTTCATCAACGGTTCTACGCTGCATTCCTGGCAATGGGTGTCGCTCGGAGCGACCTCGATGGCGCACAAAGGAATGCTGCACGCCGGGAAGGTCATGGCTGCTACTGCGGTAGATATGCTGCAAAATCCAGAGTTGATCGCAAAGGCAAAAGCCGAGCTGAAAGCCCGCCTCGGCGACAAAACGTACGTGTGCCCGATTCCGGAAGGCGTTATGCCTTCGGTGAAAAAATAACAGGCTTGCATGACAAGACCGACGATGTACCGCTTGAATGCGGGGGTCGTCGGTTTTTTTCGTGGAAACATGGCAAGTCGCCTTCATGCAAACAAACTCAAAGTCCATTCTGGACTAGGATGGGCTTTTTTCTAATATTTGGGTGAAATGGACAAGGGAAAGTTCCGATACATACAAAGAAGGGGTATAGAATAATATTCCAAAATTTCTTTAATGAGGGATTTCATAAAGGATAATAAGGGCGGTACGAGCTATGGAGCATAGGGATGAAAAGATACTGGCATTATTGAATGAATCGGAAAAAGCGAGCGTTCCCCTTAACATTTGCACCGGACCAGTCAGGGTGGGAAGCCGCTTCTACGAGTTTGAACAGCAAGGATTTTGGGACAACAAGGTCTGCTTGTTTATCCCAAAAGAGTTTGAGGACATGCCTGACCATTTGCGGGCAGTCAAATATCCGTACCAGCAGCGCCCGCAGATTATCAAAAGCGATGAGACGGGCGGCATTAATTTTACGTTGAGCAGGGTCGACCAAGACTTGCAGGACCAGTGGGTCAAGCAACTGACGGCAGGGATGAAAGCTACGATCAAAAAGACGAATCCGGCAAATGTCTTCTATTCAGAAGGGGTAGAAATGGTCGGAGAAAAGCAAGTTGGCTACTTCGACTTTAAAAGCCCGGCACTGGACGGCTTTTTGTATCACCTCATGTTTTTTCTGGCCTTGGAAGGAAAAATGGTCATGGGCACATTTTGCTGCCCTTTTGCCGAGTATGGAGAGTGGCGGGAGATTGCGTTTCAGGTCATGAGAACGGTGAGCGTTACGGAGGAGAACGAGGGAGAGGAGCAAGGATGAGCCAATCTGTCTATACTTATGCCGACATTTTCGTATCGACCTACCAATTCGAAAAAATTACACAATTGAGCCTGATTAAACAGGTGAACGATCATATCAAGCTCACGGTAAGCGGAATCGTGCCCGAAGAAAAGCTGGACCAGTACGTCGAACAGGCGGATGAGAATGAAAGAATAGAGGTGTCTGTTCAGGACGGTGCGCGAAAACGGGTGTTGTTTCAAGGCATCGTTACCAAATTGTCTGTCCGTGCCGTAAGAGGTGTGCGGTACATCGACATTGAGGCGTACAGCGCCACCCTTCAGATGGATGTTGCAAAGAAGACCCGTTCTTTTCAAAACAAGCAACGGACTTATCGCGACCTGTTTGCCCAGATCACCGGAGAGTACCCTTCCGCCCATGTGGTCGATGAAGCCTCAGATGGACGGAAGATCGGGGGATTGCTGGTGCAATACAAGGAAACCGATTGGGAGTTTGCCAAGCGGCTGGCTTCTCATTTCCACGCGCCATTGGTTCCAGTCTGCACGCAAAAGGGACTGAGGTATTTTGTCGGAGTCCCGAACTTGGGCGAACCGCAAAAGCTGGAGGAACACAATTACACCATTCAAAAGAACTTGAAGGAATACAAGCTGAAATCAGAAAACGACATGCAGGATATTACGGAGCAAAACACCATCAGCTATGAAGTCGCCAGCAACAAAATATTGGATTTGGGCAGCCCGGTTGCCTTTTTGCGGCGCACGCTTTACGTATACAGGGCCGAAACCAGGATCGAACACGGGATTTTGGTCCATCAATACGTCTTGCGCGATCAGAAAGGGTTAGGCTGTCCTACCCTGTTTCCTCCCGAATTGGCTGGCTCTTCTTTGTTCGGCAAAGTTTTGGATGTGGCCAAAGATTCGGTAAAAGTGCATCTGTACGTGGATAAAAAACAACCTGTTGATGAGGCCATCTGGTTCTCCTACTCGACAGTGTACTCTTCCCCCGATGGCAGCGGTTGGTATTGCATGCCGGAAGTCGGAGATGAGGTGCGTCTGTATTTTCCTGATGCCAATGAGCAGCATGCCTTTGCCGCAAGCTCGGTCGATCTGCTCTCCTCTGATCCTCAAAAGCGGAGCGATCCCTCCGTCAAAAGCATCAGCACGAAATACGGCAAGCAAATCATCTTCCGGCCGGGAGCGATCGAGATTATTGGCAACGGCAAGCTGCTGATGCGCCTGACAGACGATGGCGGCATCGAGATTAACAGCGACAAGAAAATCACTTTAACTGCCCAAGAGGATATTGAAATCATCGGGGGCGAAAAGGTGGTCATTCATGGAGAAGCGGGCGTAGACATGAAGCAGGCCGATGCTACCTTGAGCATCGTAGACGATGTGACTTTAAGCGGGGCGAAGGTAAATATCAAATGAGCAAGCGGATGGACAAGCAGGCGGCCATGCATGATTTTTTGCAGAATCACGTGATGGATCGGTGGCAGTACGATCTGATCGAGATTGACCAGCGGTACCGCGAGAAAAAGGAAAGCATCGAGAGCGGCTTTGTGGACACTTTCAATGCGCTGTGTACACAGGCAGCCATACAGCAGGAACAAGGGAAAAAGGGGGAGATTTGCACCATCTACTTCTCTTTTCTGCGGACAAGCATCATGGAGAACAGTGCTGCGTACCGTCTGGACGCATATGATGAAAACTGGTTTTTGGACAGGACGGAATGCTCCGTGGTGTGGGAAGCGGACTTCATCTTTGCTCCCTTGTTCCGGCGGATGGCGGAGCTGGAAACGGTCAAGTCCT
>NZ_BAAIYG010000052.1:0-13322 GCF_057543335.1 Brevibacillus sp. YAE8
ATGTACCAACTCTTTGAAGCGTTGTTCTACATCTGCTTGCAGAAAAATCTTTCTTCTGTACCGAGGGCAGAACACAAAATGGTAGTTTAATAATGAAAGGGTTGTGCTTGTTCTTCTGTATTCGTTCTAGTACAAGGAAACTTCGACCGTTCCCGAAGTGTGATTGCACGCCTTACACTTTGAAGCGGCTAATCATCTGCTGCAGCTCCTCCGCCATGGTGGAAAGGGCTGTCGCCGAAGAAGTGATTTCCTCCATCGCTGCGAGCTGCTCCTCGGTAGCAGCGGAAACGTTTTGCGTACCGTCGGCTGCGATCTCCGACACCTCGCTTACCAGCTCAATCGCCTGCACCACTTGCTCGGAGTGCGCGGATACTTCCTGAGCTGCCGCCGACACGTCCTGGATCTGGTCGGCCACGGTCGTGATCGACATTTGAATCTGTCCGAACGTCTCGCCCGCATGGTGCACCACGAGAATCCCTTCCTGCACTTCTTTTGTTCCCGACTCCATCGACTCCACAGCGAGCTTCGTGTCTGTCTGAATCGTTTGGATCAACTGCCCGATCTGCTGCGCCGACTTGGACGACTGCTCGGCCAGCTTGCGCACCTCGTCGGCTACGACTGCAAAGCCCCGGCCGTGTTCGCCTGCTCGCGCTGCCTCAATCGCTGCATTGAGCGCAAGCAGATTGGTCTGCTCGGCGATGCCTGTAATGACTTCGATAATTTGCCCGATTGCCTGCGAGTGGTTGCCCAGCCCATCGACTACCCCGGCCAGCTCGCGGATCGAATCGTGAATGGCGTTCATTTGCTGGACAGCGGCCTGGATCGACTGGTTTCCTTCGCCTGCCATCGACGCCACCTGGACGACCATGCTGGACGCCTGCTGGGCGTTCGCCGCAATTTGGCGTATTCCCCGGGACATGTCGTCAATTGCTTTTGCCCCTTGCTCCACGCTGGCGACCTGACGATCCGTACCAACCGCGACCTCCTGCACCGTAACCGCGATCTGCTCTGTCGCCCGGCTCGTCTGCTCAGCGCTTGCCATCAGTTCCTCGGCCGATGCCGCTACCTGCTCCGATGTCGCGCCGGCCTGGCGGATCACCCTTTTGAGGCTGTCCGTCATCTCATTGAAGGAATTGGCCAGATCGAAAATCTCATCGCGAGTTTTGACCACAAGCGGCTCCACGCGCAGGTTTCCTTGCGCGACTTCCTTCATTTCAGCCACCAGGCGCAGCACCGGACCGCGAATGCTTCTCGTCAGCCAGAGAGCCAGCAGCAGGCAGCCCGCGATGGAGGCGGCGAGCGTAATGAGATTGTCCCGTTTGAGAGCCGCGTACAGCTCGGCGCTTTCCCTGCCTGCCCGTTCCGTTCCCATTTTGTTGAACGCGATCATGGCGTCGATGTGCTTCTTGCGCTCCGTGAACAGCTCGCTCGCCTTGTCCCGCACACGCTTGAGCTCGGCCAACTCTTCCGGCGTCACCCCGCGCGTGATGTCCATCTTTTTGCCGACTTCCACAAATTCCTGATTGAAAATCTCGTACTGCTTCATGGCTGCCTTCAAGCCTTCGAAATGCTTCCGATCCTCCTCATCGATAATCGTTTTTTCATAGCTCATCAGCAATCCGTCGATATAGACGAAGTTTTCATCAATTTGTCCGGCGTATTTGTTTTTGTCTGCCAGCGATTCAGCGTTCAGAATCGTCTGATTCAGGCCGTAGATCGTTTCCAGCGTCGAATTGATTTTCAGGATTGCCTCCATGCCCGGCTGCCAGACGGACTTCATTTCTTCGACTTTGCTGTTGATAAGGCTTGTCTTGTATGTACTCATGGCTCCCATATATGCGATCACCATGAGAATTAGGGCAAACGCGCTGCCTAGCTTTTTCCCGATCGTCCACTTCATAGAAACACCACTTTTCTCGACATTGTATGATATCGCTAAATCCATATTCCCTTTTCAATTTCAAGGTAAACATGCCCGATACAAATTGTACCCTCTCTACCAAAAATAACAACATCTAACATATGAAACCGGTAATATTCAGAATTTTTCCTAGATTGATTGCTACGAGAAAAACGTAAGCTCTATAATGGGGAAGAAGAGATAGATGCGGCTTTGGCATCAGAAACAGCAGCACGACCAACTTAGGGGGAATCCTTTATGCAAACATACGAAGTAATCATCGTCGGCGCAGGCTCGATGGGCATGGCCGCCGGTTACTATTTGGCCAAAAGAGGCGCAAGCGCGCTGCTGATTGACGCTTTTGACCCTCCGCACACGATGGGCAGCCACCACGGAGACACCCGGATCATTCGCCACGCTTACGGAGAAGGCAAGCAGTACGTGCCGTTTGCCTTGCGAGCGCAAGAGCTTTGGGCCGAGCTGGAACAGGCCGCGAATGTGAAGCTGTTCAGCCAAACCGGGGTGTTGAGCGCAGGCGCGCACGATTGCGCCTTTTTGCAGGAGGTGCGGGAGAGCGCCGAGCGCTACTCGCTTCCGCTCGAAGTGCTGACCGCCCAGGAAGTGCGCGAGCGCTGGCCGGGAATCGAGCTGCCCGATCATTTTTACGCTTGTCTGGAGCCTGCTTCCGGCATTCTCTACTCGGAACATGCCATTCGCGCTTACCGCGAGTTGGCCACAGCTTCTGGCGCAAGCCTGCTGACCAACACGAAAGTGACCAGCCTGCAAACAGACGGGGCAGACGTGATTGTGCATACAGACTCCGGGAGCTATCGCGGCAAAAAGCTGCTCGTCTCCGCCGGGGCCTGGAACGCGCCGCTGCTGCAGGAGCTCGGCTTGTCCGTTCCGCTAGTCCCCACGCGCAAAACCGTCGCCTGGTTCGGCGCAGACGAAAGCTTGTACAGCGCGGATCGGTTCCCGGCCTTCGTCTTCCACCTAGGTGACTCCATGTTTTACGGCTTTCCGAGCATCGATGGAGCAGGTGTCAAAATCGGCCGCCATGACGGGGGACAAGCCATTGATCCCGACACGCTGGAGCGGACCTTTGGCTGCTATTTATCGGATGAAGGCGATGTCCGCGCGTTCCTTGAGACGTACATGCCGCAAGCGGCGGGGGCCTTGCGCCAGGGCAGAGTCTGCATCTACACGATGACGCCTGACGAACATTTTGTCATCGACCGCCATCCGGACAACCCGCACATCGTCTTTGCCGCAGGCTTTTCCGGCCACGGCTTCAAGTTCGCGAGCGCAGTAGGAGAAGCTGCCAGCCAACTGCTCATCGACGGGGAATCCAAGCTCGATTTGTCGATGTTTTCGCTCAGCCGTTTTTCGTAACCACTGTCAGTCTGCCATCAGCAAAAAGCCTCTCGCCATAACTTCGGCTCGAGGCTTTTTTCGTCTTCACCATTCCCAAAAAAGCGAACCGATCTGCGCCGTAATCCGACTGCCCATGTCTGCGGCCCGCTGCTCGAAGCGCACCTGCGGACGCCGGTTGTCGTACGGGAACAAATAGGCGAAGCCGGGGCGTGTCGCCTGGGGAACAAGGTACGCAGACCTGGTTGCCCCTACCCTGCGCTGTTCGTTCAAAAACTCGATCATCGACTCGGCGTCACGAATGCCCGCTCCGTGCCCGTAGTACAGCCCTCTGCCCAGATCGACCGCATTTTCCCCCTGCCATTGCGGCTTGTCGGGGTTGTGATCCGGGTTGGCAAAATACAAAATATCGCCCGGCAAAAACGTCGTCGTCGGGATCGTCCGCAAATCGAGATCCTGATCGTAGCGCCAGTCGTAGAGCAAAATATCCGCGAACAGCCGCTCGAAGTCTTCCCGGCGGATCGACTGGAGAACGGCGTGGTACAAAATAATGACCATCGCTGTCGCACACTCGGTCGCGTATTTTCTGCCTTCCTGAAAAATGTTGATGATTCCTTGCGAGGGCAAAATCCCCTGTCTCAGCCGAAAGCCGCCCAGCTCGGTGCGGTCCCAGTACGCCGGGTTGGCGCGCGATCTTTCATAGGTGGAAAAGGCGATCCCGCTGGCGTACAGCGCCCGTGCCGAGCGCACCAGATGGTCCCTCATCTTCAGTTCGAACTGCAGCAATTCAGGCTGCGGGTAGGAGAACTCCTCCCGGCTCTCCGCCATCCGCTCCACCACTTCTCGCTGGACCTCGTTCAATCCCCACTCCATTGCCAAAGCGTCCGGATCGGCCCGTCTGCCACTGATGATTAACATAGACAACCTCCTCTGCACACACCGTCCTTGGTATGTGTATGCGTCCGCCCATGTCCATGTGTGCGAAAAAAAACGGTCGCGCGGCATTCGCGGGAAATTGCTGCCCGGTCTGGCAAAAAGGCACGCCCGTTCGTTGCCAAAAAAATTCCGCCTGCGCTGTACGCAGACGGAAAACAAGCCAGCCTCAGCCTCTTGCCTGCTCCAGCGCCGCAGGCGTCTTGGCCGGAACGTGCTTGAGCTTGGCAAACAAGTAGCAGCCGACGATGACGATGACGCTGCCCAGAAGCTGGAGCACGCTCATCGTCTCGCCCAGCAGCAAAAAGGCGAGAATCGCGGTAAACACCGGGTTGAAGTTGAGGAACATGCCAGCAGAGGTCGCCCCGACCTTTTGCACCCCGACATTCCACAAGACCATGCTGACCACAGTCGCCATTACGCCGACGTAAAACAGCGACAGCCAAAATGACCAGGTCGTATTCTCGACGGTAAACGTCGTCAGATTAAACGGCAGCATCAGCGCTACGCCGAAAAGTCCCGAGTACAGGGTGGACATCATCGGCGACACGGTTTTCATCGCCCAGCGTCCACAGACGGAGTAAATTCCCCACATCGCCACAGCCGCCAGCATCCACAGGTCGCCTGTATTGAAATGCAGTTGCTCCAAATGGGTAAAGTCGCCTTTGCAAAGCACGACCAGCACGCCTGCAAAAGAAATGAGCATGGCGACGATTTGCAGCGGCCGAATTTTTTCCCCGATCAGCAAAAACGAGAAAATCGCGATCGAAACCGGGTTGAGCGTCGACAAAAGCCCGACATTGGTAGCGTCTGTCCGCTCCAGCGCCCAGAACATAAACAGATTGAACAGCGCCACGCCTGTCACGCCCATCACGATCAACGGAACGAGCGCCTGTCGCGTGGGCAAGATCCGCTTTTCGCGCACCCAGACGACAGGCAGCAAACAGGCGACTGCAATCAGCCAGCGCAAATTGGTCAACGTCAACGACGACGCGTGTCCGACCAAAAATTTACCGACGACGAAGTTTCCTCCCCAGAGGAAGCTGGTACAGAGTAAGAGTCCGACATATAGGGGTTTCATAGTTCATGCTGCCTCCTGCCAAGCTGTTGAATGATCGTCTAGCTAAATCCGTCCTCTATCATACACCTTTCTTCGCGTCTTGGGGCGGCGCAATCCATTTTTCCATGAAAATCAGCTCGCAAGCGGCGAAGCCCAACTGCCTGTAAAACGATTGCACGCCGCTGTTTTCCGGCTCGATCAGCAGGTTGATTTTCTCGCAACCCACATTCATAAGCCGCCGCTCCAGCTCCTGCATGAGCCGGCTTCCCAGCGCTTGGCCCTGGCAGGCGGGATCGACCGCCAGATGATTGACCCAGCCGCGCCGTCCGTCATAGCTGCCCATGACAGCCCCCACGACCTGCCCGTCATCGTTTGTTGCCACCAAAAACAGCTCCGGGTCGCGCTCCAGCTTGCGGAGCAATCCTTCCCGCGTATCGGAGCGGGAAAGCACAAGCCCTGCCCGCTGCCAAAGCTCGACGACTGCCTCATACTGCTCCAATGCAAACGACTGTAATTGCAAGGTATGACACTCCTGTTTGTATTTTTATAAAACAAAATTAATATTTATACAATTATACCGAGCAAAAAGGGAGCTTGCCAAGAAGCTCCCCGCTATCGCTATGAAACGGCCAGCCACGACAAGATCAGCGGCAACAGAGTGAACGCCCACACGACCGTAATCATCGCCCCGGCAATGACGGCCAGCGTCGCGCTGCTCCCTTCCGTGTCGCCGCGTTCGAACGCCTTGACCATCCCGAGCATGTGCGCCCCCATGCCGTACATCAGCCCGATCGAGACGGGATGGCGCAGCTTCATTTTTTTGATAATCCACGGCGCCAGAAAAACGCCTGCAAAGCTGGTCAGCATCCCGAACACCGCTGTCATCGCCGGCATGCCGCCAATCGCGTCCGAGACGCTAAGGGCAATCGGCAACGTAATCGAGCGAGGGATGACGCTGATGGCGGCCGCCTTGCCCAAGCCGACCAGCATAGCTGTCGACACGCCCGCGATAATCGCAATCAGGGAGCCTGCGGCGAGGCTTTGCAAAATCATCCGCTTGTGCGCCATCAAAATCGACCAGTTGCGGTACAGCGGCACGGCAAACGCCACCGTCACTACCCCCATCAGCTCGCTGATCCACGACGTCGCTTCGCTGTAGGCAGCATACGGGATGCCCGCGAGCAAAAGAAAGACAATCATCGCGGCCGGCGCAAGCACGGCGGGGGAAAACAAGAGGCTCGGCCGCTTTTTGTTGATCTGCTTCGCCATGTAAAAAAACAAAATCGTCAGGACTACGCTACACGTTTTCCACAGGATCAAGCTGCTTCACCTCACCGCGTTTGAACAGTCGCTCAGCAACGACGCCTGTCGAAATCATCACGAGCGCGCAACCGCTAGTGACTACCAGCAAAACGAGCAGTCCTTTTCCTCCGAGCAGCCACGGATACTGCATCATGCCGACCAGAGACGGCACGAAAAACAAAATCATTTGCGAAAACAAAAGGGCGGCTCCCGCCTCTACCCACTGCAGGCGCACCCAGCCGTTGTGCAGACAAATGAACAAAAGCAACAGCCCGATCAGGCTGCCGGGGACAGGGACAGGCAAAAACGAAGCGATTCCTTTGCCCAGCCAGGTGAATCCATACAAGAGCAAAACTTGCCCGAGGAGCAAGAACCATTTTTTCATCGAGACCACTCCGGTTCCTTCATGTTGGTACCTTCATTCTAAAGCGTCCCGATTCCATTCGTACAATACATAAATATCATGATTTCTATGCCATTTGGTTATGGCGACAAATGCTGCCGCACAAACTCGATGAAGGCGCGGGTCGCGTGCGACAGGTAGCCGTCCTTGCGGTAAATCAGGGCGTACTGCCAGTCAATCACGGGAGACGAGATGTTTACCGTATGCAGTTGGTCGTTGTGCAGGCGTCTCACAATCGAGCGCGGAAGCAGCGAGATGCCTAGCTCAGTCGCCACCATTTCCCCGACAAAATCCCACAGCGAGCTCATGTAGGCCACTTTTGGCTCAAAGCCGCTCATTCGGCACGCCTGGCGCACGACGTCGTGAATCGCGTACTCCTCTGTGAACAGGATAAAGTCCTCGTCCCGCAACTCCGCCAGGTTCACTTCGTCCGCCCCCGCCAGCCAATGCTGCTGATGCACGATGGCGACGAGGTCTTCCGCCACCAGGGGAACCGCGGAAAACTTTTCCGCATCCGTCGGCAAAACCGTCAGGCCGAGGTCGACGCTCCCCTGCTCCACCTGAATTTCCAGCAGCTTGGCGCTGTACTCCTTCATTTCGATCTCAATGCCGGGATATTGCTTTTTGAACATGGCAATTACATTCGGCAGCAAAAAAGAGCCGACTGTCGGCATCATGCCCATTTTCACCCGTCCGCGCTCGATGTTGCGGATTTGCGCGATGGATGACGTCATCCCTTCCATCAACTGCAGCACTTTTGTCGCGTACCCGTACACCAGCTCGCCCGCTTCGGTCAGCTCCATTTTCCGCTCCGAGCGATCCAGCAGCACGACGCCCAGTTCCTCCTCCAGCGCTTTCATCATCTTGCTGATGGACGGCTGGGAGACATGAAGCGTGTTGGCCGCTTTTGTAAAATTTTTTTGTTTGGCTACTTCCACAAAGTATTGCAGTTGTCGAATATCCATTTGCCGCCTCCACCCGATCCGTTCGCTTTGATTCTTGTCTTTCCCAAGCTTACCACAGCCTTTACGCCGATGAAAAAGCCAGGACGCATCTGCCGCCCTGGCTTGTGACCTGCTTTTATTTGACGGCGGCCTGGATCATCACCCGCTTGCCGCCGTAGGAAGCGGTAATGGTCGCACGTCCTGCTGTCCCGGCTGCGACTTTGCCTTGCGCCACGCTCGCTACATTTTTGTCTGTGCTCGTCCATTCGGCCTCTGCTGTCACGTCAGCTTTCGTCTTGTCGGAATAAATGGCGAACACCTGCAATTGTTGCGACTCGTTGGCTGTGAGCTGGATTCTTGTCGCACTCAGCTCCAGCCGGGATACGACCGCTGCCTCTACCGGAATCGTAATCGTTTTCCCGCCGTAGGCAGCGGTAATTTTCGCTTTGCCCGGCCCGATGACCGTCACCACGCCGCTTTCAACTGTTGCCACTTGCTCGTTGTCGGAGGTCCACTTCGCCTTGGCGGTGACGTCGGCTTTTTCCTTGCCGTTCACCACGGCCGTGAGCTTGACTGCTTGCGACGAGCCAGGTCGCGCGTACAGCTTCTTTTGGTCGCTCTCCAGCTTGGAAACGACATCCACCTCTACCGGGATGGTCACGTTTTTGCCGCCGTACACTACTTTGATTTTCGTTTTGCCCGAGCCTACTGCGGTGACGAGTCCGTTTGCCACCGTCGCGATCTCGGGATCGGCGCTCGTCCACTCGGCATTTGCCGTGACGGCTGCCGTAGACTTGTCTGTAAACGAAGCGATTGCCACGATCTGCTTGGCAGCCCCTGCGTTCAGCACAAGCTTTTTCTGGTCAACGACAAGCTTGGCGACGACATCCACTTCTGTGGAAATGGTGATGAACTTGCCGCCAAAGCGGGCCTTTACATCTGCCTTGCCGCTGCCTGTCGCTCTGAGCAGCCCGGCCTCTACCGTGACGATTCCGCTGTCGGACGTGGACCACTCCGCCTTTTGCGTCACATCTTCGGTCGTTTTATCCGCATATTGCGCGAGTACCGTCAGTTGCTGTGACCCGTCTTTTTTCAGTCTGACCGTCTTCTCTTTGACCGTCAGCCTCGACAGCTTTTTGCTCTGGCTTGCTGCCGTTTCTGCTTTCGCCAGTTCTGCCGCTGGCCCGACGCCGGACAGAATCGTTCCGACTGTCAGGACGACGGTCAGCAAGCCTTTTTGCCACCTGCGCAAGTATGTGCTTTTCTTCGACACCGTGCTCTCCCCTTTTGCCGCTTTTCCCGCGAATACGTTTTCCACTATTTTCTATATCGGCACGGGCAGAGATTTCAATAAATGGTATTTTTGGTGCGAAATCGTCCTACTCTCCGCTCCACGACCCGGACAGTGGGGCAAAGTGCTGCATCGCCAAGGCCCCTGCGCCCATGACAATCGCCTCTCCGCGCAGTTCGGACGGGATCACCCGGAACTTCCCTTTGAACGGCTCCCAAATCACCTGGTCGCTATGCTCCTCGACCAGCTCGACAATCTCGCGGTAATTTTCCACCAGGTCTCCTGACAAAATGACGGTGTCGGGATTGTACATGCAGACGATGTTGTTGATCGTGATTCCGATGTAGAGGGCGGTGCGGGAGACGATTTCCTTCGCCCAGCGCTCCCCGTTTCGCGCCGCGGCAAACACCTCGCGCACATCGGTGACTTCTTTTACCCTGCGCGCCTCCAAAATCAGCGCGTTTTCATCAATATACGTCTGCAGGCAGCCGCGCTTTCCGCACTCGCACAAATTGCCGTTCGGGTCCAGCGTCGTGTGCCCCAGCTCGCCCGCGCTGTTCGAGCCGCCGCGAAACACTTCGCCGTTGATGATGAGCGCGGACCCAATGCCTGTCCCAATCCCGATCAGGGCGGTTTTGTTCGAGCCTTTGGCAGAGCCGTACAAGTATTCCGAGAGGATTTTGACCTTCAAGTCGTTGTCGATCACAGTCTTGATGCCCAGCTCTTTTTCGATCAGCTCGGCAAAAGCTACGTCCTTCCACCCAAGCGTCGAGGACAACTGGACGACTCCCCGCTCGTAGTTGATGACGCCCGGCACGCCGATACCTATGCCGATGACTTTTTCAAACGGAATGCCCTGCCTCGCGATCATGCCGCGAATTTCCTGGCAAATCAGCGCTGCCGTCTCGGCTGGCGTGCCCGCCAGCGCCTTGTGCTCCACGCGATGGTGCGCGACGATCGTCTCGCTGAAGTCCATGATGCCGAAGCTGATCCGCTTTTTCTCAATGTCGACGCCGATCGTGTAGAGTGCGCCCGGCTCGATGTCGAGCATGATCGCCTTCCTGCCGACGCCAGAGGAAGTCAGCTCCGTCTCCCGAATGACGCCTTCCTCGCACAGCTCGCTGACAAACCGGCCGATCGAGGTCGCGCTCATCCGCGTAATTTTCGTGATCTCAGCCCGGGAAATCGGCCGCTTGTTTTTGATAATATCGAGAATCATCAGCTTGTTGTGTTGCTTGATAACGTCCTGATCCTGCTTCACGATTTTTTTCATCACCAAAACTCCCACCTTGCTAATGAGATGCCGCTTGCTTTTACATAGTTATCCTCACACTACCTGTCGGGGTCTGGTACGTCAACTGCAAAAGCAAAACCGCCGCTACATCTTGTCTACACAAAAAACCACCCGATTTCTCGGATGGTTTTCCGGCTGCTATCTGTTGTTCAGATCGTACGGTGTCTCCTGGTACACGTAATAGTTGAGCCAGTTGGAGAAAAGCAGATTGGCGTGCGCGCGCCAGGTGACGATCGGCTCGCGGCTCGGATCATCGTCGGGATAATAGTTGCGCGGCACGGCGATGTCCAGTCCCTTGTTCACGTCCCGCTTGTACTCGTCCTGCAAGGTGGTCGGATCGTACTCGGAATGGCCGGTCACGAAAATTTGTCTGCCGTCCTTCGTCGCGACGATGTACACGCCCGCTTCCTTGGACTCGGACAAAATTTCCAGTTCCGGCACCTTCTCGATGTCCTCCCGGCGATTTTCCGTATGGCGGGAATGCGGGACGTAAAAGTAGTTGTCATATCCGCGGAACAGCTTCACATTTTGCTTGTTCAACGTATGCGGGAAAATCCCGAACATCTTTTCCGGCAGCGGATGCTTGGGCACTCCGAAGTGGTGGTACAGCCCGGCCTGCGCCCCCCAGCAAATATGCAAGGTCGAGGTCACGTTCGCCAGCTTCCAGTCGAGAATTTGCTTCAGCTCTTCCCAATAAGTAACTTCGGTAAATTCGAGTTGCTCGACAGGCGCCCCGGTAATCACCATGCCATCGAAGCGTTGGTCCTTGATTTCCTCAAACGTTTTATAAAACATCGACAAATGCTCTTCCGATGTGTTTTTGGAGGTATGGCTGGACATGTGCAGCAAGACGATTTCCACCTGCAGGGGCGTATTCCCCAGGAGGCGAAGCAACTGTGTTTCCGTTGTTTCCTTCACCGGCATCAGGTTCAGGATGACGATTCGCAGCGGCCGGATGTCTTGCGTAAAGGCACGGCTTTCTTTCATGACAAAAATATTTTCACGGGCCAGCACTTCCACCGCAGGCAACTCGTCAGGCAGTTTGATTGGCATAAAGATCCCCCTTTCCACTCTTTGCAAAGCAGGTAGAAAAACATTAATCCGACAAATTCGACAAAAATACTTGGGTTCCTGCTTCCACCGGGAAGTATCGCGAAAAATGGAAGCCTGCTAAAACAAGCATGTATCGAATGTATATATGTTTATATATTCTGCAAATTTTTCGTCAAATCATTATACCTTTCTTTCTGGAAAAATAGCAGAACTTTTTCTGGAATGGCGAGAGGACCTTTTGCGCTTAATTGCGACAGCGGCATGAGCGAAAAGCCTCTCGCAAACAACTTGCGAGAGGCTCGTAGATTCGCCCGTTCGTCAGATCCAGCCACGCGCTTCCATGGCTTCCTTGATGCGCAAGAGCGAGATCATGTACGCGCCTGTGCGCAGGTCGACCTTGTATTTTTCCGCAAGCTCCGCCACCGACCGGTAAGCGTTGACCATCGCGGTTTGCAGCTTTTCGTTCACTTCCTGCTCGGACCAGTAGTAGTGCATCAGGTTTTGCACCCATTCGAAGTACGACACGGTCACTCCGCCCGCGTTGGCGAGAATGTCCGGAATGACCACGACTCCTTTTTCGCGCAAAATCGCGTCGGCATCCGGAGTCGTCGGACCGTTGGCTGCTTCTGCAATCCACTTGGCCCGGACGCGATCGGCATTCGCGGCTGTAATCACATTTTCCAGTGCGGCCGGAATCAAAATGTCGACTTCCAGCTCCAGCAACTGTTCATTGGAGATCGCGGTTGCCCCCGGATAGTCCAGGATCGTGGACGTGTCCTTCAACTGCCCGACCTTCGGGATATTCAAGCCTGCACCGTGGTAAATGCCGCCGCGCGAATCGCTGACGGCGACGATGCGAAAGCCAAGCTCGGTCAACAGTCTGGCTGCGATTCGGCCTGCGTTGCCGTACCCTTGGATCGCTACTGTCGTCTCCGCTGGCTTGCGTCCCGAATCTTTGAGCGCCTCCAAAATCGTGAAGACACATCCGCGGGCCGTCGCTTCATTTCTCCCTTTGGAGCCGCCGACCGCAAGCGGCTTGCCTGTGATGACGCCTGGCGAATACGCGCCTTTTAATCGGCTGTATGTATCCATCATCCAGCCCATGATCTGCGGCGTCGTGTAGACGTCCGGCGCGGGAATGTCGGTGTCAGGGCCGACGATGTCCACAATCGCTTCCATAAAGCCGCGGCTCACGCGCTCCAGCTCGCCCGCGCTCAGCTCGTGCGGATCGCAAATGACGCCGCCTTTTCCGCCTCCATACGGCAGGCCGACGACACCGCATTTGAACGACATCCACATCGAGAGCGCTTTGACCTCATCCATCGTGACGTCGGGATGGAAGCGAATGCCGCCTTTGGTCGGTCCCACCGCATCGTTGTGCTGCGAGCGGAACCCTTCGAATACGCGAACGCTGCCATCGTCCATTTTGACCGGAAAGCTGACTGCGAGCACGCGCTTCGGCCTTTTCAAGATTTCGACGGCGTGGCTTGGCAGACGAAGCAACGCTGCTGCCGTGTCAATCTGCTTTTGCACAATCTCGTAAGGATTCAGGTTTTCTTTTTCTACTGTCTTTTGCATGCTTGATCCTCCCCACCTATCTTGCATCACCCTGGCGCAGAGCTAAAGGATGAATGGAGTTATTATATGAGCATTTTGCAGAAATCTGAGCCCTTGAGACACAAGGATTTCTAGGGATAAAAAAGGGACTTCACCCCAATTTGGAGAAGTTTTTCGGTGACCAAACCAAAAACGCCCAAAAGGAGGAAGTCAC
>NZ_BAAIYG010000053.1:0-12395 GCF_057543335.1 Brevibacillus sp. YAE8
ATAAAATCAAACATTTTCGACGAATCGCTACTCGTTACGACAAGCTGGCCAAATCATTCCTAGCGTTTGTATATGTCGCGTCCATCTTTAAACTAACTCAATAATGAGTTTTCAGACACATCCTAGAATCACCAAAAAATGCCTCTTCCCCTTCTGAAGCAGTAACATACCAATATAAAGTTACTTTTAAAGATGGAAAAAGTGCATTTCCTCAAAAAAATGATATCGTTTTCGAATCAACTCTTGGTGATACCAGTATTGTTGCTATACGTTCCCCTGAAGGCGAAACTAATTATACAGTTTTTCTCTATGAGTACAATAATACCAAAAAATGGGTTATTGATGGTTTTTTAAGATTACAGGGTGGTACGGGGTTTATGAATAAAGAAGGCTTAGATTTGCCAATGGATAAATTTAATGCATTAAATCTCAAAATACCGAAAAAAAACAAAAAAATTTGGGCATTTGCTAATGAAAAAGAGATAGTCACGATTGCCGTATATAATCGTTTTCCTTTTGTTGAAACAAATGATCCTGAAAAAATTACTTTAACCAATAAGAATGAAGCATATGTCTCAAAAGAAAATTTAAAAAACAGCTATTTGTATTATTTTGATTCTGGAAAACTAATAGTTGTATGCGGAAATATTGGCAAACAAAACATTATTAATCTAGCAAATTCATTGCCTTCTGTTAATTCTGCATTTTTCCCTAGCCCTAAAGAAAATTAAACAAAACAACCACTTACAAGTGGGCTTTAAACTATGAAAACTCCCCATCTCTAACCACAATTAGAAGATAGGGAGTTTTTTATATCAGAATAAGCTTCGCCTTATGCCTTCAATGAATCCATAGAAAAATCCCTTTTGGGGAGTAGTATTGCGACCAACTCGACGGAAAATAAAGTACGAGGGGAGCAAACCTAAAAATAACAGTTAATGGTAATCCAACATTAGAAATACCTAGTGACACTAATATCGTGTCTTAACTCAACGAGCTGCTGTTCGCAGCCGATATGGTATATATATCCTTTCTATTCACCCGGAAAAGAGCGTGAAAACATGAACCACGAGCTGTTTCAGCCGACGTTGAAGCCAAATGTCGACTACGAAACCAAATCGTACAATCTGACCCATTACCTCCTGGCTGTCTTCCTCGGAGGCTTGCTGCCAGCGATCGTGCTCGGGATTAAAAACGCAGGCTGGCTGCGGATCAAGCCGCTTTGGAGCTATGTGATTGCGGCAGCAGGCGTTGCCGTTTTCTTCTTCGCAGCAAGGTACGCGCATTTTTTTGCGATCGGCACCGGAATCATGTATTACTTCCTGATGAGAGGCAAGTACCGCATTCATATGAGGCTTTACGCGAAGACGGAGCCGATCCTGCCGGAAGCTGTTTTATATGCGTTGCTGGGCAAGGCCGTAGAGTGGTTTTTCGCAGCAAAAGGAGTGCAACTGTTCCATGGAAACTGAAGCGTTGCAAAATTCGCGACATTATCAACTGGGCAAGCATTACTACGATATGAAGCGCTATGAGCAGGCCAGAGAGCATTTGCGCGAGGCGCTGGCGGAAGTGCCGACCAATCCGACCGTGCTTTACATGCTGAGCTACTGCGAGTTTCAACTGGACAATGACGAGGCAGCCTACGAGCTGTGCGTGGACGTGCTGCAAAAAGGGATGGTCACGGAGTACGTGTACCAGTTGCTCGGGCTGATTTTGCAGTCGCAAAAAAAGTGGTACGAAGCCGAGCAGGCGCTGCTGCAAGCTCTCGCTTTGAACCCACAGGAGCCGGGGATTATTGCGACCTACGCGTACCTGATGTTCCACACGGGACACGTGAAAAAAGCAAGGCTGCTGATGGCGGAAGCGCAGCGCCTGAACCCGAACGACAGCACGGTGCTGCACTACCAGTTTTACATCGACTTGATTGCCAGCAACAAAAAGCAGCAGCGCAAAACGCTGGAGACGTATGTGGAAGTCGCGGACGACGAGCTGTACAAGCTGATAAAAATCGGGGAAGAGGCGTACTTTCGCGACGATTACAAAACCGCAAAGGAAAATCTCATCCAGGCGTTTTTGCTCGATCCAACCAATGAGCGGGTCAAAGAATTGCTCGATGCGATCGACAAGGAGACGCACATCGTCTTTTGGCCCAATCGGCTCGTAGACAAGCTGGGTGGCCCGATCGGGATGTGGGTAGTTTTTGTTGTTCTTCTGTTTCTCATCAGCTACCTTGCCCCGTTTGCGGTCGGGTACTTTATCGTCTGCTGGATTGTGTTCGGGATTTACACGTGGATCTCGCCGCTAGTTTATAAACTTGTGTGTAAAGTGAGGAGTCAGTAAGTGGACAAAATCGATGTGCTTTTGCATATGACAAAAAGCAACCCGGAAAACGCTTCGGCGTGGTATTTGCTCGGGCTGGAGTACGCCGCGACGGGCAAAAACAACGAGGCACTGCAAGCGTTCACGGAAGCGCTGCGCTGCAACGATCCGGCGCTTACGCCGCAAATCATCGGGGAGCTGGGCAAGCTCTCCCTCGCGCCGACGCCAGCTTCTGCGCCTGTACAAAGCGAGCCAGCCGTTTCAGGGGAGGCGACAGCCCGGAAAGCGGGGGGTGTAGCGGTGCATGAGGTCGAGCATGTAAAACTGCATGAGACGGTGCGCGAAGCGGCGGCAGAAAACAAATCCGAAGCCACGGCCGACGACATAGCCGGAAACAAACCCGAAGCCGCGGCCGACGACAAACCCGAAAAAGCCCCCGTCCTCGCAACCACCCGGCCCCCGTCCGCCAGCCATGCCCAAGGGCCGGGCAGCGAGCGGCCATTTCAAGTCATCTCTGGCGGGCAAGCGGGGAAAAGAGACAGGGAAGCGACGCCGATTACGTTTGCCGATGTGGGCGGGCTGCATGCGGTGAAAAACGCGATCCAGATGAAAATTGTGAAGCCGTTCGTGTCTCCCGGACTGTTCGAGCGATTCCGGAAAAAGGTCGGGGGCGGCATCTTGCTGTACGGCCCTCCCGGCTGCGGAAAGACGTTTATCGCCAAAGCGACAGCGGGCGAATGCCGCGCCCGGTTTATCCCGATTCACGTCTCGGACATTCTCGACCCGTATATCGGGGTGAGCGAGCAAAATTTGCGGGAGGTGTTTGCGTCGGCGCGGGCGACCAAGCCGAGCGTGCTGTTTCTTGACGAGATGGATGCCATCGGCTACAACCGCAGCCGATCTTCGACGGATACGATGCGGGCCGTGATCGACACGCTCTTGACCGAGATCGAAGGCATCGAAACCAATACGGACAAAATGCTTATCATCGGGGCGACGAACATGCCGTGGGACGTGGACCCTGCCTTCAAGCGCCCGGGCCGCTTCGACAAAATGATTTTTGTCTCGCCGCCGGATGAAGAAGCGCGCGCGACCATTTTCCGCATCAAGCTGCACGAGCGGCCGATCGAGCAGATCGACTACGCGCTTTTGGCAAAAGAAACCGACCTGTACTCCGGCGCAGACATCGAAAACGTCGTCGAGCTTGCTACAGAAGAGGTCATCACCGAGATTATGCGCACGGGCGTAGAGCGGCCACTCACTATGAAGGACTTGAAAAACGCGATCCAGTCGACGCAGCCGTCCACGATCGACTGGCTGCGCACGGTGAAAAACTACGTCAAATACGCCAACCAGGGCGGTCTGTACAACGATGTAGAATCGTTTTTATCCCGCTACAAGCGGATTTAACGACACGACACCAACAGCAAAAGCTTATTTCCCGCGTGCGTGATCGGAGCGCGAGGAATAAGCTTTTTTCGTCTCGAGATAAGGACAACGAAGGCGGGACTTCGCCAAAAAAGAGGGGGCAACCGAGCGTGCAGACGCCCTCTCATGCTTGCTTACGCTCCGGCAGGCAGGCGAAAGGCGCGAGAGGCGCAAGAGGCGCAAGAGGCGTGAGAGGCGCCAGCGGGCTTCCTGTAGACCCGTCCGCAGCCGCCGTCCATTGCCTTTTCTTATAGCCAGGCCCGCAAAGGCAGCACAAAAAATCAATCCGCACATCAAGACGGTCCCCGTGAGCGAAGGCATCGGCAATGCGGCAATCTCGATCCATCCGAACGTCGCGCAAAAAAACATCAAGGAGCAGGTTTCGGCGGTATTGGCGGATGACCTGTCCAAATACCGGGTAGCGTTGCCGGAAACGTTCCACGTAGAGATCGCCTTCCGCGAGCATTACTTGGCGTATCGCGGCTCGTTCTACCCGGGCGCGAAGCAGACGGGAGCGAAAACCGTCGAGTACGAATCGAACGATTACATGGACGTGCTGCGCTTTCTGTTTTTCGTCCTGTAGGGTGCGAACCGTAAAAAAGGGGAGCTGTTCCAAGGCCGTTTACGCCTCGGGGGACAGCTCCTTCATCATTTGGCTTCAAAACTTTTTGATCCAAAAAGAAAACCTGTTTGACCAGTTGGCCAACAGGCTTGACGATTATCCCATATGTTTTTTGTACATCCAGAGCTGTCCGCTTTTGATGACGCGGGCCATCTGACCGACCAGGGAGACTTTTCCCATGCTGGCAAAGCCTTCTTTTTTGCCGAGAGAACCGAGGAAGCCTTTGTGCTTGAGCGGTGGCAGAGAAGCCGGGTATTCTTCGCCTTTGATGTCTTTTTTCAGCATCAGGGCGATCTGATCCCCTTGAATCTCGGCTGTCTGGGCACTCGGCGCAGTGATCGTGCTCGCACAGTCGCCTACGACGTAGACGTTTGGATGGGTAGGAATCTGGTGATACTGATTCAGCTTGGCTCGTCCGATGTTGTCTGTCTCGATCGGCAGGGCGCGGACGATGCGGTTGGCCTGAATGCCGGCTGTCCAGACGATGACATCGCTTGGAACCGGCTGGTTATGGTTGTACACGACGCCAGGCTCGACTCCGGTGACGTTGGCCATGGAGACAAGCTGTACCTCGTGCTCGATAAACCATTGGGAAGCGTATTCCTGCAGCTTTTTCGGGAATGGGCTCAAAATGCTCGGGCCACGGTCGATGATCCGCACATTCAGGTCAGGACGGCTTTCGCGCAGCTCTGCCGCCATTTCCACACCGGAGAGACCACCACCCACAACGGTAACCGTACCATATGGATTTACATTATTGATTGCCATGTATGTGTTGCGGGTAGCTCCCATGGTTTGGATCGAGCAAGTAAACTGATCTGCACCAGGGATGTCATGGTAACGGTCCTCACAGCCCAATCCGATGACGAGCCAATCGTACGAGAGGGCGTCCCCGTTCGCAAAGTTGACGACCTGCTCGTCCAAATCCACTGCGGTAACTTCGCCGTATTTGACGGTCAGGCGAGGATCGCTTGGAAAATTGACCCGCAAGTGGGCTTCCGGCGTAGTGCCCGCGGCCAGAGCGTAGTACTCTGTTTTCAGGCCGTGAAACGGCATACGGTCCACAAGGGTAATAAACACGTCGTCTGGTAAATCAGGGGACAGGACTCGCTCGATAATACGAAGACCCCCGTATCCTCCACCAAGGATCACAAGTCGTTTCATAGAAGGTCTAGTCCTTTCTTATGTCCGTTTTTTACAGCACCCATTCTATTTTTAGTCTCTTTCCGTAAAAATGCAAGCAGAATCTTTTTCCCGTTTTCTCCGCTGGATTTTTGGAAAAGTCGCGGTACAATAAAGTACGTGACGATGTCGGTATAATCGGTAGGTGAACATAGATGAAACCATTGGTAGAATTTTGCGCGAGCAACGTTTCTTCCTACACGCAGCCCGTCGTAGATGCGCTGGAAAACGACCCCGAGCTGGATGTGGATGTTCTCGAATACGGCTGTCTTGGCTACTGCGGAGAATGCTATATGGAGCCGTTCGCACTGGTGAACGGCAAACTGTTGAAAGCTCCGTCAGCCGATGAATTGCTTGCGAAAATCAAGCACTGCTTGCGCGAGGAAGAAGAGATGCTGGACGCAGATTTTCCTCTGTAAGCTGTTTTCTTAGGATGTTCATTGAGGCCCGCGAACAAACGCGTGTGCCCGGAAAATAAAAAAAGAAGCTGATGCCTGTTGGTGGCGGGCATCAGCTTTTTGGCGTTTTTAATGTTCTTTGATGACGTTGTAGAAGGTGTCGCGTTCCAGAGCGCGTTTGCCAGCGCCTTTAATCAGCCAGACCAGTTCATCGACAGTCAGTGCCTGCTGGGTGAGGGCCCCTGCCGAGTGACTGATGCGCTCCTCGATCAACGTACCGTGCGCATCGGAAATTCCCATCGTCAGCGAAAGCTGGGTCAACTGTGTCCCAATATTAATGAAGTAAGCCTTGATGTGCTGGAAGTTATCCAGCATGAGGCGGCTGATCGCCATCGTTTTCAGGTCGTCGATCGCGGAGTTGCGGCGCTTGATTCCGGCCGTTGCCTTGATCGGCTGAACGGCGAGCGGGATGAAGACCATGAAGCCGTTCGTCTCGTCTTGCAGCTCGCGCAGGCGCAGCATGTGAATGACGCGCTCTTCCAACGTTTCGATGGAGCCGTAGAGCATGGTCGTATGTGTTTTCAAGCCCAGTTCGTGAGCGGTGCGGTGAACTTGCAAGTACATGTCTGTGCTCGCCTTTTCCGGGCTCATTTTCATGCGGTAGCGCTCAGTCAAAATCTCGGCGCCGCCGCCCGTCAACGTTTCCAGTCCGGCTTTTGTCAGCTCCTGCAATACTTCGCGAATGGAGAGGCCAGAGATGCGGGAGAAGAACTCGATTTCAGCCCCGGTGTACGCTTTGATGGTGACATCGGGATAAGCCTGCTTCAAAATGCGAACATTGTCCACGTAGTATTCGAACGGCTTGTGCTGATTGTGGCCGCCTACGATGTGAAATTCACGGATACCCGGATGGAAGCGGGTTTCTACATAATGAAGCAACTCTTCCTTGTTCATTGTGTAAGCACCCTCGTCGCCTTCATCGCGACGGAATCCGCAAAATCTACAGTGAGCTTCGCAAACGTTTGTCGGGTTGATGTAGAGATTTTGCAAAAAGTAAACCTTATCTTCGTTTTTGCGATAATTGACAATGTTTGCCAACTGTCCAATCGTCAGGAGATCGTTGGAGTTAAACAGAGTAACGCCGTCTTCCAATGTCAGGCGTTCACCGTGCAAGACTTTTTCCGCGATTCCGGCGAGTGATTTGTCTTGGATGGCAATCGTATCAAGCGCCATTCCAAACACTTCCTTTCTAGATCGAATGGTAAGGGATAAGAGCTGTACATCCAGGCCATACCCACTCAAAAACGTTCCTTGGGGGTGGAGAAAGCTCTAAGAAAAAGGGAAAATCTCGGGCAACAAGGCATCTATATTATAAACCTGTTAGTATGTACGAACAATAACATAAGTTCTCCAACTCTCTCTTGTAAAATTCTAACATTTATCGCCATTTTTTTGCGGGAATTTTGGGGAATGTGGGAAATTTTGTTTGCGAAATCATAGCCGTTCTTGTAAAATATAGTAAGAAAGCCTGATCTACTATTAGGAGGAGCTTCACCATGCGGGACGTTTTGCTCGAAAAAATCGAACTCCTTCGACAGCGTATGGTAAATATGGGGTTAGAGTTTGGGTTGGATCATCCAGAAGTCCTAGAATACAGTATGCAAATTGATCAACTACACAACGAACTGAACCAGATAGATCATAATCTGTCTAAGGCAGGCCGAAAGAAGATGTATCGTTTTTATTTGACCGAGAACAATGCTTTTTTTGCATAAGGAGGGGGAGCCCCTCTTTTTTGTTTTGCCTGGGAGGCGGTATGAGCGCCCGAAGTGCAGGGGAACCTTGTGAGAAAGGTTGCTTCTTTTGTATACTGAACATATAGAAAGTGTAAAGGTAGCCTGCAAAGGAGGGAGTCAAGCATGATTACATTGACAGAGAGAGCCAGCCTGAAAGTAAAGGAAATGTTGGCGGCAGAAAATAAACCCGGATTGTTTTTGCGGGTAGGCGTCCGACCAGGCGGATGCAGCGGCTTCACCTATGGAATGGGCTGGGATCAGGAAATGAAGGAAGGCGACGTCACCTTCGAACAGCATGGCGTGAAAATTGTTGTCGACAAGGACAGTTACCTATACATTAAAGGAACCGAAATTGACTTCAAGGAATCCATGATGGGCGGAGGCTTTTCCATCGAGAATCCGAATGCGATTGCTTCCTGCGGCTGTGGCTCGTCGTTCAAGACGGCGCTGGCTGAGGGCAAGGCGGAGAAGTGCGACGACTAAGCTGTCCTGGACAGGATGAATAGCAAGAAGATCAGACCTCTTTGGCTTGTGCACGCTCGATGCACAGGTCAGGGAGGTTTTTTTGGTTTCCTGTCACAAAATGACCGCTTCGTTTGTTATATGTGTCAATTGGAGGTGAGAGGGTTGGATCGTAACGAGATCGAGCAAGTAGTAAAGGAGGTCAGAGCCGGGGATATTGACCAGTTTGGCATCATCATCGACGCGATGCAAAGGCAGCTTTTCGTCTACTGCTACCACATGCTGGGACATCGCCAGGAAGCGGAGGATGCCGTCCAGGAAGTTTTCCTGAAAGCGTACGAGCAATTGGACAGCTATCGGCAGACCGTCTCTTTTTCCGCCTGGCTGTACAAGATCGCCTACCATCATTGCGTCAACGTGTTAAACCGGGCGAAACGCGGGCGTATCCTCACTTTGCTGCGCGCCGGGATGCAGACGTTCAGCAAGCATGAGGGCGAGAAGAAAGTCGAAGACACCGAGTATGTGAGCACCCCTCTTCACATGGCGGTATCCAAGCTGTCAGCGAGTGAGCGCAACCTGCTGATTTTGCGCGTCGTCGAGGAATACAGCTACGACGAGCTGGCCGCTTTGTTCGATACAAAGCCTGCCACGCTGCGAAAGCAGTATGAGCGAATTGTGAAAAAGTGCAAATCCTACATGCTCGTAAGTGAAGGCGGTGATAGTCATGACACGATCTCAGCAACAAGGTGAGTGGAAGCAGCAACTGATGGCAGCAGCAGACGATGATTTCGATGTCAAAAATCGGGTCCTTCAAAAAATCAAAGAACGTAACCAAAAAACGCGGGAGGTTCCTATGAAAAAAAGAATCGGATTGATTGTGGCAGTTATTCTCGCCTTTGGGGTGACATCCGCTTATGCGGCGATGAAAGTGTACGATCTGAAAAACGAGCAGGGCGAAGTCGTCGTGAAGGTGGAGCAAACAGAGAACAAAACGGAAGTCAACGAAGAGAAAAAATCCAAATTCGATCAGGCGCGCGATACGCTCAAACCGGGAGAGAGTGCGGCGATCTACATACCAGGGCCAGACAACCCGGACAAACGAGTATTTTTTACACGCATTCCCGTGATTCATGAGACGACGTCTGCCCTGCAACAAGAAACCGGAAGCTTCTATGCCTTCCCGGAGAGCCTCGCGGGCGGGTACCGGTTTGCAACCGGAGTGGTCAATTATTCGTTCAACCATCGCCAGCCGGAATTGTTCGAAGACATGTACAAGGAAGCAGAGCAGGGCAAAAAAGACTTCGTGGTTCGCAAAGTCTCCCCCGAGCCGCGCATTGATTCCGTCGCGACCGAGTACAACGGAACGAAAGGCAAGGTCACGGTCGTCATTACGAACTTCGACCGGATGCAGTACATCACGGAGGAAGCGGGACCGGATGAAACCGTGGAAAAAGTGAGCGTACAGAAAAAAGAAGCGCTGTATGTCGCAAACAAGCTTCCAGACGGCACGGATATGCGCACCGTGAAGTTTTACAACGACAACAGCAAGCTGCTTTTCGAGGTGAGCACGAAGACCGCAGCGATTACAAAAGAGGAATTGCTCGCGATTGCCGAAAAGCTGAATTAGCGATAAGCGCTGCGCGAAAGCCCGACACCTGGTGTTGGGCTTTTTTTCGGTCGAAAAGGAAAGAAAGGTGGATTTTCCAGCAATTTGTAACAAACAGCCGAGCCTGTGCGTACTAACCAAAGGCAGCAGCGCAACAAAAAGCCGCGGACTCGTTGCTTTTTCCAATGAGCGAATATCGTATCGTAAGGAGTGAATCGTGTGGCGGAATGGTCACAAGAGCAAAAAGCGTTGCAGTGGTTGCTGCTGGGGGCGTTCGCAATCGGCTGTTTGGGGGATCTTTTGTTTTACGGCAAGGAGTTTGGCATCTCGTATTTGCTGTTTGTCATCGCGATGTATGCGCTGTACGGCTGGCAGGCCAGGCGGCACGGGCAACTAAGCTTTTCGCGAAAGCATGTGTACGGGTGGCTGCTGACGGTGCCGATCGTCCTGCTGGCGCTGTCCTTCGCCCTGTTTTCCAACGAATATTTTCAATTGTTCAACTTTGTTCTCGTGCCGATTTTGTTCGTGCTCCAGACGATGCTGCTCACGGGGCGGCACAAGGCGAAGTGGTACGAGCTTGGCTTTGTGGGCGAGTTATTGGAAACGCTGTTTTACTTCACGCTCAAGCATACGCGCCTGCCCTTTGCCTTGACGAGAGAATGGCTCAAGGCGCGGATGAATCAGGAGAAGTACGGCGTGCTGAAAAAAGTGATGATCGGGGTAGGAATCTCGCTGCCGATTTTGCTCGTCGTGCTGACGCTGTTGTCGCAAGCAGATCAGGTGTTTGGGCATTTTTTGCACGAAATTCCGAACAGGATGATTGACCTGGATGCGGTAGAAGGCGCCTTTCGCCTGTTTTTGATCGGGCTTGTGACGCTGCTCGTATTCGGCTACCTGTACTCGCTTTTTGGCAAAAGGGAGGAAGCTGTAGAAATTCCGCTGCCGCCAAAAGAGGGCAAGCTGGTCTGGGACGGCGTGATTTTGGTGACGGTTCTGGCGATGATTGATTTGGTGTACGCCGCGTTTACATATGTCCAGATTTCGTATTTGTTCAGCGGAGCCAAAGCGGCGCTCCCGGACGGCCTGACCTATGCCGAGTACGCCAAAAACGGCTTCAATGAGCTGGTGACGGTAACGGTGATTAATTTTTTGATCCTGCTCTGCACCATGCACCTGGTTTCGCGGGCCAAGCGGCTGCTGTACCGGGTCGTGCAGGTGCTGCTCACTGTGTTGACGGTATGCACGAGCTTCATGCTCTTTTCCGCCTATTTTCGGCTGTCGCTGTATGAGGAGGCGTACGGTTACACGCATAGCCGTCTGCTCGCGCACATCTTCATGATCTTTTTGCTGATCTTGTTCGCGATCGCCTTGTGCAAAATTTGGCGGCATACGTTTTCGCTCATCAAGTATTATGCGGTGGTGTCGCTCGTGAGCTACGTGCTGCTCAACTACATCAACATGGACGTCATCATCGCCAAAAACAACATGGAGCGCTACTATGCCACGAAAAGTATCGACGTCGAGTATTTGGGCAGGCTGTCGTACGATGTGGTTCCGTATTTGCTGGAACTGAAGGCGGACGAATCGCTGCGCGAGGACGTCGCGTATTATTTGGAAAACATGCGGGAGGAATTGCAGGCAGAGGCGAGCTGGCAGTCGTTCAACCTGTCGAAGTATCGGGCAAGGCAGCAATTGCAGTTGCCGTAGGGAGGAAAGCGGAGACGGGTGAGGCTATCGTCTCCGCTTTTGGCTGGACACATAAAACATAAGCAGTGCCCCTGCGGCAGCAATGGCGGCTATCCAGCCGTACACGCCAAGCTGCCGCGTCCAGACGGAATCGGCCGGGCTGGTCGGAGCGGCACCGGCTCCCAGCACCTGCATGTCTTCTGCGGCATTCGCGAGCAAGGTAGTCCGGGTGCAAATGTTGGTCGCCAGATCGCTTCCCTCCCAATACGAAGCGTACACGAGATAGTCGTCACCAGGCTGAAAAGCGATGCCGCATCCGCCGCCAACGCCGTCCGTGACGATGAGGACCTGTGTCTGGTCTACCCCTTTCCAGGCGGTCTGCACTTCAAACATAACGTCGTAGCCCCAGATGCCTGGCGAAGTCCAAAACGGAATCCAGTTGCGCCAGTTCGTGTGCTTGTTTACTTGCAGCACTTTTCCGGCGAAAACAGCGTCCGATCGCTCCAGTGCCGTCAGAGGATCAGGCGGGCGGGCGCAACTGCAAGCTGCGGTATGGTTGGCACGGTGGGCAGGTCCGAATCTTTGGCCGCACAATCGGCGCCTACAAGCATTTTCACGTCGGGCAAAAAGCGGACGAGAACGTCGGCCTGTTTGGCATCAGCCGTGGCTTGGGGACAGCCAGGTTGCCTGTCCGTCTTTTTTGCTTTCCGGAAATCACCGTCTATCGGATTAACCACGATTAGGAAAAGCCCTTCTCGCCGTCTACTCGACTGGTCATAGCCCCGTCAAGTAGACACTAAAAAAAGACGCTATCTTAAGCGGCGATCGATTCCCGGTATTGGACTGGGGAGAGGTCGCCGAGTTTTTTCTGGAACCGTTCTGTATTGTAGAATTCG
>NZ_BAAIYG010000054.1:0-12247 GCF_057543335.1 Brevibacillus sp. YAE8
AAAGACCAAGGTAGACTTAATAGAGTGATGTTGGCAAGTGCCTATTTATTTTTCCGCCTTGTAAAACGCAGGCTAGCTCTGCATTTTTACGCTGCGATTTTCTGTACTTTTATTATGCGATATACACGTATTCGAGCGCATCACAGTAAGGCGGTCAAAGCTTGGTTAGAATCCAAATGCTGAGTGGATTGAAGTTTCTTATCTGCCTTCTTACTCGCCAGAAATGAATCCAGACGAATACCTTAATGGTGACTTGAAACGACATGTTCATTCAGGAACACCTGCAAGGGATAAAAAAGTTCTTGAATCAAAAGACTGCAGTTACTTGATGAAGATTCGCCGCAAAAAATCACACATCACAGGGTACTTTAGAAATCGACATGTCTAACGCTGCATATTTTTAGATATTTAGACACTGGATTAATAAGGTCCAAATGAATGCAAATTATGATAAAATCAGGAATAATAGTACGAAAGTCGGAGATGATAAAATGCCTGACCAATATTTTTTAAGCTTTATTGAGCATATCAGTGATGTGGCAGCGCATACTGCAAAGAAAATGGAAGAGCTGATCTATGAAGACCCGAGTAGTGCAATCATAAAAGCAAGGCTTTTTGCAGAAGAGATCGTAAATGAGGTTTTCAAACAAGAAAACTTAGATGTACCATATGCTTCCACCTTTTATGACAAAATTTCCTTTCTGTCAAAGGAGGGTTTTATTAGACGGGAGATTCAATCGGCGTTTGATACCATACGAATCACTGGTAATAAAGCAGCTCACAATGGAGCCTTCAATGATATAACAGAAACATTTAAACTGCATAAAACGATGTACAACATCGCTGTTTGGTTTTATGAAGTTTACTCGAAGGAACAACTACGTATTCCTTTGTACGAACACCCGAAACCCGCTAAAAGTGCCCTCATTGACATCGATGAAATTAAAAAACAGATCATGAATGATTTAGTAAATAGAGAAGAGTTAGCAAAAGGGAAATCGAATGAAGGTCAAGCTGTTACAAACAACCTATTAGAGCTTCCACAGGACCTCGCTCCTGGCGAAAGTTATTTAGCAAGACAGCTCAGGAGACTGCAAGATTCTTCGAAAGAAGCGATCGAAAATGCGAATACATTTAGTGATTTTAAAAAGTATTTGCACGTAGAAAGAAAAATTCAGCTGGATTTTGAGTGGATATTACAAAAAAACAAAGGGCTTTCAAAACCGAATTTAATCTTACTCTGCGGAAGTGTAGGGGACGGAAAATCGCATTTACTTGCATATTTAAAAGAGCACAAACCTGAATTGTTAGAGGGTTATCAAATTTTTAATGATGCAACGGAGAGTTTTTCTCCAAGTAAAAATGCAATGGAGACATTGGCAGAAGTCCTCCATGACTTCTCAGATCAGGGAATCGGACAAACCCCCAAAAAAGTCATTCTCGCGATTAACATGGGTGTCTTACATAATTTCATTACAACCGAGCATCAGAATGTCACTTTTGAAGCGTTTCGTAAGTTTATTGATGACAGCGAGCTCTTTAGCCAAAACGTAACTATCTCATTTAGTTCCGAGTATTTTGATCTCATCAGTTTTGGGGACTACCATGAATACGAACTTACGAATGAAGGGGCTACGTCCCAATTTTACTTATCCCTATTGAAAAAAATTTTTGGGAAAACGGAAGATAATCCGTTCTATCTTTCCTACACAAAGGATCTTGCACGCAACAACCGTACCATGGCGCACGATAATTACGAATTTATGCAAGCGGAGTTTGTACAAGAACAAATCGTCAATCTGATCATCCAAGCCATTGTCAAGGCGAAAAATGTAATTTCCACAAGAGCGTTCCTGAATTTTATCGCAGATATTGTAATGCCCGATCAGAATAGTAAAAGTGCTGAACTTACAGACATGGAACGGATCCAATGTTCGGTGCCTAGTCTCCTTTTTACAAAGAAGGAACGGTCTCCGATTCTAAAATCGATATTCGATTTGGATCCCATTCACATTCGGTCCCAATACATCGACAATATTATTATTTATTTAAACACGACGAATGAAGGATTTAGAAACATTGATGAATATGTATCCTCTCCAAAAGGAAAAGAATGGATCGCGCCATTTCTTCAAGAGGATAGATTATCTGATTATACGGTTACCCAATTATCGATGAGCATCATTCGGCTCGCATTTTTAACAAATCCCGTCTTCGCTAGCTATCTAGAAGATGATTCCTATACGACATTTATGAAACATTTGTATGGCTTCAATACAGGAAACAAAAGTTCCATTCGAGAGGTCTATGACAATGTAAAGGAAGCTGTTTTTAAATGGAGAGGCAGCCCAAAACGTGACTATGTTTACCTCAATAAACCAAATGAGACGTACCGATTGGCCCAAAAGCTAAATATAAGGCCTGTTATCGATCACCTGAAACCAATCCAGAAGGATATTCTCCAATCATTTAAATCAACGCTTCTGGTCTGCTATACCAAGGGTGATGGGGAGAGCAAAGCCTATTTAGATATTGACTATCCATTGTATCAACTATTGGAACGGGTGCGACAAGGGTACTGTCCAAATAAAAAGGACGAAGAAGATGCGACCAAGTTTGTTGAATTTATTGACAAAATGATGCATTTTGGTGACAAAAACAATGAATTGTTGATCCATTTCCCGTCCGATGCTCGTTTTTATCACTTACGACGAGATGATTTTGCTTCTTTTGTTTTTGAAAGGGAGAATTCATAATGCGTACAATTTTGCAGATCGACAAACTAATCACTACCTTAGGCAAGGGAAAACATGATACAGGAGAAGTAATAGCAATTTTGCCATTTTCATCGAAATCCGCAAAAGAAGTTCGAGACCATTTTTTTGAAGTATTGGGCGAGTTAGTTAGGAATATTTGTGAACTCGAGTTAAAACGGAAGAAAAGAAAGCCCGAGGATGAACTTTCTTACACTTCGAATCCGGTTATCGAACAAATACTCCGAGAAATTGAATATTCAGCGGATGATGAATATGATTTAGAGAGATTTTTAAATCAACATTTGTTCGGGCAGGATAATCGTATCAAAATAACGCATCCATATTTGTATAATTTAATTCCCGTTCCGGAGAAGGATGTTTTTAAGAAGTTTGGTCACTTTATTCACAATGTCTTAATTCAAGAAAATGAAGAGATTATAGCTTTGTTTAAAGCTAAAGAAACAAACGATATCTTAACGGAACTCATTCTGAATAAATTAGAGCTACCCAAAAGAGAAGGGATTCAAAAAAAGGAATATCAACCGTTGTTAGATGGGTTCACGAAACTGTACCAAGAAGACCTTTTGTATATAAGTAAACATAAAGAGTATTTCATATCGAATTTTCCGTTACTCACCCATTTTTATATTTTTATATATGTTTGCCAGTTACTAGCGAAATTCGATGCGTTTGAAAAAGCAAATTATCAAACAGCGTCTCCATTTTACTTTGCTCTTGAATGGGAATCGATGAGCAAAAGAAGAAAAGCAGCGGAAGACTTTAATTCGTTTCGATGGATCAAAGAAAATGCAAGTGACCTATTTGTCCATGTCCATACCATGTCGCAATTAAGCCATATTGCTGATGGACAAAACAAAAACCTTAGATTTCATACCTACCACGATTTATTGGTGTTATTAAAAAAGCAGGGCGAAGAAAGCGAACAACAGTATCTGAGTGAATTAAAGCAGTGGATTGAGAAATATCGAGATCTATTTTCGAAAAAAGTTACTCCAAAAGAGGAACCCGCTACTTTGTCTGAAGCCATTAAAACGTTATTTAATAGCCTAAAAGAGGGGATGAACTCAGATACATGCGAAAAGTATGGGAAAAACATTGAGGATTTGGGCGGACATACTTTTCTGAAAGTACGTGGGAATTTGGGAACGGTTTTCAATATGAATCACGATCTACTTCTCTTGCTTACAGCAGTCTGTGTAAAAGATAAAAGAATCCCATTAAATAAGCTATTTGATGAAATGGCTGCACGGGGTGTTGCTTTCGACCGCCATTCTAAAAAAGCGATTATTGAACTATTTGACACGTTAAACATCTTGGATAAAAAAAGTGATAGTGGTGATGCACAGTATGTCAAACCAATTCTATGATTATATTACGGAATCGTTACTGTCTTTTTTCAAAGAAACGCAAATTAAGCCGGGAGATCGATATTATCTGCAATTGGATAAACCAGAAGATGTTCAAAGCCTCGTTGAGTCCTTGCAAAACCAAGAAAATGTCAAACAGTTTGTTTACAAACATGAGTTTGGCGATCCCTATATCACGTTTACTATTGAGATCAACGATGTGCAGCTCATTATTGCGAATACCTCTGAAACCGTAAAACCAGACTTTCTGGTGACGCTTCGAAACCAAGTGGGGGAACAACAGAATGTTTGGCGAAATACGGCATTGTTTACTGTAGTTTCTGAACAACTGGATTCGATCCAAGGTGGAAGTAGCGACTTGCAAAAAGATGGGATGCCTCTCCATCCTCATTCCATCGTTAAGAAATTAAAACAAGAAATTGAAGACAGTGCGTTGGATAAAGTCGATCAGATTATCCTTCTCGACAACATGCAAATGATTCTGCAAGAACAAATGTTTCAACAGATTACCTTTTTTGATTTTGAGGAAATATTTACGACGCTATCGCGAGGATATATTGAGGATAAAGACTTTAAGAAATTTGGTTTGTTTAAAGATCCTGATTTAGCGACATTTTCCGGGAGTAGCCTGAAGAAGCGGATGGAGTTAAATCGGGAGTTGTTTGACTATGTTCGGAAAGTCCATGATTTTGGCTATGAAGATGACGAGCTGGACAGAAAGTTTTCTTCCACGGGAACGTCAAAATTAAAAGGCGAAGATTGGTCGGATCTAAGCTTCTCTGAAGTCAATAAGTATTACGAAGAAAGACAGGAAATCAATAAAAAAACGTCCGTAGATGTCAAAGAACTTGTTATCAAGGGTGGGTTGAAATATTGGGATAAACCGCATAAAGAAACAGCGGCGGGGCACCGAAAACGACATCTAATTATTTTTAATCCAGACCACAAGAGTGAAATTGAATTGACGATTGCATTCATGTTTCAAGGTGGGATAAAAAGTTTATCGGACCAATACGTGACAGTACCCAATGCATGCAAAAAAGACGTGACCGTTGACGTCGGACGTATTAATCTCACGGCGAAAATTACAGCCAAAGCAAATGAAACGACCTTTGTGAAGTTTTTTTACAGACATGAAAAGAAATCGAGTCTCGGTGCGGAATTTCATATTGCGGTTGTGCCTATTGAGGAGCATGTTTTAGATTCCTATAAGACAAAGTATGTAGTTGAAGCGAGTGATCGCTATATCGGGTTCCAAACTGACCAAAATGAAATCACAATCGGATCCGCCTTGAACGAGAAAAGCATGGATGTAAGTGAGTACGGTCAGTTTGTTCGATTTAGTATGCATGAAAAAATCATTGCCAAACCTCAACCAGATGCCTTTAACGACGAGGAAGAGTTATTAATTAATTTTCAAGTTGAAGAGACGGAAGCCATCATCCCCGTTTTACTAAAAAACGAAATTCCGGAGTCTATTCCTATTACAAGTCAGAGGATCTGGAAATTAAAGAGAGAGAATGGCTTAGATTTTGAACGTGTACACAATCGACTGATTTTCGGTAATCGAGAGTTTTATATGAACGCCGAAGACAAACAGTTTTTTGATTGGGAGCATGTCTGGATTGAGAAAGGTATGAAGTGCGCTGAAGTCGAGTCGGAGATGTTAGTCCAGGTGGATCTTGATTTAAGTAGTGAGCTGAGGGATGCTTACAGTCGCTTTATGAATTACTTTCGTATAAAGCGAAATATTCCAAGTCTCTGTCATTACAATGAAGATTTGATGCAAAGAGCGAAGGATTACGTTATAACCTACATGAACGAGATCAAATCATTTGATGAAAATGAAGCAGCGGGAAAACGCGGCCGCGATCTCTTTAAGTTGGGCGTTGTCTCTGCCAATCAGACCATTTACTTTAGTCCCTTCCATCCGCTTCTTGTGGCATTTCAGATTCAGTTATATTCGCTTTTGTCAAATGAGGAGATCGATAATAATATCCTGAATCGCTTAAAACCGGATAGTTTAGTTCCGTTAATTAATCTAGGCAAGGAACAACTCTATAAACCCGACAATCAAAGTGCAGTAACAGAATGGTTGATTTTCAAGCCCGTCAATCAAGTAACCGTTTCGGATGCTAATCGATATTTGGCCAAACTCATTGAGGATAAAATTGCCCAGTTTGAAGAGCATTTTGGTTATTTGTTCAGTGAGCAATCCAAAGCTCCATTACAAATCAATTTAATTAACATTGAAAATGATTATGAAGTATTACGAGGAATCGTGAACTGGATTCTAAATAAAATCGAGAGCAAAGGCATTGATGCTGTAAAGACTGTGGAAATCACGCTGTATCGCGAACACAATTATGATAGTGCTTTTGATTTGTTTTCCAGAACCGATTCAATCGATGAATTCCAATCGAAGTTTAATATCAAATTGTCATCCAAATACTATGAACCGCAAGATCTGCTGAGAACGATTCGGGCCCGTCTTTCTTACTATAAACAACAGACACAAGATAATTATAAGTACGCCCACATTTCGTTTTATAAGATGCATGCTCAGGAACAATTTGCTGTACAACCGATGGCAGACATGGTTACGGGGATTTCCCTTGATGGACTATTCTCAAATGTCCCTTCTATGAAGGGAAAAGAGAATTACCGGAGTGGTTTTGGAATCAAAGCATATTCCCTGGATGAAAAAAATTTGTTGGTCCAGATGGCGTATTACTTTAACGAGTTGAGTGCAAACCTCCGGAATGAAGGGAATGATACGTACCGAAAAGGAGAAGCGATCTTCTCTCGAACAACAACGGCGGATGAAAAAGTACTGGAGTCCATTTTCTCCTCTTCATACTGGGTTACTTTCGTGGATCCTAGTATCGACCTTGAATTCTTTCATGAATACGGAAAGAATTTGGTTGTAATTCATTATAGTGATCAATATTCTTCCTCGAGTCGATACGATGCGATTACGGTCACCGATAAATCGCAACAATACTTCTCTGTCATTAAAGAGTTCCTCAAAGATAAAGAGGTCAGTTGTGACGAGGGAAAAGTCAAAAATACAATCAAAGCTTTTAACACCTTTAATGGGGAATGGTTGCTTCGCATTATTGGCAGCAAGGGACATTATTCGCGTGAGAAATTAAGTATCATTTCAGCCATTAAATTCAGTTTGGCTTATTTTGATCATCCAGAAATTTTGTGGGTACCGATTTCGTTAGAAGAGATTTTACGCGTAGCGGGGGCTGTTAGCTTAAATAAATCAGAGGGTGTGTTTACGGCCAAGAATCTTGGTGTAAAAGGAAGTCACAGTGATGACTTATTACTTATTGGTTTAGAGCAACGCGATCAACAATTATTTATGCATTTTTACCCCGTCGAAGTGAAAATCGGTTTTAATCGAAACGAAATATTGGATAAAGCAAAGAAACAAGTGAGTAGTACCAAAAAGTTAATCATGAATGCATTGGGAGATCCCAATGAAAAGGCCTTCACGAGAAGATTCTATCGGAATTTCTTTGCCCAGTTGTTTATTTCGAATGCGAATAAACTTAAGCAAAGTCAATTTTGGGAATCGAAAAATTATGAGCTCACAGAAGCCGTCTTCGAAAAGTTATTAAAAGATCAGTTTACTCTTGCTACCCATCTCCATCCATTTATCGGTGATGGTGCGGTTCTCTCTTTCCAAAGAGATGCTTTTCACCGCAGTTCTCATCTTGAGGATGGGGTTACTTATATGAATCTGACTGAATATGACGGTTATAGTGGCTTGATCCAGTCCATGGAGGACATGAGGGAGTGGATTCAGGAAAAAGAAGGCGATCTAGTAAAAGAACAACTACTCTCCAACATATACGATGCTAAGAATGTTATTCATCAGGAGCCGATGCTGGTACTGCTGGATAATCATGAGCAAGGATCCGAGGAAGAAATGGTCGCAGAAAACCTTATCGACACATCTGTAGAAAAAGAGGAAACCATTTCACTTGAAGATTCGGCTACTCAAATGGAACTTGATCAGCGAGCAGGGGACACTGATGAAGACAGGGAGCAGCATATACCTGAGGTGACGGAACTCGGTAATGATGGTGAAACGGATGTAATGGAGGAGAAAGAGGATGAGGTGGGAAGTCAGCCTTTAACGCCCCACCCTGTTACGCCCCCAGCAGAAGAGGGGGCGGGTATTCTCAAGGATACCAGAATATTGATTGGAAGAGCTGAGAATTCCAATAAGAATATCTACTGGGAGTATGGAAACAAAGGGATTGCGAATCGCCATTTATTGATTTCGGGTAGCTCTGGACAGGGGAAAACATACTTTATGCAATGCTTGCTCCTGGAAAAAGCGAAACAGGGCATATCTAGCATTGTGATCGACTACACGGAAGGCTTTTTACCGAATCAGTTAGAAGCAGAATTCGTACAAGCGCTAGGTCCCCAATTACAGCAACAGATTGTGTTTACCGAACAGTTACCGATTAATCCATTTTTGAAAAATGTTCGGGACATTGGAGGAATCACGCTTCCTGAATCCAATACAGACGTTGCAGAGAGAATTAAAAGTGTCTTTTCAGCTGTTTACAAGACGCTGGGAATTCAACAGCTTAATGCCATTTATGATGCGATTCTCACTGGTCTTGATCGTTATCAAGATGAAATGAGTCTCCCTCTGCTTCGTGAAATTCTCGAAGAAGACGCATCCACATACGCAAAAACGGCACTATCGCAAATTCGACCCTTGATCGATCGAAATCCGTTTAGTAACAAGGATCCCCTTAATTGGCAAGACATTGTTGAGGGTAAGGGGACAGTGTTTGTCATTCAGTTAACAGGATATCCTAGAGATGTGCAACTGATTATTACAGAATTCGTCTTATGGGATCTATGGAATTACGCGGTAAGGTTCGGAAACAAAAACAAACCGATTCCAATCATTATGGATGAGGCTCAGAACCTCGATCATTCGGAGAAATCGCCTTCCGCCAGGATTCTTACCGAAGGGCGAAAATTTGGATTGTCTGCTTGGTATGCAACGCAATTCCTTAAATCGCAATTATCAGCAGACGAACTCGCTCGTTTACAAAATGCATCCCAGAAAGTGTATTTTGCTCAGCCAGAACAGGAAGTCTCGTATGTTGCGGCTGGTTTATCCACTACTCCGGCAGATCGCAAACTATGGGAAAATAAACTTTCTTCCTTGAAAAAAGGTCAGTGCATTGTACATGGTCCGATTCGAAAAGACGATGGCGACCTGAGCAAACCTGTTGTCACCGTGGTTGATATTACATCCCTATCTGAACGAATCTAAAAAAGGTGTCCCATGGGGACACCTTTTTTATTGGAGGATGAGGAGCCGAAAATCTTCCATCGAAGTCTGTTCTTCTAATTGCTTCTTAATCATACGCAATCCAAATTCAATATACTCAAGCATATATTGGTGTAAGAGATCTTCATCGAGACCACTTTGCGCTTCGTTTACTATGAGCTGACGAAATAATAAAAACTCACGTTCTTTGATGAGATGATCGGGGATCGTCCACTTCGGTAAATGATCCTTAAAGTCTTCGTTAACGCGGCCGGAAGCTTTTGAAATGCCTTTCGCAAGCGCGATTTTTATGGCCGTTGGACGATCAATTTCCAATGCTTCTGTCAGTGTATCTAGAATTTCTTTGCCGGTTCCAGAGAGAGACATTCTTCTAGTCGCCATCGTTATTTCACACCTTTACGAAATCAAAGTAACCGTCACGAATAATCGTATATTTTCGATTTTGATCATAATCAAGTAGATACTGACGATGTGAGGTGTTTTTCATCAAATCAACGTAATCTTGGCTAATTTCTGTGTCAGTTGAGAGAATGATGACTTGCTCACTTAGTTCTTTATAGTAATAGTTAATTAAGTGATTCCGGTGATAGCTATCCAGTCGTCCAAGAGGTGTGTCAATTACCATGGGTAAAGAAAGGTCAGACGCTTTGGTTAATGCCCAAATAAGCGAAGAGGCAATCATCTGCATTTCACCAGCAGAACGTTCCTGGATACTGATTTCTTGCAACTTATCATTATAGAGCTTGATGCTATAGGTTTGTATGTCAAATTCGATGACGCCAAACTCATCTTGTTTTCGAAATAATTTATTCAGCATAGATGCAAACTCTTCTTTAATAAAGACGGCCTTTAAATGTGTCATCTCGCTTACGTATTGATTGATCGTTTTAATTAATCGATTGACATACTCTAATCGGTTCGTAAGATCTGCGTAATCATTATTTTGGTCAGAGACTCGTGTCAACTGGTTTAAAAGGTTCGTTTTTGTTTCTTTAGATCGATTTAATTTTGCTTGAATGTTTCGGAGTTTTAAATCGATTTCTCCTAATTTCTTCGTTAACGTATCAATTTTTTGGTTTTCTTCCGAGATATCGACAGACTCTGGCGCGGTACGCAGTTCTTGTTCGATGTCCGATAATTGTGTAGAAAGCTTTTCGATTTTATTGATGGAAGATACGATTCTGTGCCGATCGTGGACGGGGAGATTCATCAGATAAGTATACTCGGAATGTGTAATATCATGAATTTCCTCAATGTTACTAACTTCCAATGTAATATTGTTTTCCTTCGCCCAAATTTCTTCTCCCATACTTTTAATTTGCGATAATTGAACATCTGACAGTGGAGGAGAAATAGGGGTGTCAAACAATTGGTTAATAAAGTTTCGATAAGGAACTAAGGCAGAGTCTTGGATAATGCGTCTTTGTTTTGAATCATGTTCCGTTTTCAGGCGTTTTTTCAGGGCAACAATTTTCTCTGATAAGATAATCGATAAGGCATTTTCTTTAAATAATGTGGCGAACTCTTCAGTTTCGATCTGATATTGAGTAGAGAGCTGAGCCTGTTTCTTTATGATGACTTCTCTCGACTTAGAGTTATTTGCAATTTTCTCATTACGGCTTGTTTTCGCTTCGCGAATGAGAGCTTCTAGCTTATTCTTCTCTGCGATGGACTCTGATTTTCTCTTTTCAAGTGTCTCCATTTCTTGTTCCGTATTAGCCAGTTCTTCTTGAACGTTCTTCAACTTTTCTTGATTGACTGCTTTGGCTAGATTTTGTTCCAAGGAACTTTTCATAGAGCTTAAATCGCTAAGTAGTTGCTTGTAGGCTTCTAGCCCAGTAATTTTATGAATCGCTTCTTTCATTTCGCTGCTATCCTGTCGAATAATAATATCTTTGATCTCTTCACCATCAAAGATAAAAAAAGGAGCTGCGTGGAAAGGTATCATTTTATCAATGAATCGATTGAATGCCTCTATGTTTTCAATATGAGCCTGTTTAGGAATTTTTACACCAGGTTTTCGAATCGCTATTTCCCGATTTTCATTAATGCATCGTTTATTGTGATCAAAGTTCCATTGCGTTTTTAGTTCCCAATCTTCACCACTATCAGTTTCTAAAATGAGTGTAACGGAACAACTTCTACCGCCCTCATCGAAGAATACATTGTTAATCACGTTGGAGAATAGCTTTTTATGTTCTGCGTCGGAGATCCCTCTTTTGCCAAATAACGAATAATGGATGGCTTTGAGAATAGTTGTTTTTCCTGCCCCGTTTAATCCACCAAGCAGAATAATGTTTTTTCCTTGTTCTTCTCGTATTTGTTTTGGGATATAAAAGTCAATTTCTTGGCGGCCATAATAGGTTTTATAGTTATCAAAGAGCAACTTTTTTAATAACAATATTTATCACCCTAGTTTTTCTTGGAATAGAAATCGATTAAATCAAAGTACTCTTTTTTTCGTGCATTTGGAGAAAGGTTTTCATATGAAAATTTTACGGCCGATTTAATGATTTCATAGGCTAACTTTGTTGGTATCTTATTCTCACTACAAAGCGTAGAAAGAAGTTGTAACTCTTTCTCTTTAAACTTATTCATTGTCGGTTTAACCCCTTAAAATTTGAGTCTTTCTCCCTTATTCTCGCATTTTCATATGCTTCTTCCCTCCTTCAACCACCTAGGAGTCTAGGAAGGAAAACGCCTAGCGTCAAGGAGATCACTTGACCCCAGACGTTTTCCTTCCTGCTTGTCAGCTAGGTTGAAGTAGG
>NZ_BAAIYG010000055.1:0-10787 GCF_057543335.1 Brevibacillus sp. YAE8
TTGTTTTCCTTCACAAACGCCTTCACTTGTTCCTTACTAAATCTCGCCATAGGTGTCATCCTCTCAAACCAACCTTTCTTTTATTGTAATAGGTTTTGAGAGTTTACACAGAATATTTTACAGTCCCGTTTACACAAAAATTCTTGACAGACTCCTAATTATTATTCAATCAATAAAAACACTCTATCTGTTCGAAAACCTCTCAATTAAAAACGAAAGAAAATCATTATACTCTTGGGTACCGACACCCTCACCTTGTTCCCAGTCAACAACTGGGCACTCACCGTTTTCTATTCTGGAGGTATCCAAGCAATATACACCAGCACCAAAATTCTCAATGACAACAAATTCTTCAGGCAATCCATAACCGCGCCAATCAACAGTTTCTGTAACACACGTTGGAATATCCCTCAATCCACCACCCAAAATTTCTACTCCTATAACGCCGCCAGTTCCATATTCACGCAAGAACCATTTGTAGCTATCTGGTAGTTTCACATTTAACTTTTCTTCAATATTAGATATTTTAGTGTCACTTAAAGCTCCAACAAAAAATTTTTTTTCGGCATTTTTAATTAGCTCAATAACTTGATTCGTCTTCATAGTGCATACCTCCTAATCTTTTAATGTTTTTATATACTCTTCTGCTCTCCAAATCCAATATTCTTCACGAAATTTATTATACTGCTTATCTAAATTAGGGTCATTTCTAAAACTTCTTTGCTTTTTAGCTTTCCTTTCTTTTCTTATTTTCTCTATTTCTTCTAAAGACTTATTGGCTTTTGAAGATAGTTTACTTAGTGATTTTAGCCTCTTAAATTTTGTTTTCTCTAAAAGCCCATGCAAGACCTTATAATTTTTCTGGTGCACCGTTTGTAGAATTTCAACCATTGGACCAGGCTCAACTTGTAGGATATGGTGCAGACTTATTTTTTTGCCGTCTTTCCCAATTGGAGCCCACCCCATCTGCATTCTTTCTAGATTTGTTAATCCAGTATCTGGGTCTACCATGTTCCAATCTATATCATTTCTTTGATAAACTTTCCTTCCCTGGAACTCGACTTTAGTATAATTACTACCATTCCCCGTCCCCTCAGGCACCTTCTCCGGTGGCTTCCCAGCACTGGATGAATCCGATTTCTTGTAAACCTCGTCCCACTTCTTCTGATTCGCCGTTCGTCCGATATTCACTACCTTATCCTCAGACTTCGACGCTTTCATGACAAACCCTTCCGGCGTCACCGCTTTCGGCTGCAAAACCTCTCCCAAGCGATTCATGCCTTCCTGCATCCGTTCCGGAAGCTCCCGCACTTTCTCTTTGACTGCCCTGGCTCTTTCTTTCACCTTGGCTTTCATTTCGCGTGCCTTGTTCATGACCGCCTCTTTGGCCGCCATGATCCGCTTGTGTATCGCGTCCTTCATCTTCTTGACAGCCTCGATGATTCCCAGCTTTTCTTCCATCTTTCTCGCTGTCGTGACGACTTTTCCGATGGCCGCTTGGGATACGTCCGTTACTTTTTTAATCACATCGCTTGCTTTTTCGGTTGCCTTGAGCACTTTGCTTCCGGTTTTCGTCGCTTTTAGCGCCTTGGTCGCCTTCCCCGCCAGCTTCGCTCCCGTTGCCGCCCATCCGGCAAACGGGATGCATGCCGCAAGCGACAGGGCTGCTCCGGCGTAGTCGCCGCGCGCCAACGAGATTCCTGCATTCGGAAGGTCGGCGATTTCGCCAACTCCGGGGATCAGGCCCACGACATCCAACGCTAACTGCACGCCATCCAAAAAACTGCCCCAGCCGGACTTTTCCTCTTCCTCCTCCGGCTCTTCTGCCTCGTCTTCCTGCGGCAAGTCCTCGACGACGACCGGCGCTTTCGTCAGGCCGACGACTTCCAGCTTTGGCGACTGGATGTCGATTTTGCCTTCCAGGATCATGCTGCTTGTGCTGCACATCAGGTAGATCACTTATGGCGCCTTATTCCTCCGGGCTGACGAAGTACAGTTTGACGGCATATCCGAGCTATGGCATAAAAAAACTCCTTCCTACTTGTGGTTCAAGTGGGAAAGAGCTTTTGAAAGTTATCAAGTATTTGAATTATTTATTGCTTGATTTGTTGGTTGTACTGACGATCCTTACAACTAAGATGTACACCCAGTCTACATTTATGGTTGGTTATATGTGTCATTGGTTGAAATGCCGGGTTCATTCTGCACCGAGCAGTCCTCACTTCAGATTACCTTTTATCTATATGGCAACATCTTGATACCCTACTTCATACACCTGTTCATTCAATAAACGGAGTCCCAATCCATTTTCTATATCCCATGTACAATCAAATGTTATTCCAATATCTCGTTCATCATAAATATCTCCATACGGAACAACAATACCGACTAAATTTATCATTTCTAGTATTTGATCAGTCGTTTGAATTTCAGGGTAATTTTCGTTATGTCCAACATCATAGCCCAATTCATGCCTTTTTTGTTTATAATAGTCTAAAATTGGTTGCAATAAATTGTATTGTATTTGTTCCCATTTTTGCATCAGTGAATTATAAGCCATATATTGTTCTTCATCAAATTTACCGTCCTCTTCACCCTTAATCATAAGTGCTATCTCTGCTTCTTTTCCACAAAATTCTATAGTAGTGTACCTAACCCACCCATAATCATATTTAAGTTCACCAAAAATTGCATCATTTAGTGTTGTCATTTTAGAATCACCTTTTCACTATATTTTTTAGCGAATCCCCCGTATTCAAATGCTCCTGCGTTTATCTCACCTACACCACCAAGATGCCCAAATGTGCTGTTTATTTTTGTTGGCACAAGTTGTATTGTTTTGACGTCGTTTAATTCATGCCATGTTAATTTATTTCTTTCTCGGTATCTTTCTATATCTCTCGCTTTAATTCCACCAGCTTCCATCCCAAATTTTCGAGCTAGCTCTGGGGAACTATTAAGTTGATCTGCTAATTTTTGATCTGCTTGAGCGAAATTAGCTCTTCTAGCATTTGAACCTCGGTTTCCAATTCCACCTAGCATGTAATCAATTTCAAATTCGGCCTTTGCAACCGGCGAAAAATCAGGAACAGCATTTTTATATTGTATACCATCAATACCAGCTTCATCTAATATTTTTTTCAGTTGTGGATCTGGTGGTGGTTTAAGAGCACATTTAGATTCACCTCTTGTTCCTTCAAAAGCAACTTTTGGATTATCGGGGCCAGGAGTCTGATTAAGTCTAGCTTCATATGAACTAGCAAATTCAGTTTGCTTGAAGGCAGGCGGAGTATCATCAATCTTACCCGTCCCCTATGTTGTAAAGCTAAATCCCGCTAAAAAGATGGTGGCAGTCAAATTTTCCAATTACCACCATTCTATCATTAGGCAACTTGTTCAGCGAGAGGCGGGGCGATGTATGGAGTCTTGTTCTTCATCATGCCATAGATGATGTTAACCAGCCGCCGCATGATTCAGACTAACGCCTGCCCTTTCGTCTTGCCTTCTGCCTGCTTACGTTCGTAATAAGCAAGAAAGGCGGGGTTACGGGGGAGCTTGCTTCCTTTGGAGACTTGTACCTGCTGGACAGCAAGGTTATAGAAGATGCCGTGCAGGGTGCGGTTGCCCTGCTTGCTCTTCTGCTCCTTGCCCTTCCCTCCCGAACTGAATTTCACGGGAGCTACCCCCGCGAACCGAGCCAGCTTGTCAGGGGTGGAAAATCGGTTAATGTCTCCGATCTCAGCAACTAGAGCCGATGCCGTTACGAGGTCAATGCCTGGCATCGTCTCCAACTGAAAGCCTAGTTGCTTCATCATGCGGCGCAGTTCGCCCTCTACCGCTTGGATTTCCTCTTTCTTGAAACGGATGTCTCTCACATGGCTCTTGATGAGAAAATCCCTTGTTTCTTGGTACTCCCGTTTCGTCTCCCCATCTGCCGCCACCAATGCCAAGATTTCCTCCGCTTTCTTTGTCGAACAGGTGTTATGGCTTGATTTTAGCAACACTTTCCGCAAGTCCTCCACGCTCACGCCTGCCAGATGGTGCGGGGCGGGGTAGGTATGCCAGAACTCCAAGGCACACTTCCCGTCAATATCGCTAAAGAACTTCTTGTAACTCGGATAGTGATGGGACAACTGCATGTGAAGCTGGTTCTTGAGCGAGATATGCGCCTTAATCAGCGCATTTCGCCTTGCTACAAGCTGACCGATTGTCCAATAGATGTCTTGCGGGTTGGCATCGGGCAGGATGTCGAGCTTGTTCACTACTATCTTTGCTACACATTCCGCATCCCAGCTATCGCTTTTCTGCGTAGTTGGGTAGCTCTTTCGTTCGGCATAGGACAACGCCGAATTGACTTCCTTCACCTTCTGCTTATTCTCAACGAGGAACACGGCTAATGACCGCCCGTAGCCGCCCACGTCCTCCAATCCATAGATCGGGGTCACGCCTCTTTTGCAGAACTTCTTTACATAGGTGAGCAGTTCCTCGAAGGCGGCGGGTTTGTTCTCGAACTGGATTTCGCCTAACTTCTCATTCCAGCAGTTGACGATCACAGCAGTATGCGAATGCTTGTGCAGGTCAACCCCCACATAAATATGCTTTTGTTTGTAATGTTGGCTCAAAAGGCATCACCTCGATCTACGAATTTATAAGTATAGAAAAGAATGTCGGCAACCTCAGCTCGAGCGTTAGTCATTCACATGACCCGCATTGGGACGCAAGCCTGTCCATTCTTTTCTGGAGTTGAAACCGATTCATACTTTCCTACTTGCTCTTGAACCGTTCTGTAGCCCGCCTGATTCAGTTCTGCGGCGATTTGAGACAACGACCAAGACGGATGCTCATTCTTGATCTCAAACAATCTACGCACCGTCTCAGCCTGCACAGGGTCGATGGAGAGCGTCTTTTGTCCTTTAGCGGCTGAATAGCCATATGCCACTCTGCCGCCCGCATAGCCGCCCTCCTGCGCCTTCTTGCGCCGTCCTCGGCTCAGCTTTAAGGCAATCTCTAGCCGCTGATATTGGTCTAATAGCTCCATCATACCGTTTACGAGAAAATCATTCGGGTCATGGGCATAAATACTGTATTGCGGCTGTTCAATCGCTTTGACATCGACTTTATGCCGCTTTAGTTCCCGCTGAATCAGCACTTTGACCATATCTGCCCGCCACAGGCGGCTGGTGTTCAAGACGATGATATATTTCACGTCCTGCCATTTCAGATTGGACAGCATTTCCTGCAAGCCCTCGCGTTCTATGGTTAGTTCGTCCTCATCCACCTTTGCCCCCGAAATGCCTTCATCCTTATAGATGTCCAGCAATTCAAGGCTGTGGCGGGAACAGTAACGCTGGATTTCCTCTGTCTGGTAGGCGAGGGAATAGCCATCCTTGACTTGTCCTTGCGTGGATACACGGACATAACCGACAACTCGTGTTTTCATTCCTCTATCCCTCTTTCATGCTGTAGTCGATTGGTGATAAACGCTTTTTCCAGCCTGATATGGCATAAATCCGTCAGCCATACGCATTGAAGAGCGCAAACGGCTTTTACAATCTCTTCGATGGCTACAAGATGGTAGTTGTGTGCCTCTTGCTCCGTATAGGCTAAGATGATAGACAGATACGCCTCACAGGTTTCCACTCTCCGCATAAGCGTGATTTCCTGCTCTGTCAGTTGGGTTTGTGTCCGTGACCAATCCTTCATCCGTTCACCTCGTTTCGCAAATTCCAGTTTTCGTAACGCCTTCGGAATCAGCAAACCCCAGCCGCGCATTCCGCATATGTCGATCAGACTGGCGGCGGGGCAGTTCACAGGTTTCTATATGCGGCTGTCAAAGGGCGTAATCAAATGCTGTGGGATAAGATAGACCATATGACAGTGCGGCTTGTAAAGGGGATTACAGGCGTTTGAATTTATTTTTTTAATGAATCTACAGTCATTCCTCGTAATCCCCCCAGTGCCTAGGAAAAGAAAGGACTTGCCTCGCAGGCAAGGGGACGACATGATTCCTACGGGAAATTTTCGTGGGAAGTTGGTGCGCGGCGGCGGGGAGGGGCTTTGGGGAGGAGTAAAAGAAAAAAGCCTACCGAATAGGGTAAGCTCCGCGTAACGACACCCCCGAGCCTAGGCGAGGGGATGATAGAATGGGTATTCTTCTATTTGGTTGTTATTCTCTTAATATTATTCCGTTCTAAATTTTAGAATACGGCGTTTCAAATTTTAGAACACGGCATTCTAATTTTTAGAACGTCGCGTTTCAAAATTTAGAACATGCCATGTTCTAAATTTTAGAATATGGAATCAATCTCAACAGAAAAATAAACGCTCCCCCCTTAACTCGTTCCTGTTCATTTCGTATAGAGAAAGTAACAGGTCTATCAAGATCGTGAAAATGAATATGGAAGCTCTACCCGTGGTCGCAGAAGAACACGTAAAAAAATGCCTCGGCGTTCATCAGCCGAATGTGGTCATGTAATTTTTACCTATTACATGAACGAAGTCGCGTTAGAAGCGGAGGATTCGCCTTTGGCAAAGTAAGACGTGATGCCTTACTTCAACTTTCCCAGATTTTCCGTCGTAGTGTCCGAATGGACAGGGAACCTTGACAGAGTGGTAGTTTCCGACTATCCGCGCAGTAAAGCTACACCTGGGTGCGCTTGATGTCTCGTAGGCTTCTGGATACCTCACCTTCACACAGCCTAGTCGTTCTCCCTCGCAAGAGGGGGAACGCTCTGTTGTCCTCCCTTCACACAGGTGAACGCCCCGCCTGCGGAGCGGGCGGGGGGTGAGGCTGAGATGACTGGCACTGGTACAAATAGATAATAGGAACAGGGACATGAGTAGGATAGAAATAGAGGATAGGAAAGCATAACAGAAAGAGAAGAGAACAGAACAGGAATAGGAGATGACATCCAACAGCGAAATAGACAGAGACAGCCGAATAACTCGAATCAAGTAATTAATGAACCATGAATAGATATGTTGCTGATTAAGATCGTGAAATAACCTCGACCCTACCCCCGCCCCCATTTTTTCCCCCCAATGAAGACAGTAAAAAGAAACCCCGCACAACGGCGGGGAATGGATTAGCCAAACAACGGAAAATATTTACGATAGTAGTCTTTATGATAGTCGGATAGATTCCATCCATACTGATTAAGGAATCGAGTAACTTTCGCTGATACTTGATTCCGATGAATGACATCCTTATGTGTTGATTTGGCAAGGTAGTGAGTTAGGCTTAGTTCGGCTTGCTCCTGCGACAGAGTGTCTGTAACATGCTTGGCAAAGATGCAGGCAAGTTCGTCCATATCAGAGCCATAACCGAGCACGTTCTCCCGCCGCATTAGGGTTAGGACTGTATCTAACGGCAGTCTTTTCATGCGTTAGCCCTCCCTTCCATCGCGGCGGCGGGGGCGTGTAGCTCTTGTTTGACTCTCCATTTCCGCCATACGAGATATTGACGCTGTACGTCCAGTTCATCGTAGCCATACTGTACCATGACATTCAGAATGGCGCGGGGGATGGAATCGGTGTAGCCATACAAGCAACTACGAAACCTTTCCCAAGGAATATCATGTAGAACAACAAACGCCCGATGGGTTAGCCCTAGCTTCTGAATGCATTCTTTAACGGGATGATTCATGAATGATTTCTCCTTTCGAGATGTTTTCCCTTATAGGTTAGACACTCGACAGGCAGGAATCACACCAAACATACAGAAACACAGGGCGATTCTTGAATTTGTTACATCGGAGTAAATCCGCTCGTTAAGTAACAGGCTTACCCGTAACGGTAAAATCCGAATGAATTTACAGTACGCTACCGCATCCCGTCACACTAATCGACCAAGTTCAATTCAACCAGTAACCATAGGTTGCCGAATTTGCTTGGCTTCGTTATCTCCCGCACGTTTAACGGGTGGTGCGTGGTGCGCAGCGGGTGGGAATTTCCTTAGATTAAAAGAGAACTTTGAAAGGCGCGTAATCAACCAAGTTCTAAGAGCATAATTACGTCCAAATCTGAAATCTAAATTTTATGAATGGATTTTTGTAAGGAAATCTTCGAGCATTTTCCTTACTGGTATGCTAGCAGTAGGCAATAAGTCATTTACACGTTGTAGAATCTGGGGGTTATCCAATATCAATTTTTTACTTTCCTGACTTGAATAACTTCTTAGTGTGTCAATGCATATCTCGAATAATTCCTCATCATTAGTATTGAGCAAAGAGATTAGAATGTTAAGTTCATGTACACTACACTTATTATCCAAACAATATGCTATTTTTCTCTGCCATTCTATTGGTTTACTAAGCACTTGATTAGATAATTCTTCCCAATCACTTGGGCTAAACTCTGAAAGCATTTCGCTTGCTATGACACAGCCATCATCGTACCAAGAATCTACCGTTGTATCAGCAGATAAAAGGGTATCTAGTTCTTTGTACATATTTGGTGCCTCCACATATATTTGAATTAAAAACCTGATGGGCGAGACGCGTTTACCGTACCTGTTGGATAGCCGCTTGTTACATCATCACCAACTTTGATTACATCAATCTCTACACCATTAATAGTTGCTCTATGCCAAGTCGCTCCATCCCTCAATCTTGTAGAAATAGCTGGTGTGTTGCCAACATCAGTTATACTCTTGAGAATTTGTTCATCAGTCCATGAATCAGGAAATAGAGTGCTCTTTTTGAGTTTGGAAATATTTCCATCAGGGAACTGCTTTGTAAAAACAACATTTTTTGTACCATCTGCATTTGTTGATAATACTTCAACTGCAAAATTATTGTTAGCATTATTAATGTTTGGCGAATGTCCACCTATTAGTTCATTTTTTGGAGCCTTTCGCTGTCCTTCCAAAATCTTTGCTTCCATTTCTGGACTAATTACCGTTTTTGGAGAAACAACATTAGCACCTTGTCCCATCCCCTCAGTCCCTCGCTTTTCATTCCCTGAAGACTGATTATTGGAATACCCATCCTGCCCATTGGCTGCTTTTGGTACAGGCTTTCTATGAGAAGTATCCTTCCCAGAAGTTTTGCCACCATGTCCCGCCGGTACTCCTGTACCATGCGATCCACCTTCCCCAGCCCGATCCTTCGAAAAAGAATACCCTTCTCCCTTCTCCCAGGCCAGATAGCGTTGCCCCGTCACGGCATTCTCCATCACGACGAGCTTTCCGTTCAACTGCTCGCCCATCTTCTCCAGGAACTTCGCGATCGTCTCATTCAAATCTTTCAGCACATCATCCAGCAGCTTCGCCTTCGTCTTAAACTTCCCGTCCTTGAGCGGGATACCCCCCAGCATGTCTTGTGCGGCTGAGCCGTGCAGAGGGCCGCCTTTTCCTTTTCCGCCGTCTGCATCACCCTCGCCATGCGGCTGCTTTTTAGGGCCGTTTGGCGTGTCTACGTCTACATCCAGCTTCGCCGCTACTTTCCCAGTCTTCAGCGCCACTGTGCCCGCGCCTCCGCTTACGGCAGTTAACCCGGCTTCCAGCAACACCATGTCTTTCTTGAAGTCGTTTTGCCCTTTGGCGTAGCTTTCTTCTACCGATCGGGTCCACAAGCCGCCGTGCAGATTTTCCTGTCTGTACTGCCCGTCTTTCACGAACGGATCGATGTAATCGTTGTATAGTCCTTCGCCAATCGATGCAGCCGCTCCTCCTGCATCCTCTACTATATCCGCAAACGCTTTTTGGCCGGTCACCACTTTCTCGGCGTAAGCGACTGTGCTGGTGACGCCTTCGACCGCTCCTTTGGCCAGATTGTTCCGCTCGGTCAGTGAGCCGACTTCTGATCCGCTCACAAACTCATACAAAGCTTGGGCGTCCTCGCCTCCCAGAACCCCTGTCACGACCAGGTCGCCTGCGTCTACCGCAACACTCCACAGGCCCGCCAATGTATCTCCCAAGGCAGCAAACTTTCCTTGGACCTCTGCCCACTGGTTCTCCATCGTTCGCCGGGCCATGACCATGGCGACACCGTTTGCCTGTACATCCTGCTCGAACGCGCTCAAAATTTGCGGAAACGAATGGCGGGCACTCGCTTCGAGCTGAATTTTTTCGCTGCTCGCGTTTGCCTCTTCCACCAGCTCCAGTGCATCCATTGCCGTTTTGACATACAGTCCCTCTGCCCCCGACAAATGGACAGCCGCACCGCTCAGACTCACAGCGCCCTTTCCTCGGATGCTTACCTGTGAAGCGCTATTCAAGCTGACGCCTGCTTCCTTGTTCATCGAGATGTACAGCATGCCTTCCTGCGCGGTCATTATCAACTCTTTGTCGCCCAGTGTAAATTCTTTGCCTTGGGGGATGCCGAACGATTTAACTCCCGGGTCCTTCATTTTCTGCGCTTGCTTGTGGGCCGCCTCTCCTTGCGGGGCATGACGGACGGAGTTCATGACCATGCCGTCGTCTTCTTCCGCGCTGGGAAAGTACAGTTTGACTTTGGAGCCAATCTCTGGCATGAGGTATAAAATCTGGTTGCCTTCCGCTGCGTACGGGAACCATTGGGCTTTGCTGGCTTCTTGTTTTTTGTCCATGTTCAGATGGATTTTGACCTGATTACGACCAACCTGGATGATCTTGCCGTCGATGGCAGCACCGATGATCGCCCGGTTGTACAGCTTCGTCTGTTTCACGGATTCGGGGACAGCACACACATACGTCCATCTTAGCAGCCCTTGCTCCAACGTACCTGTCACCTTCGTGATGACAAATGTTCGTCCATCGCGCTGCACCTCATCGCCGATGTGCAAAAGCTCGTCGTGCTCGAAGGTGT
>NZ_BAAIYG010000056.1:0-10231 GCF_057543335.1 Brevibacillus sp. YAE8
CTCCTCAGAATGCCTCATAAATGTCTGTCCCTTTTTAGCCAAAGAAAATCCCCTCCACGTATCAGTGTACCATCCAAGCCAATATGCTTGGGCTTTTTTCACTGTCTACTCAAAGGGGATAATATCACACAGGATAGATGTGCCGGTCTTTTTCCTTTTTCTGTTACAATTGAGAAAGGGAGGGAGAATGATGAAAGAACCGATGACAAGAGCAGTCCTGATTGTAAGTCTCGTCATGCTGGTCGGCGCGTGGATGATTGCCGACGCTACCAGAAGTATTTCTGCCTATGCTGATTCAGCCACCCACAATACGGCAGAGATTGCGACTGCCCTCACGTCCTTCGACAATCGACTGAATGATCTGAACCAGTCTGTGCATTCAGTGGAAAAGCAAATCATGAACGCGGATGAAGTCGCTGTCTATTTGGGAATAACCGATCAGGTGCTGTCCAAATTGCTGGAAGACAAGCAGCTTCCAGCGATTCAAATCAATGGGATTTACCGCTTCTCGAAGCGGGCCATAGACGAGTGGGTGTACGAGAAATCAAAGAACAAAGCCAGCTATCAAAACTGGTAGCGCTAATTGCCCGCCAGCAGCTTCTCGCATTCATCCGCCGGAACGGGCTTGCTGAAAAAATAGCCCTGCACCGTCAGGCAGCCAAGCGAACGCAAAAAAGCGAGCTGCTTCGCCGTCTCGACGCCTTCGGCCACGAGCGAGAGCTGCAGGCTGTGCGCCATGGCCGCGATGGCGGTCACGATCGGCATGTGAGGCGACGAGTCCGTCATGTTGCGCATAAACGACTGGTCGATCTTCAAGGAGTTGATCGGCAAAAGCTGCAAGCAACTGAGCGAGCTGTAGCCCGTGCCAAAGTCATCAATGGAAATCTGGATGCCCATTGCCTGTAGCGTTTGCAGACGCGGGATGACGGCATCGAGCCTGTGCATGGCGATGCTCTCCGTAATCTCCAACTCCAGATAGCGCGGATGCAGCCCGGTTTTTTGCAAAATTTGCTGGACCATCGGCACCAACTGCTTGTCCTGAAGCTGGCGCATGGACAAGTTGACGGCGAGGCGAACGGGCGGCAAGCCTTGCTGCTGCCACTTCACGCATTGCTGGCAGGCCATTTCCAGCACCCAGCGACCGATCGGGACGATCTGCCCTGTCTCTTCTGTCTGCTTGCGCTTCGTAATGTCCTTGGCAATGACAAAATATCCGACCACGTTTTGGCTGACCACGATGGGAACGACGGTGACGTTCAGCTCGATTTGCGTGCCGTTTTGATGAAAGGCGGAAATATCGTAGTTATCCGATGCGCCCTGCTGAATCGTGCGGGACATGGAGAGGACGCGTCGGACGCCTTCCCGGTTCAAAAGCCGCTGGAAGGACTGGTTGCGCAGATCGCTCATCGTGTAGCCCGTCACGCTCTCGAAAGCCGGATTGACGTTCAAAAACCGGCCGGACAGATCCAGCCAGCAGACGATGTCCGGGTTGTGCTCAAACAGCGACTTGTAGCGCTGCTCGCTCACCTCCAGCCGCTGCTGGGCCCACTTGCGCTCCGTAATGTCGTGCGTGACGATCAAGGCCCCGACAGGCTCCCCGCTGGAAGCGTACAGCAGCTTGCCGTTGGCGACGAGAATGGAGACAGCTTTTCCGGGCGGCTGTACCCAGATCTCCTGATTGTAGACATTTTCTTGGTGCAACACGCGAACAGACGGCAACTCCGCAAACGATACGGGAGTGCTGCCGTCGGGATGGTAAAACGAATAGGAGCCGTACGTTCGTTCATGCAAGTCTATGGGCTCGGACATGCCAAAGCGTTTGGCTGCCTCGTTGAAAAAAAGGATGCGTCCATCCAACCCGTAGACAGTCACGCCTGCCTCCATATGCTCCAGAATGGGCTGCAGCAAGGCTTCGTGCAAGGCGGAGGATGAGGAGCCTAAGAAAGCGTCAACTGGTGGAGAAAAAAGCTGATGGCGAGTTGACTTCATGTAAGCCTCCGGGCAGATGCATGTAATCGTACCATTTATGTTAATGAAATTGAGAATCATTGTCAATAAATGGACTGCTTTTCTCTGCCAACGATTGACAGGAATGAAAGCAAACCAAATCTGCCCTCCCGACATACTGTAAAAGGAAGCAGGAAAAGAGGAGGGGCCGATTTGAGCGGAGATTTCGTTGCGGATTTGCTGGGCAAGCTAAGCAAGAGAACAGGGCGGGAATGGACGCTGAACGATATTATGAAGCTCGCGCAAAAATTCCCCAAAGGCGGGGGCAGCGTCGACGAGTTGATGAATGAGCTGTCCGAGATGGGCCTTGACGTGCCGGAGGAGACAAAAGAGCGCGTCAAGGAACGGATGAAAAGTGGAAAGTCGCTCTCCATGGAAGAATTGGTGTCGAATGTTCCGAAAGAGGTCAAGGCAAAAAGCAGCAAGCCGAAAAAGCCATCCAAGGCTGCTGGAAAAAGCAAGCACCTTTCTCTGGCGGAGCGTGTGAAAAAGCTGTCTGGAGGAAGCAAAAAAAAGCGGTAAGCTTCCCGCGTCGGGAGCGAAACAGGGCAGTCGCGAGTGCCGAACAGGCATGGGCGGCTGCGTTTGTTTTCGCTGAGGAAACTCTTGATAAAAACGTACAATTATGTTTTAATATGAAAGGAATGTTCGTGTTTTAGTGTGGCGCGAAAAGCTTTCCGTCATGTTTTCTTACTAAAAGTCAGGAGGTTCTATCCGTGAGTGTGAAAAAGGCGTTGATTAGCGTTTCTGACAAGACAGGATTGATTCCGTTTGCCCGTCGTTTGGCAGATGCCGGAGTAGAGATCATTTCCACCGGAGGTACGGCTGCTCTCTTGAAAGCAGAGGGGGTTCCCGTCATTGGCATTTCCGAGGTGACCGGATTTCCCGAAATTTTGGACGGACGTGTCAAAACGCTGCATCCGAATATCCACAGCGGCCTCTTGGCTGTGCGTGACAACGAAGCGCATCAAAAGCAGTTGAAGGACCTGAACATCGAAACAATCGATCTGGTCGTGGTCAATCTGTATCCATTCAAGGAAACGATTGCCAAGCCGGACGTGACATACGAAGATGCGATTGAGAATATTGATATTGGTGGGCCGACGATGCTGCGCTCCGCGGCGAAAAACCATGCGTTCGTGAGCGTTGTCGTGGACGCTGCCGACTATGACAAGGTAGCCGAAGAAATCGAGGCAAACGGCGATACTACGCTGGAAACGCGCCGTCGTCTGGCAGCGAAAGTATTCCGTCACACAGCGGCCTACGATGCCCTGATCTCGCGCTATTTGAGCGAGCAGGTAGGCGAGCTGTTGCCAGAGAGCTACACGGTGACCTACGAAAAAGCGCAAGACCTGCGCTACGGCGAAAATCCGCACCAGCGCGCCGCTTTTTACCGCGAACCGCTGTCCAGCCAGTTGAGCATCGGCTATGCGGAGCAACTGCACGGCAAAGAGCTTTCCTACAACAACATCAACGACGCAGACGCGGCTCTGGCGATTGTGCGTGAATTTACCGAGCCGGCTGTTGTCGCGATCAAACACTCCAACCCTTGTGGCGTGGGGATCGGCGCAGACATTCGCCAGGCGTACCAAAAAGCGTACGAAGCGGACCCCGTATCGATTTTCGGCGGCATCGTCGCGGCGAATCGCCCGATTGACAAAGACACGGCGCTCGCGATGAAAGAAATTTTCCTGGAGATCATCATTGCTCCTGATTTTACCGAAGACGCATTGGCTGTGCTGACCGAGAAAAAGAACCTGCGTCTCTTGCGCATCCCTGCCCTGAATGAGCCAGCGAAAAAAGCGGACAATCTGTTCCGCATCGCTCCGGTCGCGGGCGGCGCGCTGATTCAGGATTACGATTACAAGCAATTGGCAGAAAGCGAAATCCAGGTCGTGACAGACCGCAAGCCTACAGCCGAAGAAATGGCCCAACTGCAATTCGCCTGGAAAGTCGTCAAGCACGTGAAGTCTAACGCGATTTTGCTGGCAAAAGACAACATGACGATCGGGGTAGGCGCTGGTCAAATGAACCGTGTCGGCGCAGCGAAAATCGCCATCGAGCAGGCGGGAGAGCTGGCAAAAGGCGCTGTGCTCGCTTCCGATGCCTTCTTCCCGATGGGAGATACCGTAGAGGCGGCGGCTGCGGCCGGAATTACCGCGATCATTCAGCCGGGCGGCTCGATTCGCGATCAGGAATCCATCGACGCCTGCAACCGTGCGGGCATCGCCATGGTGTTTACTGGCACGCGCCACTTCAAGCACTGATTCATACAGATCCCTTCAATAACAGGAGGATATCCCCATGAAAGTATTGGTAATTGGCGGCGGCGGCCGCGAACACGCCATTGCCTGGAAGATTTTGCAAAGCCCGAAGGTAGAAAAGGTGTACTGCGCTCCGGGAAACGGCGGCACAGCCGAGATTGCCCAGAACGTACCGATTGGCGTCAATGACTTTGCGGCGCTAGCCCAGTTCGTCAAAGACGAAGGCATTGATTTGACTGTCGTAGGACCAGAAGATCCACTGCTCGGCGGCATCGTGGACTTTTTCCAGGAGCGCAACCTGCCGATCTTTGGGCCGAATGGCAAAGCGGCGATGATCGAAGGCAGCAAGTCGTTCGCGAAAAGCTTGATGAAACGCTACAACATCCCGACCTCTGCCTACGAGTCGTTCATCGACTACGAATCGGCGAGCGCGTATGTGCGCCAGCAAGGGGCGCCCATCGTCGTCAAGGCTGACGGCCTCGCCGCAGGCAAAGGCGTTGTCGTGGCCGAGACCGTAGAGGAAGCGGAAGAAGCGCTCCGCCAGATCATGCAGGAGAGCGTTTTTGGCGCAGCGGGTACGCGCGTGGTCATCGAGGAGTGCATGTTTGGCGAAGAGCTGTCCCTGCTCTCCTTTGTCGACGGCGAAACCGTGAAGCCGATGATTACCTCCCAGGATCACAAGCGCATTTTCAACGACGACCGCGGCCCGAATACAGGCGGCATGGGGACGTACGCCCCGGTTCCGCACATGTCGGCCGAACTGGTCGATACGATTGTGAAAACGATCGTTCAGCCGATGGCGTCCGGGATGGCGAAGGACGGTATTCCGTTCAAAGGCATTCTCTACACTGGACTGATGATTACCGAGCAAGGACCAAAAGTGGTCGAGTTCAACGCCCGTTTTGGCGATCCGGAGACGCAAGTGATTTTGCCGCTGCTGGAGACGGATTTGCTCGACATTTTCGTGGCGACCGTTAACGGAGAGCTGGACAGCCTGGACGTGACCTGGAAAGAAGGAAGCGCCGTCTGCGTCGTCATGGCAGCTCCCGGCTATCCGGGCGATTATCCGAAGGGCAAGCGGATCGACGGCCTGGCGCAAACGACAGAAGGCGTTACCGTATTCCATGCTGGCACCAAGCAAACAGACGAAGGCATTGTGACCAGCGGCGGCCGCGTGCTCGGCGTAGTCGGAACCGGAGCCGACCTCGAACAAGCGCGTGAAGCGGCGTACGCGTCTGTGCAGGCGATTTCGTTCGAAGGAGCGCAATACCGCACGGACATTGCGGCAAAAGCGATGAAGCACCAGCAGCAAAAGTAACAACCACCGAAAAAAAGCAAAGAGGCAGTCCCGTTCGCCGATGAGGCTCGAACGAGGACTGCCTTTTCCTTATAGACCGATATGTTCGCCTGCCAGCCGTGCCTTTTTCCCTTTGGCTGCCACAAGCTGCGACAAGACGTAAACGCCGAGGAACAACAGCATGCAGGCGGCTGACCAGCGGTACATGACCGAGTAGCTGGAATGAGTCGCAAGCACGCCGAGCAGCATGGAGCCTGCGGCGATGCCGAGGTCGATGGAATTGAAGAACAGGCCGTTTGCCATGCCGCGCTGCTCTGGCGCGACGACTTTGACCATCCAGGCTTGAATCGACGGCTGGATCATGCCGTAGCCGAGTCCGTAGAAAAAGGCCGAGATCAGCAGCAGCGATTCGCTGGTCGTCACCGACAGGAGCAGCAGGCTGACGCCCACGAAGATCGCGCCTGGCGGCAGGACGGCGATATGGCCCTTGCGATCGTACAGCTTGCCGGAAAAAGGCCGAATCAAAATCATGGCGAGCGCGTTGGCGAGGAAAAACCAGCCCACGTTGGCGATGTGGGTTTCTTTTCCGTACAAGGCCAGAAAGCTCAAGATTCCGCCGTACGTAATGGACAGGCAAAAATTCAGGCTGACGGGCAGCAGCAACTTTTTGTCAAAAAAGCGGGCAAACCCTTTGACGGGCGCTGCTTTGGGCGCTGGCGCCATGCGCAGGCTGTAGGAGCGGATCATGTGCGCCAACGGGAAAATCGCAGCCACAAGCAGCACGAGCGTCAAAAGCATCGGGCCGATTCCGAACGATTGCAGGATACCAAGGCCAATCAGCGGGCCGAGCGCCATCGCCAGACTGGTGGACAGGCCGAAGTAGCCCATCCCTTCCCCGATGCGCCGGACGGGAATGACGTTGGACACGACCGTCGGAAACGCTGTGCTGCCCATGCCAAAGCCGATGCCGACGAGAACGCGCAAAAACAAAAACAGGGCGATATGCCCGGCCCAGTAGTAGCCTGCGCTGAATATCCCGACAGTGCACAGCGCCAGCATCGCGATGACTTTGCTGTTTTTCGTTCGCAACGCTTCCCCGGTCAATGCGCGTGCCACTACGGCTGCCAACGAAAACAGGCTGATGACCAGGCTGACGACGAAATCGTTTGCCTGATACGCCTGCTTCACGTAGGCCGGAAACGTCGGCGTCTGCATCTGGATGGCGAGGAACAACAGCATGTTGCATACAGTAAGCAGGACGAAATCCTTCGTCCACAGTTTCTCTCTACTCTCTCCCAACGTGTTCACTCCTATTCTTGTGTATGGCGGTTTACATTCTCATTGATCTCCAGCAGTATTTCCCGCAAAAAAGCGAGCTTCTCCGGCGAAATCCCGGCGAAGATGTCCGCTATCGCCTTGGCCTCGGCGGGAATGGCCTTTTCAATCCACTCCCTGCCATTCGGCGTGAGCGTGATGAGATAGGCGCGGCGATCGTGTTCGCTCAGCTTTTTTTCAATCCAGCCTTTTTTCGCCAGGTTGTCGAGAATGCGCGTCATGGTCGGCTGGTCTTTGGCGGAGCGCAGAGCCAGCTCTTTCTGGTTGATTCCGTCCTCTTCCCGGAGGCGGTACAAGACGGCAAACTGCTCCGTCGTCAGGTCGAATTCGCGCAAAAACAAGGACACATAATGAATCATGCGCCTGTACGTATTGCCGATCAGAAAGCCGATCGGTTCATGTTGCCAATGGTCGATCATGAGAAGAACCTTCCTTTGCTCGCGAAATTAGTTGTTTTGACAATTATATGCATAGCAATTAATTTTGTAAATGGAAAAACCGCCTGCGACGAAACGAGGCGGTTTGTATCCTTGGGAGCTGTCAGCTTATTGCCGATAGCGCCCTTTTCGCTTGGAGGCGTAAAAGGCGTAATAGCCGACTACGCCAATGACACCGACGATCATGGCTGCGACGAACAGATTGTGGGACAGCCATTCATAGAGGGGAGTTCCGACGATCATGAGCGCGTCGCCTCTTTTCTACGAGTAAGTGGGATAGCGTGTGCTGCTGTCGTCCTTTTCCTGCGAGCGGTAGGAAATAAACTCGCGGGCAGCTTGTTCGAGCAACTGGTCTTCGGCAGACAGCTTGCCTTTTTCGGATTCGTTTTGCTGCGTCGCGGTATGCGTGTTTGCAGCAGCAGCCTGCGGTTTTGTGTTTTGCGCGTCTGCGGCGGCTGTAGCAGTAGTGCTTGACTCCTGCTTATTGTGCTCCTTGCCTTTTGCGGAAGTGCCGCTGCCGCTAAACGCACCCGTCACCTGATTCATGACGGTTTGAATCCCTTTTTGCTTCATTTGATCCATCATGCCCGACATGCCGTTTGCCTTGATCGTGTTAATGCCCAGCGCTTTGTACATCGGGCAAAAACGGGTGGCGCCTTCCGCTACCTTCATGGCGGAAAAAGCCATTAACAGCCAGGGGGCATTGTACGGGCGACGGCTCATTTTGCCTATGCCGTAAGCCAGGCCCAAGAGGCCGCCCGTCATGCGGATGATTGCATCTGTAGTTCCAACGTTTCTTTGCATCTGTGCTCGCCTCCAGTCGCGTCTTCTACGCATTAGTCTGTGATAAAGGCAAAAGGACAACCCGTGGAAATTGCAGGTCGAAGTGTTCCGGCAAGCAGGGGAAGTCTTCGCGGGCGGCGAAGCAGTAAAGCAATGTCAATATGAACGATCGTTCAGTCGATGCAGACGACGATGGACAGCGAGGGGAGAGAAAAGCATGCGAGTTCGAGCTTTATCAGAGGAAGCGTACCGGAATCTGCTCCGCGTGAGCAAAAGACAGGCGCCGGCCAGCTTGTGGATCAAGGGAGCCAGCGTCCTGAACGTATTTACAAAAGAATGGCAGGAGCATCATGTAGTCGTAGCCGGGGAGCGGATTGCCTACGTGGGGGAAAAAGAGCCGCTGACAGACGAGCATACGGTGATCGTCGAAGCGGACGGAAAGTACGTCGTGCCCGGCTACATCGAGCCGCACGCCCATCCTTTCCAATGGTACAACCCGTACACGCTGGCGGACTTTGCATTGGAGCGGGGGACGACCACGCTCGTGTCCGACACGTTGATGCTGATGAATTTGCCGCCCGAGCAGGTGGCAGCGCTGATGGAGTCTTTGTCCGGCCATCCGGTCAAACAGTTTTTCTGGGCGAGACTCGATCCGCAAACAGGTAAAGAGCACCCGCAATTCACGAAGGAAGGGCTTGCTCGCATGCTCGAGCATCCTCTCGTCGTCCAGGGCGGAGAGCTGACGAACTGGTCCGGCGTGTTGCAGGAGGACGAGACGCTGCTGTTCGGCTTGAAGCACACGCGCGATCTGGGCAAAAGAATGGAGGGGCATCATCCCGGCGCTTCCTACGAAACGCTGAACATTGCAGCGGCGGCCGGAATTACCGCCTGTCACGAAGGAATTACGGCGGAGGATTTGCTTCAGCGGCTCCGGCTTGGCATGTACGCCACCTTGCGCCATTCCTCGATTCGCCCGGATTTACCGGAGCTAGTCAAAGGATGGCTCGCGCTCGGGTTGCCGTGGTCGCCCCGGATGATGCTGACATCAGATGGCAGCACCCCGCCGATGCACCGCAACGGCTTCCTCGACGGGACGATTCGCGTCGCGATAGAAGCGGGCATGCCGCCGGAAGAGGCGTATGTGATGGCGACGCTGAATCCGGCCGTCTACTACGGGCTAGACGCCGAACTCGGCGGAATCGCGCCGGGAAGAGTGGCAGATATGCTGCTTCTGCGAGCCAAGGACGACCCTGCGCCGCTTGTCGTCTTTGCCAACGGACAAAAGGCGGCGGAGGAAGGCAGATTGCTCATTCCCACAATCGAGCCGCGCTGGGTGGACTACTCGTTCCCAACCGTCGATTCGCTGCAGGACAAAACGCAGGCAGAATGGTTCACGCTGCGCCCTGACGAAGACGGCAAGGTGCCGGTGCTGAACATGCTGAATGCCGTTATTACCCGCATGACGCTGGAGCAGCTTCCGGTAGACGAGCACGGCTTCGTCTCGCTGGCGCACGACCCGCAGCTCGCCCTGATTGTCAGCGTCGATCCGGCAGGGAAAAGCCGCACGGTTGCAGTACTGCGCGGCTACGGCGAGCATATCGAGGGCTTGGCCAGCTCCTATACAGCGTCCGGCGACTGGCTTGTCATCGGGCGCGACCCGCAGGCGATGGCGGCAGCGCTTGCGCGAATCAGAGACATCGGCGGCGGAGTCGTGCTGATCGACGAGGGGCAGATTGCCTGCGAATGTCCGCTGCCGCTTGCCGGAAAATTTTCCCCGGCTCCGATGGAAGAAGTGATTGCCATGGCGGAGAATTTGACGGCCAAGCTGCGGGCAAAAGGCCACGCGCATCTCGATCCGCTCTATTCTCTCCTGTTTTTCACCGCCACTCACCTGCCTTATGCGAGACTTACTGCGGAAGGCATCGCAGACGTAAAAACAGGGCAAATTCTCGTCCCGGCACTCCCTCTGCAATAGAGGGAGTTTTTGTTGTATAACGAAAACCCCCAGTTCGACTGGGGGTTCAGGAAAGCTTATAGCTATGAGTAGCCATCCTTTGAACTCGGTGATAAGATGAGAGCCGGTCTGCCAACCGCTCACACGAATCACA
>NZ_BAAIYG010000057.1:0-9969 GCF_057543335.1 Brevibacillus sp. YAE8
GCAATGAGATGCCCTCATCTTGAAGGCTGTTCAAAACAGAAATGGACTGCGAACGCTTAGTCATTCAAGAATCCCACCCGTACACCGCAAGGTGGAAGGCTTGCGGCTTTAGCCGTGGGAGTCTCAATTTGGCCTGGGAGCTGAGCTGGGCAAGACGTATCGCGCGGAAACATAGCCGCGACGCCTCGAAAACGCCAGTGTTTCTGGCGTTTTTTTGTTGCCGCAGCGATGAACTTTTTAACATGTTCCGCCTCGTTTTATTATAAGCTAACAGGAGGGACAATCTTGCCCAATGTATCTGGATGATTGAAATGCGACAATACATACGACTCGTGGAGGAACTTTCATGGAACAGCTTTTGATGGGGAGTTTTCTGTCCGCGATGGCAACGGGGGTCGGGGCTCTGCCCATTCTGTTTTTTCGCACGGTCACGCACCGTTGGCGGGATATTCTTCTGGCCTTTACCGCTGGCATCATGGTGGCGGCAGCGACGTTCAGCCTGATTCCGCAGGCGATGTCCAACGCCCCGTTTATGATCGTCTGTCTGGGCGTGCTCACCGGGACGCTTTTTCTCACCGTTTTGGAGAGCGTGATTCCACATATTGATCTGGAGCACACGAGAGTCAACATCGCGATGGACTCGCAGGCGCTGTTGATCCTGATGGCGATTACCTTGCACAATATCCCGGAGGGGCTGTCGGTCGGGGTGAGCTATTCGAGCGAGCAGCCGGAGCTTGGCGGCCTCATCGCCTTTGCCATTGGCCTGCAAAACGCGCCGGAAGGGTTTCTGGTCGCGCTTTTTCTGATTAATCAAAAGGTCAGCCGGCTCAAAGCCTTTTTCCTGGCGACGATGACGGGAGCGGTGGAAATCGCGTCGGCGATCTGCGGCTACTACCTCACCGCCGTAGTCAAAGGGCTGGTGCCGTACGGCCTGGCGTTTGCAGCAGGCGCGATGCTGTTTATCGTCTACAAGGAGTTGATCCCGGAGAGCCACGGGGACGGCCATGCGCGCTCCGCGACTTTTTCGTTCATTTTGGGTCTGTTGGTCATGATCGGGCTGGTGCAGTTTTTCGGGTGAGCGGATTTTTTGCGAAAGAATGCGGAATTTGTGCAACTACCCCTCACAAAAGCGGCGAAAAAAACCGAAACCATAATATAGATAGATTTCGATTATGGTAATAGGGAGTGTCACGATGGAAAAGTCTACCTTGATAGGTATCGTACTAGGTATTGTTGCAGTAGTGGTCGGGATGATCTTGAAGCACGCGAGTCCCTCGGCCCTGCTGAATCCGGCAGCGTTCATGATTATCATCGTGGGTACGATCGCCGCCCTTTTCAACGCATTTCCCATGTCGGAAATCAAAAGGATTCCTGCCCTTTTCAAGGTTATTTTTAGCGAGCAAAAACTCCCTGCCAAAAGGGAATTGATCGGTCAGTTTATGAACTGGGCTTCCATCGCCCGTCGCGAAGGTTTGCTCGCGCTGGAAAACACGTCCGATGAGATCGAGGACCCTTTCCTGCGCAACGGCATGAAGATGATTATCGACGGGGGCGAGCCGGATTTCGTCCGCGACGTGCTCAATGAGGAAATTCACGCCATCGAGGAACGCCATCAGGCAGGTGCGCTTGTGTTCAGCCAGGCGGGTAGCTACGCTCCGACCCTCGGGGTACTCGGAGCGGTAGTCGGTCTGATTGCGGCGCTCGGCAACCTGAGCGATATCGACGCACTCGGCCTTTCCATTGCGGCCGCGTTCGTGGCGACCTTGCTCGGTATTTTCACCGGGTACGTGCTGTGGCACCCGTTTGCAACCAAGCTGAAACGAAAATCGAAACAGGAAATCGAGATCAAAAAGATCATGGTAGAAGGACTTCTTTCCATCCAGGCTGGCGTTTCTCCGGCAGCTATCGAGCAGAAGCTTCTGGTGTACATCCCGTACAACGAGCGTGCCGAGATGAAGGAAGAAATGAAGGAAGAGAAGAGGGAGGAAGGAGCTGCGGTAAATGGCTAAGCGACCGAAGAGACATGCTCAGCACGAAGAGCATATGGACGAGTCTTGGCTGATTCCGTACGCGGACTTGCTCACCCTCCTGCTCGCTTTGTTTATCGTATTGTTTGCCTCCAGCGAAATGGACGCCAAGAAGTTCGACCAGATGGTTCGCTCCTTTAACGTTGCGCTGAACGGCGGAGTGGGCGTGCTGGACCAGCCAAGCCCGATTCCGCTCGACCCGAACATGATGCAGCAAACGATACATAAAGGCGCTCAGGAAAGGCCGAAGACAGAAGAAGAGAAAAAGCTGGAGGAAGCCGTCCGCAAAGAGACAGAGGACTTGAAAAAGCTGCAAACACAGCTCGAAGGCTACATCCAGCAAAACAAGCTGCAGGACAAGCTCCAGACGAAGCTGACCGAAGAAGGGCTGCTGATTACGATTCTGGACAACGCCTTGTTCGACTCCGGCAGCGCCGTGCTGAAGCCGGAAGCGAGAAAGCTGGCAAGCGAAATGGCCGCGATGCTCGTTCCCCATCCGAAAAAGGTGACCGTGACCGGACATACGGACAACGTGCCGATTCATCGTGCTGAATTTCCGTCCAACTGGGATCTTTCCGCCAAGCGCTCCGTCAACTTTCTGAAAGTGCTTCTGGAAAACAAAAAACTGGACCCGACCAAATTCAGCGCGACTGGCATGGGCGAGTACCATCCGGTAGCACCGAATACGACAGCGGAAGGCCGGGCGAAAAACAGACGGGTAGAGGTAGCGATTTTGCGCGACCTGGCCTCCCCGCCGAAAAACAGTGTCAATCCATAAGCAAAAAGGATAGCGCCCGATTCAGGTGCTATCCTTCGTTATTTTCGGGAGCTTTTGGACAATCGCAGCTTGCACTGGATGCCTGCGGTTCTCCCATGGCGAGCCTCAACTGCTCCATCCGTTTTTCTCCCCACTCATACATCAGCTCGATGATCGGCAAAAGCGTCATCCCTAGCTCCGTCATGGAGTATTCCACGCGTGGCGGAACTTCGGGATACACCTCGCGATGGACGATTCCGTCCTCGATCAGCTCCTTGAGCTGGTTCGTCAGCATTTTATGCGCGATTTTCGGAAACAGCCGCTGCAGTTCGCTGAAACGGTGCGGGCCTTCCACACCGAGGTGCCAGAGGATGACGACCTTCCACTTGCCGCTGAACATGGACAGCGTCAGCTCCTTGGAGCAAGTAAAATCGCCGTTGCGGATTTTTTCCATCGTTTCTTTTCTCAGGTCAGACATGGTTTTCTCCCTTTGCTTATGGTTTGTCCATAGGTACCCTTTTGGTAACTACCGCACAAAAAAGTGCATTCTTATGTTGCCAGGCGCACGCCTTTATAATAAGCGATGTGGAAAGCAAAGCAATCCTATCGTTTGGAAAAAAGGAGTGAAGCCATCATGGCCAAAAAAGTATTGATGCTGACAGGTGACGCCGTAGAGGCGCTGGAAGCTTATTATCCGTACTACCGCTGCCTGGAGGAAGGGTTCGACGTGACGATCGCCTCCCCTACCGATAAAAAAGTGCTCAACACCGTCGTGCACGATTTTGAAGACTGGCAGACCTTCACGGAAAAGCGCGGCTACCAGATCGAAGCGCACGCCACTTTCGACGAGATCAATCCAGAGCAGTATGATGCGCTGATTATTCCAGGAGGACGTGCTCCTGAGCATATCCGCCTGCACAAAGATTTTGCCCGCATCGCCCGCCATTTCTTCCAACATGATAAACCAGTTATGATTTTGTGTCATGCGAGCGTGGCACTTACCGTCATCGCCGACGAGATCAAAGGCCGCGAGATGACTGCCTACTTCGCTTGCCGTCCAGAGGTGGAAGCAGCGGGAGCCAAGTACATCGAGACTCGCTTCCACGTAGACCGCAACCTGATTTCCGGGCACGCCTGGAACGACCTGCCGCAACTGATGAAAGAATTTGTGAAGCAAGTAAATGCCTAACCGCAAGCCAAAAGCCGATTCGCCAATGGGGGCGCAATCGGCTTTTTTTATAGACATCAGGAGTGGATAAGACTCTTGGGCAGCATTGCGAGACGGACTGTCAGCTTGGAAAACGGTTGATCGTAGCGGTAGTGGTGAGAGGAAACAGGAGAAAGCGCTACAGGTACTTGGGCCTCTAGCGGGGGAGCGAAGACTGTCCGCCTCCGGAGAAAAAGGAAAACCGCGTCAAAAGTAGAGGATTCAAAAGAAGTAGGTTCAGGTTGACGCTGAAAAGCGTGTTTTCCTTTTTCTCCTCCGGCTAGGTAGGAGTCCCAAAGACCTTCGCTTGCTTTCTCCTGTTTCCTCTACGAGCTGTTTCTGTCGTTCGGGGTTGATTTTGGGGTTGTTGTTAATCAGGAAGCCAAGAAGCGTAAGGCAAGGAAAAAAAGATTCAAAAAGCATTGTGTATGGTCAAACAGGTAGAATGATAGCTCTCAAGAAGGTCCACACGAATGCCCGCACTCCTTCTTTGAAATTCTTGTATGATGCTTTTTATCCTGCGTTTTCTTTCTCCCTCCGACCATCCCCTTAGCCCCTGACGAGGAAAGAGACGAAATCCGCGAAAGCTCTTTGGGCTCCCAACCGAGGCGGAGGGGAGAAAGCGAAACACGCTTTTAGCGTCCAACTCTGAGAGGCTACCTGAATCGACCACTTTTGGACGCGGTTTCGCTTTTTCCCCGGAGCCGGGCAGTCTAACCCCCAGCAGGGAGCCCAAGAAGCTACCGCGATTTCGTCTCTTTCCTCGCCACACCAAAAGTTCCGATGAAGGAGCTTTTCAAGCCACAGCCTCATGCTCGCATCACCAAGCTACTACGCTGCTATAGTTTCGATCCAGTTTGTACAAACAAAAACGGATAAGCTTCTTATCCACCTATAAGGTCAACATACTGAGCCTTCGCCCCAAAGGAGAAAGCAAGACTTGTGCCCTTTGGGTACGAAGCCTCCGCCAAAGGCTTGGCGCAATCAAGTTTTTTACTCGAACGCAAACATTTTCCAGCCAATTGTGTTACAAAACGCCGCTCCGTCGTCTAATAACTGTGAGACAATCTGGGCCTGTGTGTTTGACAGGCATCGCGATCAACCGGGAGGCGTTCAGAAATGTATAAAAAACTCATCGCGTTAGGGTCGGCACTGGCAATCGGGGTGACAGCCTATTCTGCAGCCTCGATTGCGCAGCAGCCAGCCAACGCCGCAGCAGCAGTGGAGAAACCGGCGGAAGCTGCGCAAAGCACGCTGGCCGAGCAGTTGAAAATGCTGGAGAGCGGGATCGTTCCCACTTCCCCGTACGAAACAGTCCAAACATGGGCGAAAGCGGTCAAAATGCGAAACGGCGCCCTGCAATACGCGCTGTTTACCGAACAGGCGCGCTTGGGGCTAAAGACACCAATGGAGAGCTTCCATTGGGTGACGGGGACATCCAGCCCGTGGGTTGAGGGCTTTACGGTCACAAGCATAACAGAAGACAAAGCCGACAGCGGGCAAGCCCAGGCACAAGCGCAAACCAAAACGTTGAAATTCCAGGTCGATTTTGACCTGGTGACTTCCACAGGGAAGTTCGGCACAGACCGGGCCATCATCGGCGTGACGCAAAAAGGGGATCAATGGTTCATCGAAAGTGTCGCACCTGCATCGGAAAAGTCGGTAGGCATCTGGAATACGCCGGAATCGTTGAACGACCAAAACATCGAGAAAACATTCGAGACGATGAAAGCGTACGACAGCACGCTCGGCTACCGGATTCTTTTGCCGGAAAAAGCGATGAGCAAGCTGAAAATCGAGCAGTCCACCTGCGCGAACGAAGAAGGAAACCCGCCGTGCCTGAACTTTTTCTACAAGGATCCAGCAGCCAAAAAGGACGTGCTGCTCGCAACCGTCGTCCGTTTGAGCAAGGAGCAGGAAAAGCTGCCGTACTACCAGGAGCATCCTTTCCTCACCAAGCTCGGGGAGAACAAAGCGGGCGCATTTTACTCGCTCTATCCAAGCGAGCACCAGTATGCCGGAGCGGAAGATTCCGAGCAAGGCCGCGAATGGATGCAACTGCTTGAACTCTTGCAACAGCGAATCGGCAAATCCATCCAGCCGTAAATCGCCGCGCTTCTCGGGCCTTTTCCCGTCGCCTCTGCTGCTCAAGAGCCACCTGTGCCAATCGCAGGTGGCTCTTGACATTTTCGCGGAAAAAGGGGATAATAAAGCCAATAACAAAGTAAACTACTCGGAATACTATAAATAAAAGAGGTGAGTTCTTTGGAACGGACATTACATATTCCAAGCGATACAGTTACGTTGGTGGCAACGTTGCATGAGCCAGAGCAGGAAAACGGCAGAACGGTCGCAAAATACCCATTGGTTGTGATCTGCCACGGCTTTATCGGCAGTCGGATTGGCGTCAACCGCTTGTTTGTAAAGGCCGCCAGAGAACTCGCCGCGCACGGGTTTGGCGTATTGCGCTTCGACTACGGCGGCTGCGGGGAAAGCGACGGCGACTACGGGGCTGGCGGGCTGGATGTGCTTTTGAAGCAGACGCGTGACGTGCTCGATTACGCTGCGGGGCTGGAGCATGTCGACCAGGAGCGAATTACGCTGCTTGGGCATAGCCTTGGCGGAGCCGTTTCCGTTCTGACGGCAAGCCAGGACAAGCGGATTCACTCGCTCGCGCTGTGGGCTCCGGTAGCGCAGCCGTTTGACGACATTGTGCGGATTGTCGGGGAAAACGAGTACCAGGACGCGCTTGCTTTAGGGACAACGGATCACAACGGCTATTTGCTCTCCGGGCGGTTTTTCCAATCGTTGAACGGAGCCCAGCCGCTGCGCCACGCCAAGCAGTTTGAGGGGGATGTCCTCATTTTGCACGGCAATCGCGACGATGTGATTCCTGTCGATGCGATGTTCCATTATGAGCGGGAGCTGCGTTTGCGCAGACGAGGCGCGTGCGAAACCGAAGTGATTGTAGGCGGGGACCACACGTTTTCATCTGCGGACAGCTACAGCAAGCTGATCGGCAACACCGTAAGCTGGCTGGGACGGCTGTGGGCGGAAAAAACAGTGGCAGTATAAAAAAGAAAGGGATGCCCTGACAAGCGGGCTATCCCTTTTTGCGTTTGATTTCTGCCAAAAGACCGCGGCAGCCAGCTTCCACCAGGTCGTAGACGTAGGAAAAGCGCCCTGTGTAGTACGGGTCTTCCACGTTTTGCTCCTGGACGGCGTGGGCAAAATCGAGCAGGCGGTACACTTTTTTGCCTGCGGGAGCCATTTTCATGAGCGCGGCCAAATTTTCGTCGTCCATGCATACGACGTAGTCGTACTCGGCAAAATCGTTGCGGGTAATCTGGCGGGCGCGCAGCGAGTCGCAGGCGATGCCTTTTTCGGTCAAAACTTTTTGCGTGCCTTTGTGCGGCGGCTCACCGGCGTGCCAACCGCCAATTCCCGCCGAATCGATGGAAATGTCCCCGACCAAGCCTTCCTGCTCCGCGAGATGGCGAAAAACGGCTTCCGCCATGGGGGAGCGGCAAATATTGCCGAGGCAGACAAACAGTACGCTTGTCATCGGTTTTCTCCTCCTCACTGTTTTGATCGGTTTGGGACGATCTTTCTATTTAGCTAGAATAGCACAAGAAGCTGTTTTTGAAAAAAACTGCCCGACGGCTAAAAAGCAGGCTGGTTTTCCGCGCCCGTACGTGTCCTGCTCGCAGTTCTTGCAAAAATCGCCTTGCTTTTGCTACAATAAGAGCCAGTTACCCCATGTTCGAATTGCATACGATACGTTTTCTAGGGTTCCGCGGTCAGGAGGCTGGCCGGACTGGACCGAGAGAAAACGCACGGCTGCGGCCGTGTACACGGAGGGATAAAAGCCCGGGAGAATATCTGAGACGGTATTCGCCCGCGGCTTTTTTTGCTTGTGTGAAAAAGGTGCTCCGGATGAGCCTGCGCGCAAGCTGCGCTTGGGGAACGATAGACAAAAGGAGGGATTGTGGTGGGAAAGAACTGGCTTTTGGTTGTGGCCGCTGCAATGTTTGAGGTGATGTGGGTAGCGGGCTTGAAGCACGCCGACAGTTTTTGGGAGTGGCTGCTGACCGTTGTCGCGATTCTGGTCAGCTTCGCGGTATTGATCTATTCGGGCAAGCGGCTGCCGACGAGCACGGTGTACGCCGTCTTTGTCGGACTGGGAACAGCGGGTACGGTGATCGTCGAGATGGCCGTTTTTCAGGAGCCGTTCAGTTGGGCCAAGGTAGGGCTGATCGCTCTGCTGCTCGTCGGCATTATCGGGTTGAAGCTGGTCACGCATGAGCATGAGGGAGATGCGCACAAGGAGGGGGAAGTCGCATGACATGGGTGTCCCTGATCTTGGCCGGACTGTTTGAGGTAGTTGGTGTCATGGGGATTTCGCAGGTGAATCAGAAGCCGTCCCTGCGCTCCTGGGCGGTGCTGCTCGGCGGATTTTCGCTCAGCTTTCTCTTGCTGTCTGTGGCGATGCGCGAGATTCCGATGGGGACGGCGTATGCGGTCTGGACGGGCATCGGCACGGTGGGAAGCGCCCTCGTAGGCATGCTGTTTTACGGAGAACCAAAAGACGGGCTGCGGCTGTTGTTCATCGGGCTGGTCATCGTGTCGGTGGCAGGTTTGAAGCTGCTGGCGTAAAGGCACGGCTGCTATCGAAACAGATGGCTCCTGGAGAGCTGCTGCCCGGAAGCGGCGCCGCACCGTTGATTCGGCCAACGGCGCTTGTTTTCATTTTTTTCCTTTTTTTGAAAAGGGACGATGGTTCTTCGCGGGGAATAGTAAACAAGAACAGGATTTTTTTCGAGGGGGATACATGGCAGCATGGGCTCTTTTTGGGCAACGTTAAAAAAAGGAAACACATCTTCGGCTACGGCCGCCTTGGGCAATATGGGCCTGGCGATTGTCAAAGGGGTCGCCGCTGCGTACAGCGGCAGCGGGGCCATGTTTGCGTCGGCGATGCACTCGATTGCCGATGCGGTGAACCAGGGCTTCGTCTTTTTCGGCAGCGTGCTGGCGGAGAAAAAGCCGACGCCGCGGTTTCCGACCGGATTTGGCCGCGTTATCAACCTGTTTTGCATGATCGCGGTCATCGTCGTGACGATCATGGCGTACGAAACGATCATGGAAGGCTTCCATCTGCTCAAGGAGCCTGCGCATTCCAGTCACTTCTGGCTTAATTTTATCATTTTGTTCCTGGCGATTGTCGTCGACGGCTACGTGCTGGTCAAAGCGATGAAAGAGATCGTCCACGAAACCCGTGTCGACGCGAAGGGCTGGGCGATCGTCCCCGCTGCTTTTCGCCATGTGGGACGGGCGGCGCCGCCGACGCGCCTCGTCTTTTACGAGGACATCGTGGCTACGACAGGCGCGCTATTGGCCTTGATCGCGGTCATTGTCACGCAGTTTACGACATTTGCCCTCCTGGACGGCATCGCGACGATCCTGATTGGCATTTTGATGGTCGGCGTAGCGTTCAAGGTCGGGTACGACAACATGGTCGGACTGATCGGGGTAGCGGCTCCGAAAGAAGTGGAGGACCGGGTTGCCGCGATCATTTTTGCCGATCCGGATGTGGTCGATATCAACCGGCTGCGGATCGTCCAGGAAGGGCGGTTTTACCATGTGGAGTGCTACGTGGAGCTGCGGACGGGCCTGACGCTGGCGGTAGCGGACGACATCAAATACCGCATCAGGGACAGCCTGCTGACCGATCCGGACATCAGCGACGTGACGATGGGCATTCTGGAGGACAACGGCGTAAGCGACTGGGAGCGGCCGAACATCCTCGAAACAACCTGACCCCGGCGAATTAACAGGAAAAAAAGCCCCTCACCTTTGGTCATAGCCCCGTCAAGTAGACACTAAAAAAAGACGCTATCTTAAGCGGCGATCGATTCCCGGTATTGGACTGGGGAGAGGTCGCCGAGTTTTTTCTGGAACCGTTCTGTATTGTAGAATTC
>NZ_BAAIYG010000058.1:0-8558 GCF_057543335.1 Brevibacillus sp. YAE8
AGCCTAAGATGCTATATGCACTGTCTTAGGAGGGGCAATGAGATGCCCTCATCTTGAAGGCTGTTCAAAACAGAAATGGACTGCGAACGCTTAGTCATTCAAGAATCCCACCCGTACACCGCAAGGTAGAAGGCTTGCGGCTTTAGCCGTGGGAGTCTCAATATATGTTGCCATGACACGTGCACAGGAATTGCTGGTATTTTCGGGAGCTGCTGCTTCCTTTTCCGAAAAGTCTTCAATCGAAGAGTGTTCCAATTGGTTTGATTGGCTCCCGTTGCTTGTACCTGAACTGCGAGATGGGGTAAGTGAACAGGTAGTAATGAGACAGGATTGGCGTTTGCAAGTAAGAGTAGGGGAAATGCCGAGACAATTCCAACGGGTGACTCCAAAGATTCGTGTGATGGAAAAGCCTGAATCCCGCTACAGGGCTAGGCAATTGGACAAGGAGAGCAACAATGTTCCTAATCGGATCTGGAGTGTATCAGAGTGGGTCGAACGGTTGGCAGATGAACAGGGAATCAAAAGAAGTAGAGAAGAAATCCCGTACCGTGTTCAATGAAAAAACAGTCTGGAGGCATACGAATGGGGGCATGTTCTCCACCGGGTTTTGGAGCATTTGCAAAGTGACCACGATTTGGAGTATGTCCGCGAACACCTTTTGAAAATAGCGTTGGCTTCAGTGGGCTTGACAAGTCAAGAGGCTCGTGTATTTGCCTGGGAAAAGTTGGGGGCTGAAATTGTTACCTACATGAATAGTGATCTGCATAAAGAATGCTGCCAAGGGAAAAGAATCTACAGTGAAATGCCATTTGCGGTGCGATTATTTGAGGATGTCCAGGAAAGGGGCACTTTGTCGCTCAATGGGGTTATCGATAAAGTATGGCTGAGAGCAGATGGCAAGGCTACTGTTGTAGACTTCAAGACACACAAATATAAAAGTGCTACGCAGGTCAAACGAATTGTCGAAAAATATACGCCGCAGCTCCAACTGTATGCTTATGCAGTAGAAAAATTGTTGCATTGGCGAGTAGACCGTGCAGGCTTGTATATGACAGCTACAGGGAGTTACATGGAGGTGCCTTGTGACTTGCAAGCTAGGGAGAATTTATGGAAAAAAATGCAGATCCTTTGGACGAAAGCTGACAGTCGGTCCGAAGAAAAGGAAAAACGCCTTTTTTCATGAGGAGAAAGGCGTTTTCGACTGTTGGCATATGAAGGAAAGAGAGGGAAAATACCGAATTTATCCAGTGTAAGAACGGAAAGTGCGTTGATTGAAGACCCGGCAAAGGGGACTAGCAGGAGGAACAACCATTGTTTGAGGAACTGAAAGTGGCGGAGTATCGCTTTACATTAGAGGCAGGGGAGCGGGGGCTGGAGTTGCCAGCTTGGAAGGCATCTACCTTTCGCGGAGCGTTTGGCCACGTTTTCAAACGCTTGTCCTGTATGCATCCCGAGCAGGCTTGCGGCTCCTGTACCGCTTTATCCTACTGTGCGTATCCGTACGTTTTTGAAACAAGGCCGGACCAGGAGGATGGGTTTATGGGGAAATACGACCAAGTTCCCCGCCCCTATCTGTTCGAGGTGCCGCAGGATAAACAGACGCACTACGAGGCAGGCGACAGGCTGACGTTCGATTTGCGGCTTTTTGGCAAGGCGATTGATTACGCGCCTTTGTTCGTGACGACTTTCAAAGAATTAGGACGAGAAGGGATCGGCAAAGGCAGAAAGCCGTATCGGCTCATTCATGTAGAGAACAGAGACGAGTATAACGGGAAGCAGCGCAGAGTGTACATGGAACATGAGAGCGGGATTGTACACCAGCCAATCGTCATCACGGGCAAAGAGATTATAGAGCGCGCTCGTACAGCGGAGGCGAGTGGAACGGGGAAAATCATGATTTTTTTCGAGACGCCTTTGCGGTTGAAATGGAAAGGAAAGTACACGGACGATATACAGTTTCATGTGCTGTTTCGCACCCTGTTGCGCCGTATGACGGGGTTGCTGCAATTTCATCATGATGTTGCGCCAGAGTGGCCGATTCGCGAGCTGGTGGAGCGTGCGGAGACAGTGCGGCTTGTGGCGAAAAGAGTGAAGTGGCTGGACTACGACAGATATTCTGCGAGACAAGATGTGAAAATGAAGATGGGGGGCGTCGTGGGATGGGCTGTGTACGAAGGGGAACTTGCGGAGTTTCTGCCGTGGCTGAAGGCGGCGGAGCGTGTTCACGTTGGGAAAAATACGGCGTTTGATTTGGGGCGAATAAGAGTAGGGGGCATGTAGAGGAATAATTGGAGCGGTGAAGGTAACGAAGCAGTTACTTCGGTGGGATATAAGGCTGGGTGTTTTTCCTTTTGGATTAGTGCATAGCATTCCCACCGTTTTTTAAACAAGATGTAAAAAATTTAAGAATAAGGGGAGCTTGATTTTCCAATTTGTTATGGTGTATTTTTACTGTGGACCTAACAAATGGGACTGAAATTTATTTTTAAAGTTTGCAATCAAAAAAAATGACCCATCAAGGGGACTAAAAGTTAATGCCCAAAGCAGGAGGTGTTCGTATGCAGGATTTCTTTGCAGAGCTATTCGGCGCCAAAGCAGCAAGCAGTCCGATTGAGCCTTACCCTTACCAGAAAAAAGTCGCGGAACTGCTGATGCAAAGTCGAAATCTAGTCTTGACTGCTCCAACTGGTGCGGGAAAAACGTGGGCAGCTCTTTCTCCTTTCTTGTATGCCCGCAAGCAAAAAAGAGATTTTGCAGACCGAGTCATCTACTGTTTACCACTGCGTACACTGGCCTCTTCCCTCTACGAATCCACAAAAGACGCACTAAAAGGGCAACAAGTCACATCAACCCTCCAAATGGGCAACCAACCAAACGACCCACTGTTCCAAGGCGATGTCATTTTCACGACCATCGACCAACTGCTTAGCGCCTACATCGGACTGCCTTTCGGAACGTCAAAGGCAGCGGCCAACATTCCCGCTGGCGCGCTGATCGGCGCGTATGTCGTCATCGATGAATTTCATTTGCTTTCGTACACGGAAGCACTTCCGACATTTCTGGATATGATGAAGCGGCTGCACCCTTATACGCGCTTTTTGCTAATGACAGCTACTTCTCCGGAGCCTGTAGTGTCGGCGCTGGTGAAACATCTCGATGGTATGAGTGTGAAGCTGCAAACAGAAGAGTTGGAAAAGCTGTCAACGAGAACGCGCAGCCTGTATTGGCGCGACAAGCGGATGAGCGGGCAGGACATCGCGAACAGGCACCAGGGCGGACGGACATTGGTCATTGTCAATGAGGTCAAGCGGGCGCAAAGTTTGTATTTCGAGCTGACGAGCATCTTGGAAAACGAGGGACGGGCGATAGAGGTACGAGTGCTGCATTCTCGCATGTTTCCAACCCATCGCGAGGATGTTGAATCTTGGGTACTGAAAGCTTTTTCCCGGGATTCGGAAAAGGAAGCGATCCTCATTGCGACACAGGTGGTAGAGGCAGGGCTTGATATTTCCGCCACCCTGCTGCTGACAGATTTGTGCCCCGCCAACGCGCTGTTGCAGCGGATAGGCAGGTGCGCCCGTTTTGCCGGGCAGGAAGGGACGGTAGAGGTGTACTCGCTAAGGGAAGGAGGCGTGGAACATTTTCTCCCTTATGTCTCCAGGCAGGGCAAAAAGGAAGAGAACGACGACTACCAGGTGATGCTTCGAACGGAGCGGGTGCTAAAGGAGCTTGAGTCAGGGACGATTTTGACGCATGAGCTGGAAAAGCAATTGATCGAGACCGTACACGGCGAAATCGACCGAAAGCGGATCGAGCTGGTCATGCATGACTTGTTTTTGCGGGAAGACCAGATTTCCCGTGCTTTGATACGCGGAGATGCCGATATGGGCGAGCTGGTTCGGGCGATCGACAATGTGTCGATGATTATCCACCATTCGCCTGATGAAGTGGATTTGCATCGGAAGCCGGAAATGGTGTCGATGGGACGCAGAGGGCTGTACTTTTTCCTCAGCGGTTTAGAGTGGACAAAAGAGGAATGGGAAAACAACCGACTCATTTTTGTTCCCCGGTTTCCGGACGCACAGGATATTTCAGCTCGTGTTACGTGGGAGCCGATCCAATCGCCAAAAGAAGTCCTCGCGCATATGACGGTACTTTTGTCGCCCAAGCTGGCGAAGTACCATGCGGTTGTCGGATTGCAGCTTCAAAAAGCGTCGTTGAACTGCGCAGAAGCTGACGAGCGGGTGTCGGAATTTTTGGAGAGCGGGGAAAAGGCATCTATTCAGCGTTTCAGCTACCAGCGGGAAACGTATTTGGAGCATGTACAAGACGTTCGTGCACGAAACAGAGAACAGAGTGGGAAGTATTTACAGGCAACCAATTTTTTGTCCAGAAGGTTTCGAATGACTCCCGAGCAGATAGAGGAAATAGCCGATCTGGCGACTGCTCTGCACGATGTGGGCAAGCTCGGGGTGGAAGTACAGCGCAAAATGCGGCGCTGGCAGACGGAGTACAAACAAAAAGAAGAGCTGGAATTGCTGGCCCACACCGATTTTGACGGTACGAATCCGGAAGAGCGGGATGCTTATCGCACCGGGAATTACAGGCCACCGCATCACGCCGTGGAGGGAGCGGTCGCCTTGCAGGAATGGTGCGGCAAGACGTTTGACAGGAAGATTGCCGTCCCGATCCTGCTTGCCATCATGCGCCATCACAACGCTTACAGCAAGGAGTCCGAAGCCATTGTCTTTTGCAAGGGAGCCAGAGAGCATGTGCGAAAAAGCTTGCAAGGCTTGCCGTATGAGCCCTTCTTGAAGCCGCAGTCGATTCGGCATCGTCTGGACGAGCTTGTGAGCTGGCTGCGAAACAACGACGTGCTGGCCCTGTACTGGTATTTGTCGCGCAGATTGAGACTGGCGGATCGGGCTTCTCAGCAGGTGAAAAACGAGAAGAACAACGGGAAGGAGGAAACAGATGTCATGCTATCGTGAGTTTTACGTCGGGAAGCGGACCGGAACCTATGCCGATACGCTTGCGGCAGTGGGCTTGACGAAAATGCTCTGGGCGTTGCAAGGAGGCGGCGACGCGGTGGTGACCGTGACAGAAGAGAGCAGTCGCTTTTGCGTAACGCTGGCGGAGCCAGTCGAGCTGCACGCAGAAAGAGTCTCCGTATTGCAGCGGGACCCGCTCTATTCGTTTATCGTCACAAAGCCTGGGGAAAATGCTCCCGACGGTACCGTCCCCTTTGATTATGTGGCAAACAAGGCGATTGCCGATGCCTATCGCGAGGCACGTAAGCGGAAAAAGGCAGGGGAAGAGCAAGACGAACTGCACGATGTGTCACCAAAGTTTTACGTCTATCAGAAGGTCAACATTTTGCAAGGAATCAGCGCCCGGAACAAGTTGCTGGAGGAGATTGTCGCAGCCAAACAAGAAGAGCTGGCTCAGGCAGTTGTTGCGAAATTGGCAGCTCTTGCAAACGGGCGGCTTGCTAGTGAGGCTGCAACCAAATTCAACCCGAAAGTCGCTGCCGTCCAAGTGTTCAATCCGAGCGTAGGAAAAGGAATTAACCGCCTGAAAGCAGACGGTGCAGGGCGTGGTCCGTTGCCGTCTGCGTTTGTCGACTGGTTCGAGGAATGGCTGCGCTTTATTGGCTCAGATGTCGTCCTGTCCGGCAATTCGATTGGCGACGACATCAAAATGAACGTGGTGGTTCCGGCAAGAGCGAGCTACCGTCACTTGAGCGAGCTGGAACAACTCAAGTTCAGCTATGTCCGTACATCGCGGAAAGCAGATATATTGGCTGTATTTGACCTTGTGCTCTTTCTGATGGATAAAGCCGATGTTCCGACAGGCACGGATTGGGCTTACAGAGTACAAGTTGGCGAGGCGCCCAGGGATGTGTTTTCGGCTGTGCAGACTGCCTATTTCAAATCGCTAGGTTCAGCCAAGCCCATTTCCAATATCGCGAGCATCGGCTTGCCGCAATGGTTTAGCGTGCAGGAGGAAGCGCATATCGTCCGCTGGAAAACGTTTATTGAGGAGCATCGCGGTGTTTTGTTTTTGCTGGATGAGGACAAGACAGAAGAAGCCGAGCTGCTCCATCTGTACCGCGATTTTCTTTCCGGCGATGATTGGCTGTCGTTTCTCCGCTTCCTGGGCAGCTACGGTTGCTGGAGCATGAAGCGCAGGGAAGCGAAAAAACCGACGAGGTCGTTTGTGAAAAAACATTTGGAGGAGTTGTTTACGTTGAGCCAACCTCGGTTACCTGTGGTAGAAGTGATCAACAACAAAGGCTTTCAAAACATCGCCAAGGCGATCAGACAAGCGACGGTCAGCGAGCAGTACGCAAAAGCAAAAGGCAGACAAATTTTTGAAATCAAATACGGGCTGTTTCAGGAAATCAAAAGAAAGGCGAAGTTTCGCGAGGAGCTGCTCACGGTCATTAGCGAATTTATTAGCGAGTTCAACTACGAGAACGCCAGACGCGAGGAACAACTGCGGGAAGCGCCAGGCCGTCGCCGCAAACGGGTATCCATGCAAGATTTGCAAGAGTTTGCCGAGCTCTTGGACCGTTTTCCGAATCAAAAGGAAACAGAAGCGATTGCCATGCTGCTGATCGCCTTTGCTTCGTGCAAAGATGACAAAGGCACGGATACCGAAGATCAAGAGGCAGATTTGGCTTATACCAATGAGGAGGTAGAAATATGAGCGTCCCTTTTCAATCGCTGTCCATCTCAGGATTGCTGACTCTCGATATGCATGCGCTGAACAACGAGGGAGCTGAGGGCAATCAGCTTCAGACACGCATGGTTCACATTGTGGATGGAGATGGTCAGCCAACCGTTGTCAATGCGATTTCCGGCGATATGCTAAAACACATGCAAGCCGAGCACTTGCACGGGATCGCGGTGGAAAAAGGCTTGCCGTTGTGTGCAGGCTGCCAGAAGTTTAATGCAAACCGGATTAATGCGGACGGCGATTTTATTCAAACGCTTGGAGATAAAAATGCCATTAGCGATACGGTGAAAAAAGTTCTCCAGCATTGCGTCGTGGATGACCTTGAAGGGGTGTTGATTACTCAAGGCGGACGCTCTACCCCACGCAAGTCGACGGTCGAGTTTGGATGGATGGTCGGGCTCCCGGACAAAACAAGAACCGAATCGTATTTTCACGTGAAATTCGATCCGAATCGGGGGCAAGGCTCTGGCGGTGAATCTGGCGCTAACCTCGGACAAAACATTTTTTACAGACCTGCCAGCTCCGGGGAGTATGCCGTTGTCATGAATGCGGAATTATCCCGAGTCGGCTTCAATGATGTAGAGCGGGAGTACCAGATTCCGGCGGAGGCTCGCAAGGAGCGAGTGAAGGCGCTGCTCGAAAGTGTCTTGCTCACGTTTATCAAGCCGCTTGGCGCGCACAGAAATACGCAATTCCCGCACATCGTGAATTTTGCAGGCGTTGTCTCTGTTTCTACTTCTACGGTGCCAGCTCCGACAGTCAGTCCTCTGAAAAAAGACTTTTCCCAGGAGCTGCAGAGTATCCAGGCACAACTGAATCGCTTGTATCCGGAGACGATTACTACTTTCCAGTTTTCGTCCCAGGCTGAATTTACAAAGATCATGGTCGACCTGATCGAACAGGTAGGGTAAATGTATGTGGCTGGTGACGACGTACTCGCCTAACTCCCTGTTTTCTCTGCGGACATCTTCTTCCACGAGTTCCGGAGGAAAAACGAATCTCGTTCCGACCATGTACAGCGTGAAAATGGCGCTGCTGGATGCGGCTTTTCGCAAAGGGGTCGAGGGAAAGGAAATTTTTCCGTGGATTCGCGATCTGGATATCCGGTTCGAGCCGCCCAGGCAAGCGATTGTGAACAACAGCTTCATCAAAATTCAAACCGAGCCAAAGGACAAAAAGACGGGACCTGCTTTTATCTCCTCCGTAGGGTTTCGCGAGTATGTTTTCTTCGACGGCGAGCTTGCCATTGCCATCCAAACAAAAGGGCTTGCCGAGCAGCAGTTGTCTTTGTTGAAGGAGCTGCTTCTTCACTTGCATTATTTGGGAAAAAGGGGAAGCTTCCTGCAAGCGGTGAGCCAAGAGGTGCGCGAGGAATTGGGGCAAACGTTTAGCGCCTTGCTGGGTGAACAAACCGCATTCAGTGAATGCGTGGTGATGCAATACCTCGACGACATGGGGCCAAAGGCAACTTTTGAGAGTATCAGCTCTTTCGATGGAACCAGTGCCAAAATGGGCCGGGACCGGATTATGAAAACGGTGTTCATTCCGTATCAACAGAAGCGAGCAAGCAGGGATTTTACTTGGTACACTCGTGAGGAAAGCTGAGCGGTATGGTTGTGGAAGGGGAGGGAGATGAGGTTTGCCTCCCCTTGTTTATGATAGAAAAGCGATGGGCTGTAGTGCGTTGCTTTCGGTTTAACCCCTTAAAATTTGAGTCTTTCTCCCTTATTTTCGCATTTTCATATGCTTCTTCCCTCCTTCAACCACCTAGGAGTCTAGGAAGGAAAACGCCTAGCGTCAAGGAGATCACTTGACCC
>NZ_BAAIYG010000059.1:0-7798 GCF_057543335.1 Brevibacillus sp. YAE8
TATTCCCGATTACTTTTGCGAGTAATGGAGAATGCAGCTTTTTTTGTGTACCTTGGAACACAAGGACGTACCCACAAGGAAAATCGAACACAGCTTAGCCGTCACAAAAGGGAAGGCCATGCGGGAGGAAGAGTTTTTGGCTAAATACGAGCAAGAATGTTTTGTTGCCAGCGCTTCGCTGCCCTGTTTTTTACCTGGTCTTCCCTATTCGACTCATTGAAATTATTGATGAGTGGGATGGAAAAGTTTATTTTTACATTGCGGTCTGGCTCCACTATAGTAATGAGTAACAGAATTACATACTGAAATTTCTGATGTTTGTGGACAGGAAAGGAGTTTTCATGAAACAGGCTGCTTCTGTGCGTTTCCACTATGCCTGGGTGATTGCCGCAGTGACCTTTTTCATCCTCTTGATAGGGGCTGGGATTCGCTCCGCACCTGGTGTATTCATGGTGCCTGTGGAACAAGAATTTGGGTGGAGTCGTTCTTCAATCTCCTTTGCGCTGTCTATCAATTTGCTGTTATACGGATTGGTTGGGCCGTTTGCAGCAGCGGTCATGGATCGGTTCGGGATTAGGCGGATCACGATGATTGCTTTGCTGATGTTGGCCTTAGGGGCTGCACTGACAACATGGATGCAGGCATCATGGCAACTGACTGTGTTATGGGGAGTGGTTGTCGGCCTTGGATCAGGCTGTACAGCATCGGTATTAGGGGCGATGATCGCCAATCGGTGGTTTGTACAACAGCGAGGGCTGGTCATGGGAATTTTGACGGCGAGCGGTGCTACGGGACAGCTTGTGTTTCTGCCTCTTCTCGCCAGCCTGGCTGAAACGGAAGGCTGGCGTACAGCCTCCTGGGTGATAGCTTCCGTAGCGCTCGTGATGGTGCCGATCGTGGCAGCTTTGATGCGTGATCGCCCGAGCGATAAAGGGCTCTCAGCGTACGGAGCGACAGTCACAGACCAAGAACTTGCGGCTCCTGTACAAAATCCATTCCGTGCGGCAATGAATGGGTTGTTCACTGGCCTTCGATCCTTTGACTTTTGGTTGTTGGCCGGCAGCTTTTTTATTTGCGGTTTGTCTACAAACGGTTTGATCGGGACGCATTTTATTGCGGCGTGCATGGAGCACGGGATTCCAGCAGTAACTGCTGCCAGCCTGCTCGCCCTGATTGGTGTTTTTGACATTATTGGAACGACGCTTTCCGGATGGCTGTCTGATCGCTACAATAACCGCTGGCTGCTATTCTGGTACTACGGACTGCGCGGGCTCTCCTTGATGTTTCTGCCTACGGCTTTGTCCACCTCTACATTTAGCCTTGGGTTGTTCATCGTGTTCTACGGTTTGGATTGGGTCGCGACGGTTCCTCCTACATTGAGGCTGACGACAGACATTTTTGGCAAACAGCAGGCAGGAATTTTGTTTGGCTGGATATTAACAGCCCATCAATTGGGGGCTGCGGTAGCTGCCTACGGTGGTGGCGTGGTCTATACAATACTGAACAGCTACTTCTTCATGTTCATAGCTGCAGGAGCGTTTTGCCTGCTCGCTTCCTTCATGGTTATGCGGATTGGCAGGAACGCGCTCAGTGCAAATGTTTCCCGGAATGTATAGCGGAAAAAAGGAAAGCACCCAAGGCTCATATTGCCTTGGGAGTTAGCTTTGAGTGGAGTGGGATAGCGGCAAACTGATACGGAAAATAGCACTGCACAATGGACCGTTTTCAGCTTCGATCCTGCTCATGGGAAGCATTTTGCAAAAATTGACGCTGGATTTCATGAAAGCGGTCGAGCTCTTGTGCCATGCAGTACACACTTTTTGCGACTCTTACAGCTTTGTAAGAATCGTGCAAGGCAATTCGATAGGAGAACGACTGCGCCCCTTGTACAATCAAGGTAACAACACAAACGGAGGGGGATACGCCATGAGAAAATGGATGAAGATGACCGTGCTTTTTATCGGGCTGCTGATCGACACCAAAACAATGATTCGCACCTCCGATTTGGAAATGATCGTGAAGCTGTAGCAAGGCGCCGGCGCTGACCCGGCGTCTTTTTTTCTGGGAAAGGGGAGGCATTGCACCATAAAGTGCATAATGGATGGCTCGATGGGTTGACTTTTTATACTTTATATATATTATTGTATTGAAAAGATACGCGGGTTTGATAGGGGGAGTGAATATTGATGTCAGAAAAAACGGCGTTGTGGACGAAAGATTTTGTGATCCTGGCACTCTCCAACTTTATGCTGTTCGTTGCGTTCCAGATGTTGCTTCCGACGCTTCCGGTCTATGTGACAGACATGGGCGGAGATCAGTTGGCGGTAGGGCTGGTCATTAGCCTTTTCACCGTGTCAGCCCTGCTTGTGCGTCCTTTTACCGGGAAAGCGCTGGACACCATCGGGAGGAAGCCTGTTTTGCTGATTGGATTGGCCATCTTTTTGCTGGCCGTCGCCGGATATTACTGGATGGTCAGTGTGGCGCTGGTGTTGGCGATTCGCTTTTTGCACGGGATCGGCTGGGGAATTGTCACTACCACCTACGGAACGATCGTGTCCGATATCATTCCTCGGGAAAGAAGCGGGGAAGGAATGGGGTACTTCGGGATGTTCAGCAACTTGGCAATGGCTTTCGGGCCTCTATTGGGCTTGTGGGTATCGCAAAACTGGGGATACGGTTGGCTGTTTGTCATCTCCGCAGGCTTGACTGCTCTGGCGATGATCTTGTCCAGGCTGGTAAAAATCAAGCCAATCGTTGCTGGGCAAAAGCCGAATGGCAGCGTGTTGAGTGGGCTGATTGAAAAGGCAGCGCTGTTTCCCTCTCTGCTGAATTTGCTGATCGGGATTATTTACGGAGGGATATTCAGCTTTATTACTTTGTTTGGCCTTGAGGTTGGCATCGCGAATATTGGTCTGTTTTTCCTGTTCAATGCGATTGCGCTGATGGCTGTTCGGCCTCTGGCGGGAAGGCTGTTTGATCGCAGAGGACCTGCCTGGATTTTGCTGCCGGGTGGATTTATCCTTGGCGGCGGACTGTTGCTGTTGTCGTACAGCACGAGCGAATGGCAACTGATCTTTGCTGCGATCTTGTTTGGCGTCGGTGTTGGCGGCGTGCAGCCTTCTTTGCAGGCGTGGACGATCAAGCGGGTAGACCCGTCGAGAAGAGGGGCAGCTACCGGGACATTTTTCTCTGCGTTCGACCTTGGGATCGGCGGAGGGGCAATGATTCTGGGGGCAGTCGCCAAAATGACCAGTTTTGCGGCGATGTATCGTTATTCGTTGGTTGCACTTGGGCTGTATTTGCTTGTCTACATCGTTTATTTGGCCCGGCAAGGCAAAAACACATCTGTGCCCGAATCGATTTCCTCCTAAGATCGTTTCGGGTTTTTCCTTTTGTGAATAGGGAAGGCGAAAACGGCAAATCATAAGTGAATGCAAAACAGGACTGGAATAAATAGGGAACGTGCTTTTGGGAAAATTCGGGGCCAAAAGCGGAGCAAAACCAAGGGGAATCGATTGATTCGACTGGAATTTTTGGACGTGTCCTCTTTCTATATGGTATAATAACGTATTGTGATAACCAGTTGGAGGTTTACCGTTTATGGCAGAAGAAACTGCTCGGTTTCCCAAAGTCGATATTAGCCAGGAAATGAGAGAATCGTTCATCAGCTACGCGATGAGCGTTATCGTCAGTCGCGCATTGCCTGATGTTCGCGATGGGTTGAAGCCTGTTCACAGGCGTATTTTGTATGCCATGCACGACATGGGACTTACTCCTGACAAAGCGTTCCGTAAATCGGCAAACGTAGTCGGGGAAGTTATGGCGAACTACCATCCGCATGGGGACTCTTCCATCTATGAAGCGATGGTACGTATGGCACAAGATTTTAATATGCGTTATATGCTCGTGGAAGGGCAAGGAAACTTCGGTTCTGTAGACGGCGACCCGGCAGCGGCCATGCGTTATACAGAGTCGCGCTTTTCCAAGCTCGCGCTGGAGCTTCTGCGCGATATTGATAAAGAAACAGTTGATTTCACGCCCAACTACGACGGGCGCAAGGAAGAGCCGGTTGTCTTGCCTTCTCGCTTCCCGAACCTGCTTTTGAACGGAGCTTCGGGGATTGCCGTCGGGATGGCGACCAATATTCCTCCGCATAACTTGACGGAAGTCATTGATGGCGTCATTGCCATGATCGACAACCCGGATATTACGATTCAAGATCTGATGAAGATCATCAAAGGGCCGGATTTCCCTACAGCCGGAGAAATTCTCGGCTTTAGCGGGATTCGTCGTGCCTACGAAACGGGCCGCGGCTCTATTATTATGCGGGCGAAAACCCAAATCGAAGAGGATAAAGGAAAACCGCGCATCATTGTGACGGAAATTCCTTACCAGGTGAATAAGGCAAGACTCGTAGAAAAAATCGCAGAGCTTGTCCGCGAAAAGAAAATCGAGGGCATTACCGATCTGCGCGATGAGTCCGACCGTAAAGGGATGCGCATCGTGATGGAGCTCCGCCGCGACGTCATTCCAAAAGTCGTGTTGAACAATCTGTTCAAGCATACGCAAATGCAGACGACGTTTGGCGTCAACATGCTGGCCTTGGTTGACGGCCGTCCGCGCGTGCTCAATCTGCGCGATATGCTGTATTACTATTTGCAGCACCAGCGCGTCATTATCCGCAGAAGAACCGAATACGATCTGAAGCAGGCAGAAGCGCGCGCTCATATTTTGGAGGGCTTGCGGATTGCGCTCGATCATATTGATGAGATTATCAGTCTCATTCGTTCTTCGCAAACAACGGAAGAAGCGCGCGAAGGACTGATGACAAACTACTCCCTGAGCTACGAGCAGGCACAAGCGATTCTCGACATGCGCCTGCAACGCCTGACCGGCTTGGAGCGGGAGAAAATCGAGAATGAGTACCAGGAGCTGCTCGCGAAAATTGCCGAGCTGCGTGCAATTCTCGCTGACGAAGCCAAAATCTACGCGATCATTCGTGAAGAGCTGGGCGAAATCAAGGAGAAGTTTGGCGATGAGCGCCGCACAGCGATTACGTTTGACGAGGATCACATTGAAGATGCTGACTTGATTCCAGAAGAGGATGTCGTCATTACTTTGACCCACGACGGCTACATCAAGCGTCTGCCTGTATCCACCTACCGTTCGCAAAAGCGTGGTGGCCGGGGAGTCCAAGGATTGGGAACCAAGGATGACGACTTCGTTGAGCATCTGTACATTACCAATTCGCATGATTACATCATGTTCTTCACGAGCAAGGGCAAGGTGTACCGCCTGAAAGGCTTTGAAATTCCTGATCTCAGCCGGACGGCAAAAGGCACGCCGATCATCAACCTGATTCAGATCGAAAAGGGCGAGCGGGTCAGTGCGGTAATCCCGGTCAAAGAGTTCGACCATGAGCGCTTCCTGTTCTTTGCGACCAAGAAAGGGATTATCAAGAAGACGACGCTCGAGTCCTATGAAAACATTCGCAAAGGCGGGCTGATTGCAGTCAATCTGCGCGAAGATGACGAGCTGATCGGGGTTCGTTTGACTGACGGCCAGCAAGAGATCATCATGGGTACGCAAAAAGGGATGTCCGTTCGCTTCAGCGAAAGCGATGTGCGGACGATGGGACGCAACGCAACCGGCGTAAAAGGGATTACCCTCGACGATGACGATAATGTCATTGATATGGACGTCATCAAGCCGAACGCGGAAGTTCTGATCGTAACTGCAAACGGCTACGGAAAACGCACTCCTGTTGACGAATACCGCATCCAGTCTCGCGGCGGTAAAGGGATCAAGACCCACAATGTCACGGAACGCAGTGGTCCTGTGGTCGGCTTGAAAGTGGTTGAGCCAGAGGAAGACCTGATGATTATCACGACTTCCGGCATCATCATTCGGACAGAAATGAAGGGTATTTCTGTCATGGGTCGCTATACGCAAGGTGTGAAGCTGATTCGCCTGTCGGAAAATGAGCAGGTAGGTTCAGTAGCGAAATGCCCGCCGAACGAAGAGGACGATGAGGTCGACTCTGAGGAGCAAGAGCATGGTGAGGCTGTCGACACTGTTGGTGATGGTGACGCTCCAACCAATGTTGAACCGGACGAGCCGACTGAGGAATAAAGCAAAATATCGAGAGAAGCGCCCCGAAAAATCAAGGGGCGTTTCTTTTTTTGAGCAGAAAGTTAGAGTGATTTGTTACTTTATTCCTGCAAATGGTTTGAAATTGGAGTAAAATTGGGAAAAGAAAACTATTATGATTAACAAGTTGGATCGGGTGGTGACCAAGTTGCCCATCGTGGATGTGAAGCAACTGAACAGTGGAGCGAGATTGGCAGAGGAAGTATATTCAGCATTAGGGGGAGTTTTGTTTTCAAAAGGAACCCTTTTGTCTGAGAAAGAAATCGAATTCCTCGAAGCTTTTATGGTTAAAAAGGTACATATTGAGGAAGCCAGCGCTGGCAATACCACGGAGCAAGCAGAAGCGCCAGCGGACGAGCAGGCAAAAGCTTCGGACAAGCTGAGCCCTGTCAAGCCAGCGATTCAGGAGACCTTTGAAAAGGCAGTATCAACGCTGAAAAATTTGATGGTTCGGGTACAGGGCGGAAATAACATCCCGGTGATGGAAGTGCGTGAGGTGGTTACTCCGATTATTACGGAGTTCCAGCAGCAGCCGCAAGTATTGCTGTCACTGCGCCGTTTTGCACGGATGGACAGCTATACGTACGAGCATGCGATTGCAGTTGGGATCATTTCTTATATGATTGCAAAGTGGATCAAGGTTCCGGAAAAGGAATGGATGCAGGTTGCATTGGCAGGCACCTTGCTCGATATAGGAAAAACCAAGATCGACCGCAGAATTTTGCAAAAACCCGGCAAGCTCACAGAAGAAGAATTCGAAGAGATGAAAAAGCACACCGTTTATGGATACCAAATCATCAAAGCTTCCCATGGTTTGAGCGAGGGAGTCGCGCTGGCCGCCCTGCAGCATCATGAGCGGGAGGATGGCTCGGGATATCCGTTAGGGCTGCCTGGCTCAAAATTGCACCTGTACAGCAAGATTGTTGCTGTAGCGGATGTGTATCATGCGATGTGCTCGGATCGGATTTATCAAAAGGCACTTTCCCCATACGTGGTGGTAGAGCAATTGGTTCGAGACAGCTTTGGCAAGCTTGACCCGACTATTGTACGCAAATTTGTGGATGGGATTACTCAATTTACGATCGGTACGATTGTCGAGCTGAGTGACGGGACGATAGGAAAGATTGTATTTACAGATCGGAACCATCCTACCCGGCCAATGGTGGAGACCGGGGGCAAGATTGTAAACCTGGTGGATGCCAGACATTTGTCGATTATTCGTGTCTTGGAGCAGTCTTAGAGCAGGGGGAGAGGCGGTAATTACGCCTCTCTTTTATTATTAGTGAAAAAGTTTAATTTCATTTTAAAAATTGCTTGTACTGTATTTCAATACATGGTAAGATACTTCTTGTCGCTTCAATTGAAGCAGACATCAAATAAGAAAATGAAAGTGTTGACTTCAGGATTCTTATCTGATAGAGTATTGAATTGTCGCTGCTGAGCGAAAAGGAGTTTTAAAAAATATCTTGCAAAAGCTTGGACGGCATGATATACTAGGAAAGTCGCCTTGAGAGGCGAGTGGAAAATGCTCTTTGAAAACTGAACAGCGAAAGCGTTGATGAGTCTATCATTAATGATTTGCCAGCTTTGAACCAGTAACAAACTTTATTGGAGAGTTTGATCCTGGCTCAGGACGAACGCTGGCGGC
>NZ_BAAIYG010000060.1:0-6583 GCF_057543335.1 Brevibacillus sp. YAE8
TCACCGGCGAGAGCTACCGGCTACGAAATGCGCTATCCGGAGTGAGATCGTCATAATCTTCAGCGTTGGCCGTGCCTATGCACAAATCCGCAGCGATTCTCTGTATTTTTGACTTGCGAAAAACAGCGGCGTTGGAGAGAATGGCGACCTTGAACACTTCTCTTGGATGGACAATGCTTGCGTCCAGGGAGCCGATCGAAACAGTGTGCAGCGCAGTCGGCTCGTTTTTGGTGTTCAGACAAAGCAAAAAGAACTGCTCCCGATCCGTTTCTTGCAGAAACGTCTGGAACAGTTCTACGACATCCCTTGCCATCCTAATGCGGCGCTGCGGGTACAGGAGGCTTGCTTCCCGTACCATTTTGACTCGGACGATGTTGACTCGTTTGGCGACTTCTCTGTTTTGACTCATTCTACATGCTCCTCCAACCAGTTTTGGATTTCGTTGTCGTCAGAGATTGCTTTTGCCGGGACGTAGAAGGCCATCCCGTACTCGTTGGTGTAGATCACGACCACCTTGTACCAGCACTCGCCGTTTCGTTCCACCTTCTCGACAAACTCCGGCAGGCTGCCGAGAAGTCCCCCGTCCTCTCTGCTTAGGCCGACCACGCTCAGATCCCGCAAGTTGTCTCCCTTCTCCAGCACAACCATGTAGCCGTATGTGTCCAACGTGAATGCTTCGTCCAGACCGTCGAAGTCGAACGCCTCTTTTAGTCCCAGAAACTCTTCCTCCAAGTACGACAGAAAGCTCGGAGAAAACACCTGCGCTGCCTGCAAGCAGTGTACATCTGCCAAGGTTTTGATCGTTCTCATGCTACACATCCCCTTTCTGTTGCATCTGATGGGCCAAAACTGCCTTTTTGATTTTTAGCTCAAGCCATTCTCTCCTCAGTCGCTGTTCGACTTCGTGAATGATTTTGAGAATCTCGGTGTAGGTGTCTTGATTCTGTGCCTCTCCAGTCCGGTAGAGATTGTCCAGCAGCAGCGTGACACAATGTTCACATGTCTGGATGCCGAACACGACTTTGTCTTCTTCCCCTACCAACTGCTCGTACTGTTCCGCTGGTGTCTGCATGTATGTCCTCCTCGTTCACTGGCTACAAAATGAGAAAAGGCATCCCACCGTCCCTGTTACGGGCGGCAGAATGCCTCAAAAATACTTTCTTTTGTCGATTAGGCTTGCACTTCTGGCGTTTCTGCATCTTTTCGTTTGGCTCTTTTCGGCAGCACCAGTCTGACGAGAAAACCGAGCAGCTTGAAGGGCAAGGCGACGACCCAGAACGCCACTTTGATGATGTTCCACAGAAGTTTGAACACCCCGAGCAGGAAGGAAAAGATGAGCTCCAGCCATCCCCTTACAATGAGCCAGGCAAAAGAGAGAAAGCCGAGTGCCAGTAGAATGATGATGCCGTAGAAAAGAATTGCGTCCATGTTTCTTGCCTCCGTTTTTGCTAGATTGGGTTACCACTACACACTATTGATTGGAAAACTTCACTAATTATTATCTTTTGGTGTTATCTTTCTGTCAATTCACATTTATAGATTGTGTTCCCTTTTCTTTTCCTCCCGTAAGCTTGTCTTGAGGTGGTTTCCATGACCGAGTTGGTCAAGCGATTAGGCAATCGAATCCGCTTTCTCCGAAGAGAGAAGGGGATGAGCCAGGAACAATTAGGCGAATTATCCGGTTTACATACGAACTATGTGGGACAAGTTGAGCGTGGGGAAAAGAACGTCACGGTGGAGAGCCTGGAGAAGATCGCCAAAGGTCTTGGCGTTTCGATGGAAGATCTGTTCCGGCACATTGACCCTTCCCCACGACCAGACGAGCTTCGCCAACTGATTGATCTGCTAACGGAGCGCTCCAAACAAGACCGCGCTTTGGCCCTGAAACTTGTGAAGTCCGTTTTTGAGTGGGAGCAAGAGAAGTACCAGTAGATGACACTAGAGGAGGTTGACCGCCAACTCTTTCTCCTGCTTGCTGGTGTTGATGTAATAATGAGCGGTGGTCTGGATGTGAGCATGGCCTGCAAGTTTGGAAACCGTTGTGAGCGGGACTCCCTTTTTCAGCAATCGGGAGCAGAACGTGTGCCGGAATTTGTGCGGGTACATCTTGAAGCCCAGTTGCTTCTCCAGTCCTTCCAGCATGGTGTTGACCGCGTCCTTGTGCAGTTTGGGCGCACGCTGGCTGAGTAGCAGGTAGGGACTGTCCTTGTACTTGTTCTCCTGCCGTTCTGTCCGGACATACTCCCGGATGAGTTCCGCTAGGTCAGGCCGAAGCGGAATCTCACGGTACTTCCCTCCCTTGCCTGTGACCCTGAGCGTGTTGGTGAGGTAGTCGATGTCTGCCAACTGAATTCCGCACAGCTCGCTCACCCGTACTCCCGTGTAGAGCAGCATCCAAACGATGAGGTGGTTCCGCAGGCTGACCTTGCTCCTGTCCTGGACGAAAAAGAGCAGCTGGTTGACTTCCTGCTCGGTGAACACGTCCACTTCCCCTTCACTGCCAGTGGCCACCTTGACCCGATCCCGCTGCAGGGTGACGACCTGTTCCGTCAGGATGCCTTTTTCGATTAGGTAGAGGTTGTACGCCTGAAGTGAGTTGATCTTCTTGTTGATCGTCGCAACGGCGTACTTGTTTTCGACGAGATGGTTCTTGTAGCTGACTACGTAGAATCGTTTCAGGTCTGTCTCGCTTTCCACGCCCATCTGCCGCAGGTACTCGCAGAATCCTCTTACGTCCCCCACGTAGGACTCAATGGTTTTTGGCGCGATGCCGTTTTCCAAAAGGTACTGCTCAAACTGCGTGATCTCGTCCACGTTTCCTTCCTCCTTTCCAAACACAACGCAAAAAGGCCCTACATCCGCTCAAGGACGTAGGGCTGTGGGTTACATCACTTTTTTGTTTTTGCTTGCGTACAAAGCGTTCTGCGCGGGATTTCAGGCTACTCTTTGCAGCCGTACCCGTAGTGTTTCATGAGGTACAGCCTGACCGCCGTGTTGACCAGGTTGCTGATCCGGTCGATCTCTCCCGACTCGTACAGCTGCTGCACCTTGTCGTACACGCCGTTCTCCAGGTACGTCGTGACCCTTCTGTACCGTTTCTCAAACGGGGCTTGTCTCTTCGGAATCTTCATCGAAGACTGCTGCTGTGACGGTTGCATAACATTCTCCGGTTTGCCAACTTTGTCTGTTCCTTCCGCCTTGTTTGTTTGCCGTGGATTTACTCTCAACGGCTTGGCCTGTTGACTTTCCAGCGGCTTCGGTGCATGGTTCCTCCTTTCCTGGATTTTTTGCTCTACTGCCTTGAGAGGTACTACATTTGCTCTCTCTGTGGAAGCTCCCTGCTGTTGGTTTTCGGCTGCTTGTGCGGCCTTTTTCGCTTCCTGCTGGGCAAGTACTCTAGCAAAGATTGATTTCGTGTCGTTCATCTCGTCCACTCCTGCTCTGATGTTTTGGTTCCGTCAACGCCTACGTATACGTGTGCGTTGATGTTGACGTTTATGGAATTGTTTTGCAAGCAATGGAGCGGACGGAAGCCGGTTTTTCTGCCTCCTTTCGGACTGAGGACTCGTTTCATACAAAAGAGAAAACCCCTCGTCAGATCAGGACAAGGGGCAAAGTACGTTTAGTGAAGTTGCTTTTTCAGTTGTTCGATTTCTTCTGCCGACAATCCCGTTGCTTTTGCAATCACTTCCACAGACATGTCCATCGCTAACAAGTTTTTTGCTACTTCCAGTGCCTTTTGCCGCTCGCCTTCTGCCAATCCTTCTTCTCGCGCCCTTTGTTGACGTATCTCGGCTTCCCTTACAGCCGCCATCTCGTCCAGAATCGCCTTCCGACGAGACTCGTACTCGACCCATTTCTTCTCGTCACGGCTCAGGTCTTCCCATTCGTCAAACGCCCGTTTCATCACCGGATCTCGCATCGCTATCGCCTCCAATTCCTTGCGAATTTCCTCGTGATCGTCCGCCTCCAGAAGCAGCAACCATCTCTCCAGCTCGTTGTCCTGCGGATTGACCGCGCGCTGCTCCCACTTGTCCATCAGCTTCGGGATTTCCATGAAGTGAATCTCCATCACATCTGTCAGCGGAAACTGCTCCTGATCCTCGTACAGGTGGAATGTGGTGTGGAACCGCTCAGTTTCCCGCAGAAAGCGAAAATTGAGGATGTTGATCGCGATCGTCTTCGCCAGTTCCGTGTACGGCATTCCTTTTTGCATTTGGGCCGAGTAGATGCGTGACCAGTAGTAGAGCGTGCGCTTCTCCATGTCGAACTTGTTCGCCAGCTGAATCTCGATGTTGACATGCTCCCCCTGCTCTGTCTTGGCGTGGATATCCAGCACGGATGCCTTATCCTCGATGTGTTCCCGATTGATTTCAGGATTGAGAATTTCCACCGAAGTGATTCGCTTTTCCTTCGGCAATTGGAGCGCGGCATTCAGAAAGGCCAGGAGGATCGGTTCGTTTCCCGCTTTGCCGAACACTTGCTTGAACGCAAAGTCGATCTTCAAGTCCATCAGTTTGGTCACATCATCACTCTCCCTTCTCCGTCCGTTGTCTGTACTACCATTATACCACCGGAGCGCTGTTCAGACACTCCCGTGAAAACCTCCTTTCCGTCATATTCCTATTAATAATATAGTATGCAAATCTCGTTAGAAGCGTATGTTCGGCTCTGTTTCAGGGCCCACGCGGCAAGTTAGCGGAGGCTTCCGGGGTAGACAGGCTCTGGCATCGGAGCCGTGACGATGGGCGTGCGAATTTCCTCTCGTTCACAGCGACGGCAAGCATACACCTGGCGAACATGACGCACGACTTTCACTTCTGCCGGGATGACCGTGATTTCGTTACGGGTCTCGGTACTCATCTCGTGGAGAGGACCTCCGCAGCATGCGCAAACTTGCTCCGTTTCCTGCAGTTCATAGAGGATCGTTTCCACGGGGAACTGATCCAGCTTGGATTTTCGGCCAGCTGACTTTTTACGGCTGTACGTAACCGTTTCTACATCCGGTTCCTGAGCGGCAGGAGTCGCCAGCACCTCGGCTTCGTTGAACAGGTTCAGCTCCAGTTGATCCGGATGCGTCTTCTCGCTGGAGGCACCGAAACGTTTTTGCTGGGCCAGTCGGAACTGCTCCTCGTATCGTTCTGGGGAAGATTATCTCACGGGACATTTCTGATTTGTAGGTGTGCCGGATTTGACGCTTACGTTTCTCCTGTCGAGGGTGTCCCAAAAGACTTTGCCTCCCGCCGTTTTGATCGGCAAATTCGGAAACAACATGCTTCTCATCTCCTTATTTGTTTTTGGCAACGCAAAAAGACCCTGCATCCTTTAATTAGACACAGGGTCGTCTGTGAGTCGTTTTAAGCTTCGGTTAGTGAAGCTGCTGTTTCAGTTTTTCTATTTCTTCTAAGGGGAGTTTAGTCAGCTTTGCAATGCGTTCTGGACTCTCTTCTTCCGCAAGCATTTCCTTTGCTACTAAAAGCTTTCCTTCTAACAAGCCTTCTTCTCTAGCCTTCTGCTGCCGGATTTCTGCCTCCCTTACAACCGCCATCTCGTCCAGAATCGCCTTCCGACGAGACTCGTACTCGACCCATTTCTTCTCGTCACGGCTCAGGTCTTTCCACTCGTCAAACGCCCGTTTCATCACCGGATCTTGCATCGCAATCGCCTCCAATTCCTTGCGAATTTCCTCGTGATCGTCCGCCTCCAGAAGCAGCAGCCACCTCTCCAGCTCATTGTCCTGCGGATTGACCGCACGCTGTTCCCACTTGTCCATCAGCTTCGGGATCTCCATGAAGTGAATCTCCATCACATCTGTCAGCGGAAACTGCTCCTGATCCTCGTACAGGTGGAATGTGGTGTGGAACCGCTCAGTTTCCCGCAGAAAGCGAAAATTGAGGATGTTGATCGTGATCGTCTTCGCCAGTTCCGTGTACGGCATTCCTTTTTGCATTTGGGCCGAGTAGATGCGTGACCAGTAGTACAGGGTACGCTTCTCCATGTCGAACTTGTTCGCCAGCTGAATCTCGATGTTGACGTGCTCCCCCTGCTCTGTCTTGGCGTGGATATCCAGCACGGATGCCTTATCCTCGATATGTTCCCGATTGATTTCCGGATTGAGGATTTCCACCGAAGAGAGCCGCTTTTCCTTCGGCAATTGGAGCGCGGCATTCAGAAAGGCAAGGAGAATCGGTTCGTTTCCCTCTTTGCCAAACACCTGCTTGAACGCGAAGTCGATCTTCAAGTCCATTAGTTTGGTCACGTCATCACGCTCCCTTCTCCGTTCGTTGTCTGTACTACCATTATACCACTGGAATGCGTGTTCGACACTCCTGCCGGAACCTCCTTTCTATCCGAGATCAAGGGAATAATATATGTTTGATTTTACGGTCATTACGGCTGGGATGGCGTGAGGAAAAAAGTGAGGGAAAAGGGAAAACGTGGGCGGGGAAGAGGGCTTCTTGATGCTAGACTTTACATTGGACACGGAGAATCGAGAGTGCGACAATAAAAGCGTTCATAATCGAGGTGTCCAACATGACGAAAAAGTACGACAGGGAATTCAAACTTCAAACCGTACGACTCA
>NZ_BAAIYG010000061.1:0-5061 GCF_057543335.1 Brevibacillus sp. YAE8
AAGACCAAGGTAGACTTAATAGAGTGATGTTGGCAAGTGCCTATTTATTTTTCCGCCTTGTAAAACGCAGGCTAGCTCTGCATTTTTACGCTGCGATTTTCTGTACTTTTATTATGCGATATACACCTGTTGTCCTAGTAACATATACCCATTTTCAATAGGGAGTAAACAATAGCAATAGAATACTTGATTGGAAAGGATTCATGTAATAAGGAGAGCATACCTGTGTTTGGCAAAATAAAAGTACACACTTTGGCAATCGAAAAGTGCAGACCATTTCCGAAAATGAAAAAAGCCTTGCCAGCTAACTAAACAACCCTCTACTCTTCTATTTGCGGAACAGATAGGAAAGAGATGAAAGGAATGCTGGCAATGGCTCAACAACACTATATCTAATACTTACGCGATGTAAAAGATCAATCCATCTCCCAGATTGCGAAGCAAACGGCGTCTCTGGTCGCAATCTACTCACTCCACTTTTGGAACAAGGATTTGTAGAGGAAGAAGAAATCCGGAAGGTTAATTTGCAATCCTAACTCCGGGTACTAGGACATAGGTGATTTTCACAGAAAAATGAATACCGAATCATGAAGATGATCTGCCTATTTGTCCTTGGTATCCGGGAAAACGACCGCCCGCACCATGAAGGAACTGGGCCTTAATTCGCGCATCATCGATGTGCTGAATCAGCAGTTCACAGCGCATGCTCCCGATCAAGTCTGGATGGCGGATATCAACCTGCGTTCCAACGTTGAGAGATAGCTCTATGCCGCGAGCGTGATGGACTTGTAACCATCAGGTATGTTACACCGGTTCGATACGAATGGATGTACGACCGAGATCCACCTAAATAAATGATAGAATCTCTTGATATATATTAGGTAAAGACACTTGTCGATCAGCGTACCCCGCCTCATAAACAGCTTTAGGCATACCATATACGATACATGATTCTTCAGCTTCAGCGATCACATGACCCCGTTGCCGCTTCACTTCACTACAACCAATTAACCCATCCGTGCCCATTCCTGTAAGAATAACGACCAATAAACGGTCGCGATAAATCAAAGATGCGGAATGAATCGTAACATCAATGGATGGCTTGTACAATTTGCTCTCATCCAGCACAATTTTTAGTATGGTCTTTCCGTCATTTGTTTTTTGAAATAAAGTTTGATACCCTGCAGGAGCAATATAAATGATCCCTGGCATCACAACATCGCCATCTTCTGCTTCTTTCACTTTTAAATTACAAATAGTATCGAAACGGTCTGCCAAAGGTTTGGTAAATCCGGGCGGCATATGTTGTACAACCACAATTCCTGCCGGAAAGTCCGGCGTAAATCGAGGCAGAATGGATTGTATGGCAGACGGTCCACCTGTGGAACATCCGATAATGAGCAGATCAACGGAAGCGGAGCCCGGTTTCTTTTTTTCTTTCACTGCTTCTTTTGCAGATGCAATATTGTTCCTTATGGGTAATTTTGCACTGGCAGCGGCCTTTACCCTCATCAGAAAATCGTCAATGATTTTAGGTTCCGCAGGATCCTTCATCAAGGAGTTTTTTGAAAAGAAGTCTATCGCACCTAATTGTAATGCAGAAAGAGTGGCTTCCGCTCCTTCGTCTGTTAGTGTGCTCAGCATTACGACGGCTACCGGATGGTATTTCATGATTTGTTCCAAGGCGGTTATTCCGTCCATTTCCGGCATTTTCACATCCATTGTAACGACATCCGGTTTGAAACGCTTTATCTTTTCTATTGCCTCCAGGCCATTGCGGGCGATTCCTACGATAAAAAAATCCGGATCCTTCTCAAATAAGAGGCTGATGGCCCTCCTCATGAATGAAGAATCATCGACGATCAGCACACCGTACCGATTCAATTGCCTTTGCCTCCTTATAAAAATGCCGAAAGCTGGCGTCTCATCAAAATGGCGAACTCTCAACGTCCGCTTTTTGGTAATAAAATGCCGCCCGAGCATTTATTGTTGCAAAATTGATGTTCATGCCCGTTATCGTTTCAGCATGTCCCAGAAATAAAAATCCGCCCGAATTTAAACGATCGTAAAATTTCGCAACGACCCGGCGTGTTGTTACGGAATCGAAATAAATAAGCACATTTCTACAAAAAATGATATCAACTTTTTCGACCGCCGCCATATCCTCATCATCTAAAAGATTCGCATACCGGAATTCAACCCTGTCTTTTATGAAGCTCTTGATATGAAATCCTTCATCTTGCGGAATAAAGTATTTATCCAACATCTCCTTAGGAGTCCGGCGGAAGCATAGCGAATTTTTATGGTACCACCCGCGTCTTGCGATTTGCAGAACTTTTTTATTGATGTCGGTTGCAATGATACGTACAGATTCCAGAGGTACAATCCCTGATTCTGCGATTGTCATCGCCAAGCTGTAAGGTTCTTCTCCCGTTGAGCAAGCGGCACTCCAAATCCAAATACATTCTTTATTCCGAAGTTGGGGAAGAACCGCATCCCTTAATTCATTTAGCTGGCTCTCTTCACGAAAAAAATAGGTCTCATTGTTGGTAATGAGTTCAACAAGGTTATTCCATTCTTGCTGGTTCCTTTTTAAGAATTCGGTGTACTCCCAGTACGACATATTTAGAACGGATAGTCTCTTCGACACTTTTGATGCAAGCGATGAAAGGTTGCCCAAGTAATTCAGCCCGCAAAAATCATAAATCATTTGCGCCAAATCGTTTAAGCACATATCATTATCCCGAATTTCGTTTTTGAACTCCATATTCATGAATGTTACATCTCCCATATGAGCAGCGCATTGACAAAGTCCTTAAAGCTCTCTCAATGGTTCAATTTAGAGAATAATAAAGAACTGATACTTTCCGTCGAACGGAAGTTAGGCTTGCACTATTCGAAGTGAATTATTAATTGTCGTGGATCGGTCTGCCAATTCTCGTGCAACCCCAACCATCCTTTCCACGTCCTGAATATTCTGTTGGACAACCTGTTCCGTATAGGAAATCGTCTGATCGAGCTTGTCCAATTCTTTCAGTTGAAATTTTGTTGCTTCCGTTACTTCAGCAGCCTGCTTTGCTACATTTTCGACGACGTTTACAATATCATTTCCGTGTTTTCCCTGTTCCACTGCGGCTGCGGTAATCTGACGCACCTGTTCACGGGTATTCACTACACCCTTGATGATTTCTTCGACGCCGACGGCCTGTTCCTTCGTCGCCTGAGTCACCATAGCGGCCTGTTTTGTTACATTTTCTACCGCCCTTGCGATATTTTCGCCTTGCTTAGCCTGTTCGCCAGTTGCTACGGTGATCTGAAGCACCTGCTCACGGGCGTTCACTACACCCTTGATAATTTCTTCGACGGAGATGGCCTGTTCCTTCGTCGCCTGAGTTATCCTAGCGGCCTGTTCTGTTACATTTTCTACCGCCCTTACGATATTTTTGCCTTGCTTTGCCTGTTCGCCAGTTGCTACGGTGATCTGAAGCACCTGCTCACGGGCGTTCGCTACACCCTTGATGACTTCTTCGACGCCGACGGCCTGTTCCTTCGTCGCCTGAGTCACCATAGCGGCCTGTTTTGTTACATTTTCTACCGCCCTTACGATATTGTTGCCTTGCTTAGCTTGTTCGCCAGTTGCTACGGTGATCTGAAGCACCTGCTCACGGGCGTTCACTGCCCCCTTGATAATTTCTTGAACACCGACAGCCTGTTCCTTCGTCGCCTGAGTTACCATAGCGGCCTGTTCTGTTACATTTTCTACCGCCCTTACGATATTTTTGCCTTGCTTTGCCTGTTCACCAGTTGCTACGGTGATTTGACGCACCTGCTCACGGGCGTTCACTACACCTTTGATGATTTCTTCTACAGAGATGGCCTGTTCCTTCGTCGCCTGAGTTACCATAGCGGCCTGTTTTGTTACATTTTCTACCGCCCTTACGATATTGTTGCCTTGCTTTGCTTGTTCACCAGTTGCTACGGTGATTTGACGCACTTGCTCACGGGCATTCCCTACACCCTTGATAACTTCTTCGACGCCGGCGGCCTGTTCCTTCGTCGCCTGAGTCATCATTTCTGACTGAATGGTTAAGTCGCCTACGGATTTGACGATTAGTTCGCTTCCCTTGGCCTGTTCAACGGTAGCAGAAGTGATCTGTCTGATTTCATTCGTAATTTTTTCGACTCCAGTTACTATTTTTTCGATGGCTACACCTGTTTCATCCGCCAATTTGTTTCCTTGTTCGACTTTTACCATACCAATCTCGATAGCTTTGATGGCATCGGTTGTTTCACTTTGAATCCCTTTGATTAATTGGGCGATTTCTTTTGTGGCTTTTGCGCTTCTTTCGGCGAGCTTCCTCACTTCATCGGCAACAACTGCGAATCCTTTTCCGTGTTCGCCCGCCCTTGCAGCTTCAATCGCGGCGTTAAGTGCCAAAAGGTTGGTTTGCTCGGCGATATCGTCGATGACTTCAATAATGCTTCCGATTTCTTCTGAGCTTTTCCCCAGATTGGTCATGACGCCAGAGGCCTGTTTTACGACATCCGCAATTTCTTTCATTCCTGTGATGGACTGACTAACCGCCTTTTGTCCATCTTCGGCATCCGTTTGAACCTGGCTTGTAAGTGAATTCACATTTTGCGCATTGTTAGCCACCTGTTCAATCGAAGCCGCTATTTGCTGAATCGATGCAGAGGTATCTCCGGCGATTTGCTGCAATTGGTCTGCATTTGCAGCAATGCCGCGAATCGATTTTCCCATCTGCTCAATGGATACGGAGATTTGTTCAACCGAACTTGCCGTGCTTTCAGCATTTCCGGCTACTTGCTGAATGGAAGCCACCATCTCCTGGATGGCATTCGAGGTTTCTTCCGCCGAGGCAGTCAAGCTCGCCGCATTATCGGCTACACCTTTGATCGACTGTCCCATTTCTTCAATGGAAGCGGAAATCTGCTCCACGGAACTTGCCGTGCTTTCAGCATTTCCGGCTACTTGCTGAATGGAAGCGACCATTTCCTGGATGGCATTCGAGGTTTCTTCCGCCGAGGCGGTCAGGCTTG
>NZ_BAAIYG010000062.1:0-3938 GCF_057543335.1 Brevibacillus sp. YAE8
TCATCCAGGTTGGTCGTAATCAGGTCAAAATCCATCTGAACATGGACAAAAAACAAGAAGCCAGCAAAGCCCAATGGTTCCCGTACGCAGCGGAAGGCAACCAGATTTTATACCTCATGCCAGAGATAGGTTCCAAAGTCAAACTGTACTTCCCCAGTGCGGAAGAAGACGACGGCATGGTCATGAACTCCGTCCGCCATGCCCCGCAAGGAGAGGCGGCCCACAAGCAAGCGCAGAAAATGAAAGACCCGGGAGTAAAATCGTTCGGCATCCCCCAAGGCAAAGAATTTACACTGGGCGACAAAGAGTTGCTCATGACCGCGCAGGAAGGAATGCTGTACATCTCGATGGACAAGGAAGCTGGGGTCATCTTGAACAGCGCTTCTTGGGTCAGCATCCGCGGAAAGGGAGCCGTGAGTCTGAGCGGTGCCGCCGTCCGATTGGCAGGGGCAGAGGGACTGCTTGTCAAAACGGCAATGGATGCCTTGAAGCTGGTGGAAGAGGCCGACGCGAACAGTGAAAAAATTCAGCTCGAAGCGAGCGCCCGCCATTCGTTCCCCCCTATTTTGAGTGCGTTTGAGCAAGATGTGCAGGCAAACGGTGTGCTCGCGGTCATGGCCCGCCGCACGCTGGAGAATCAGTGGGCCGAGGTCCAAGGAAAGTTTGATGCCTTGGGAGATACATTGGTGGGCCTGTGGAATGTGGCGGTAGACGCAGGCGACCTGGTCGTGACCGGGCTTCTGGGAGGCGATGACGCCCAAGCATTGTATGAGTTTGTGAGTGGCTCCGAAGTTGGCTCCCTGACCGAGCGGAACAACCTGGCCAAAGGAGCGGTGGAAGGCTACACCAACACCGTCGCTTACGTCGAGAAAGTGACGACCGGCCAAAAAGCGTTTGGGGAAATCCTCCACGATGCAGGAAGAGCGGCTGCATGGATTGGTGAAGGACTCTACGACGATTACATCGATCCATTCGTGAAAGCCGAACAGTACAAACAGGAAAATCTGCACGGCGGCTTGTGGACCCGATCCGTAGAAGAAAGCTACGCCAAAGGGCAAAACGAATTCAAGAAAGACATGGTGCTGCTGGAAGCCGGGTTAACTGCTGTAAGCGGAGGCACGGGCACCATGGCATTGAAGAGCGGGAAAGTAGCGACCAGGCTGGATATGGACACGCCAGACGTCGCGAAGAAGCAGCTGCATGGCGAGAGGGATGCCGACGGAAAAGGCAAAGGCGGTCCGTTGCCCCACTCAGCCGCCCAAGACAGGCGGGGAGGGATCCGGCTCAAGGACGGGAAGTTTAAGACGAGGGCAAAGCTGCTGGATGATGTGCTGAAAGATTTGAATGAGACGATTGTGAAGTTCCTGGAGAAGATGAGTGAGTATTTGAACGGAAAGCTCGTCGTGATGGAAAATGCCGCAACCGGACAACGCTACCTGGCCTGGCAGAAGGGAGAAGGGTATTTCTATTCGAAGAATCGAGCTGGGGAAGGTGGCTCGGTTAGCAAAACTTCTGGACAGGATATTTCTCTTGAAAAGAGGGGGGCTGAGGCGACGGGTAATGCTGGAAGTGGTAGTAAACCCCCAGTTTATCAAAAAGTAAAATATGGTGACCATTTTACAAGGAAAAATAGAAAAAAGGCTTTAAAACCAAATGTGGAATATACATCACCAGATGGTTATACTTATCGTACGGACAGTTTGGGGCGCATTATTGATTGTGAAGGAACGCTTGTACTTGGTAAAGGAGAACGCAGTGTATATGCTCAAAAGACAGTAGGAAAAGGGCAAGGCAGATTACCTGATGACGACGGTGGGCACTTAATTGGAGCGCAGTTTAAAGGGCCAAAGGATATTGATAACCTAGTCCCCCAAAATAGCCAAATTAATCGAAGTGGTGGGGTGTGGTATCAAATGGAAACGGAATGGGCGAATGCTTTGAATGAAGTACCACCTAGAAAAGTTACCGTAAAAATAGAACCAATTTATTCGGGAAGTTCAATGAGACCAGATGCTTTTGAAGTAGTTTATAAAATTGAAGGCAAAGGAACTTTTGAGAAGACAATAAAAAATCAATCGGGAGGTTGAAAGAATTGGAGAAAATACTAAGCAATTTATATCAGCAGATAGCTGAAACAGTCAATGAAATGATTCCGGAGAGTTGGAGAAAGTTTTATTTTTATGCTCAAATTTCTGACGATGGTGGAGGTACATATTTTTTCTACCAACCAGAAACGAATCTGGAGAGGTATGAATATAGCCTTGAGATTCCTTATAAATATCAAGTGAACGAGAGGGAATTCAAATTAAATAAAAGAAAGCTTTTATCATTAGCTGAAAAAGTGAGAGAAACATTCGAAGATGAGGGTCAAGAATTATGGTATTCTTTTACTTTAAGCTTAGAAAGAACAGGTAAATTAAATGTCCACTTTGATTATACAAAGTGGTTTGAGACTAATTATAGTTTTAGTGACCAATTTATCATTTGGAAATACAAGTACTTAAATGAGATTCCTCAAGATAAAGCTCTACAAAATCTTATAACTAGGTACACTGAAGAATTCCCAGAAAATCCGATTTGAGTAAAACGTGAGAAGGGGGGATTTCAGTCTGGGTATCTATGCTGAGTATTCACTTCATTCAACTAATAAAACGGGGCTGTAAAATATTTTGTGTAAACTCTCATTTAGCTTTTGACAATAATAATACAAAGTGAGAGAAAACACATGTGAATCATTCCAAAAGTTCATCTTCGTCAACTTAACAAAGAGAACGACTTGCAGTCCTGATGAGATGTTCCAAAAGCCCTGAGGGGCATTTTGGTGGAAACACAGCAAGAAATGTTGGGAGTCGAATTGGACACTGAGGGAATGTCAAGATTTTTGTGTAAATTAGTTTATAAATCCTAAAACAAGATCGTACCAATACGATCAATAAACAAGTCTCTTAACCAATATAAACCGTTGAAAAACTTCCAAAAGCTCATTCCTCTTTGAACCATGAATAGGAATGAGCTTTTTTGCATGTTCAAAATCAGAAGCATTTTTACCCTTAACTGTTTTGGATGTTCAGTCAGAGGGAGCCTTGGCCTACCCGGATTGGCTGGAAAAACCGACAGTGATGCTGTCTGACCGGATGAAATCGATCACGGCCAAATACAATCCGGGCATTCGCTGGAAGCGTGTCGATCTGATCGATCGACAACAAAACGACCGGAATGTGTACTGGCTCATGCAGGTTCCGGCTGTAGACGTTCTGTCCAAAAGCAGCGAGTTTCACCAGAATGGAGCATTAAAGCGAATGGTGCTGGACTATGAAAAAGCAAGGAAGCATCATGTCTTTTCCATACAAGGCATTTTGGAGCCGTATATTGTGGTGAGTATGGATGCGGCGGAAAGTTTTCTGCGTAGAGGCTTGACAGGATTTGTCTTGCAAAAAGTGGAGATCGAGCCCGGGAGGGAGATATGACAACTTACTGGGATGAAAAAATTTTGGATGTGTGGAATGAAATTCAGCTTCGGCAGCAATGGGAGGAAAGGAATCAGCAAAAACCGCCGTTGACCTGGGAAGCGTGCTTGGCGGCAGCGGAGCAAGGCCGCCTGGAATACGAGGGACGCACGCTCGAATTTTCCGAGAGAATGTTTTTCGACGAGCGGGTACGTCTGATTCTCCCTTGCTCGCTTCAACTCATTCCAAAGGGGCTGATGAGCCAGAGCAGTGCAGCTCAGCCACACGAGCAGTTGGCTTGCCAGGATGAAGAAGGCACGATTTTGCTGGGAATTAACCATATGGCTCACCCGCTGTCGATGAATGAAGCCGAAAGTTTTTTGCAAGCGATGACGGCACAGATCAAAAAGAAGACGCCAGGCTTGCAAATCGTGAAAAACGATTTGTGGGAGCATGAGGGGCTGCGGGTAGCGATCTGCGAATACGTCGTTC
>NZ_BAAIYG010000063.1:0-3074 GCF_057543335.1 Brevibacillus sp. YAE8
TTGTGTTCTTTGATAAGTTGGCGCAGCTGGTCTTTTGGAATGAGTCCCATGTGTTCTCTCAACCTCACTTTGTTTCATTGTAATGGAATGTGGAATGAGAGTTTACACAAAATATTTTACAGTCCCGAATTCACTCGACATTGGGGTATCTGAGTCCACTCGTTTACAAACAGAAGGCACTTAAGAAATCCGTCTAGTTTGGTGTTGACAGTCCAACTCTTCTATTACCTTTTTGTTTCTCCCCACCGTATCCACATAGTACCCTCTACACCAGAATTGTCGGTTCCCATATCGGTATTTCATGTTTGCAAACTTATCAAAAATCATCAGAGAGCTTTTCCCTTTTAAGTAGCCCATAAATTCAGATACACTTAATTTCGGTGGAATGCTCACCAGCATGTGAATATGATCCACGCAGGCTTCTCCTTCGATAATCTCCACCCCTTTTCGTTCACATAACTCCCGCAATATCTTTCCGATCTCTCTTCTCAACTTTCCGTATATCACTTGTCTGCGGTATTTCGGTGCAAATACAATATGGTATTTGCAGTTCCATTTGGTATGTGCTAGACTGCTTTTGTCCATCCTTTGTCCTCCTGTGATTCATGTGAGCGGTTGGCAGACCGGCTCTCATCTTATCACTGGGTTCAAAGGATGGCTACTCATAGCTATAAGCTTTCCTGAACCCCCAGTGGAACTGGGGGTTTTCGCTATACAATAAAGAAAAGGGAGCGGGTACTTACCCACTCTTTTTTTAACAGATAAGACTTTATAAGTTTTGGGACAGCCGAAGGGCTGTCCAGTTTTCTTTCTTGTAAAAAAAAGGGAGGGCACCTACCCTTTAAAAGTGCTTACAGTTGATTTCAATCTGGACCTGGGGACGTTTGCCACTACATTGAATCTGGCCAGAACACCCAATTTGTTTACGTGGGTACAAGAGCTCGACAGCCAGCTCCACGCCTTTGCACAAAAGCGGGGGCTAGATCCGTATGCGATCAGGCAAGAGGAATGGCAGGAGCTTGCGTCCGTATTGCCGCTGTCTCCACAGCAGATCGAAAAGTACGTGGTTGCCATACGATTCTCAACGTAAGGAGAAATCCACTTATGATTCCAGCCAAAATTCCTTGCCATCGCATTCAATAAGTTTAACTAACCAATCGGTAAAACTCAGATTTAAGTCAATTGGGTTTTCAGGATCCATTGAATCAATCCAAGTTAAGTATCCATTTTCTGAACCCACTTGCTCTTGATTAACACATATGCTGCCAATTGAGTGACTACTCCAGATGATTGGATAATAAGGAGCATCAATACTGTATGATTTCCAATAATCTACTACTCCTTCAACACTCAAAATATCATATCCCCCCCCAAAATGACTATGTTGGAATAACACTGCTTTTCTGTATTGACTTAAGAAAGAGTGAAAATCATCAGGAATAACAAACTTATATTTTTCAGTAAGAACGTTTAATGCTTCTGACGATTCTGCTAGGTGAAAAATAGATTGAATAGATTCATTTCGAATTATTAGTTTAGACTCGTTAATTACATATTCTCCTGGAATTGATGAAATAATCGCCTTGAAATCAGTAGTCATAACGTATTCCTCCATAATTCCATAATATAGAAATGAGCTACCATTATAATTTATAATGGTAGCCATTTCTATTCAAAGTAATTTTAATAATTATTCCACCAATTTGTTACTTCATGGTGGTACATAATGTAATCATTTGAATAACCTTTCTTCAGAAGGGGAATAAGGTTATCGACATCATTCGAACCATAGTATTCTAATGGAATCATATGATGAATTTCTACTTCAGTCCAATCAAAATACTGTGGACGCCCATAATTCAATTCATAGTAATTAATAAAATTACTTCTATAGTTACTTTCTCTTTGCCTTTTTTTCTTTACAAGATTTGCATCCGGCTTGATAAGCTCAATGTTCGATTGAGGGTCCACGTAATCTGGATACACATCACCTAAAGTGTTTGTTAAGATCTTTTCTGGCCCATTTAGTTCAGCAATAGAGCGAGTTGTTCCTTTGCTTGATGTAAAAGTACCTGTTAGATAACCAGACCACCACGCAGTATCTGAATTGGCATAAACTTGGTGTGACCTTCCAACCCGTGGATTTGACATGCTTGAGGACTTCGATTTAGAAGTTTTATAAGAACCATTTTCGTAGTTAGATCTTGTGATGGAATGTGTAAACGAAACCGATGCTACATCACCAACAACCGCACTAACCTCGATATTAGAGTAAACTTCTCCATTACCAAAATCACTCGTCATATAATGATCAAACGCAATAGCATTGATAATAAAAGGCTGCACACCTTTCACAGATTCTTTTGCAACGTAGTCGATTTTTGAATCATCGTCTTTCTTGGCACCGTAAACTTTTTTTCTTTCCCCTACAACATTTGATAAGCTTCTAATTTCTTCTTTGCCTAAAATCGTTACGTTTTTACTTTCAAGAATACGTGGTTCGTCAAGAGCTTCAGCAAGTTCTTCAAGACTAATTCCCTCTGCAATGGAAATTGGCAAATTTTCAAAATAAACAGATTCTTCATGTGATTTTGCTGATATAAGAGATGAAGAACTTCCGAGCAGAAGTGCAATTGATAGAGATAATGAAACAAGAGATTTAGTTAGCTTCAAGACAATTCAACCTCCATATTTTTAAAATACTTTATATTCATACCATATAATACCAAAAATGTAAAAGTTGATTTTTTGTATAATCTTAGCTCTTCACCGTAAAACGTGCTTGATCTCCCTCTATCGCAGTTTTTCGTAGTTATGTAGCCGGTTTATACTCCAGTCTAATGCGAATCTTGAATCTCTCTAGATTGCGGTAGCCGTAGGCTCTTCGTTTGATCACCTTCACTTTGTTGTGTGGACTATTATGCAAATCACACTTCGTATCAACGGGGTAGGCTCTTCGTTTGATCACCTTCACTTTGTTGTGTGTCCCTTCAATCTTGGCATTCGTTACCCGAAAGGAGAAATCATTCTAAATGGGCTCTCGCCACTGGACAATCGTTTTGGCAATGGAACGA
>NZ_BAAIYG010000064.1:0-2986 GCF_057543335.1 Brevibacillus sp. YAE8
AGCAAGGAACACCCCCACCTCCGGAACCGCCGTTTGATTGGGGAAAACTGGCCGTATGTGTGGTAGCGGCCGTGGCGATTGTCGGGGCCGTGGCGTTGACGGTAGCGACGTTTGGTGCCGGTGCGGTGATTGGGGCAGCAGCGGTAGGGGCCGCTTTGGGAGCGATAGGCGGCGTCGTTATGACTGCCTCGTCCGATCTCATCAACGGGGAGGCGAGCAGTCCGTACGAGTATATCAAAAGCGCCGCCCAAGGGGCCGTGATCGGCGCGGTATGCGGAGCGATTTTCGGCCCCGTTGCAGGCATAGGCGGAGGAGCGGTTGTTCCGCTGACGGGAGGACAAACGACCGTAGGGATCGGCTCAGCAATGTTTATGGGAGGAGCCTCGGGCTATATTGATTATTCGCTGCGGGAGCTGTGGGACGGTCGGACACCGGACGGAGGCAAAGCGCTGGAATCGTTTGCGTTTGGGGCAGCGCTGGGAGGAGCTTTTAGCGTAGGGGCATCCTGGCTAGCTAAAGGTGCTGAGAGGGTTAATGGGGCGCTGAAGCGGGGGGCGAGTTCTGGGGTTGAGGGGAAGAGGAAAGGTAAAGAAAGCCGTTTAGAGGAGTTAAGAGCGAAGTATGGCAGACTAAGTACTACAGAATTACATCAGCGCATTAACTTAAGGGGAGCTGTTCATGACGAATTGCATAGATTAATGAAGAGTGGCTTGACTAAGAAAGAATTAGGTCCTGCGGTTGCTGGGGTACTAGATAAAAAGAGTGGAAAGTATTACTTTGATATAAACGACCCTGAAGGAAAAGTACCTTTAACACAACATAAGGTGATTAGTGAGAGAATTGAAGGTATGCCTCCGGAAATAGAGAAAGGTTATATCAAATCACTTGGTGCAGGTTCACACGCAGAAGTAAAAGCCTTAAATAGAGCATTATTAGATAGACCTGATGCCAACTTAGAAGATTTTATGATATATGTAATTTCTGCTAGGAAAATCAATAAGAAAATGCCCGTTGGAACGCCAATGCCTCGTTGCCCCCATTGTGAATATATAACTCAAGGGGCTAACTTTATACCGGAGGTGCTAAAGCATCGTCATGGAAGATAATTGCGAAAAGTATACGATAGAGGAAATTATTAGTAACGGAGTCGATTTTGAAGAGTTATGGTACTCGTCTACTAGTGATGAAATATTGGATAATGCAGAGGATGAAGGGGGGAAACCGTTTAACGGAATTGCTTATGAACTGTATGGCGATGGCCGGTTAAGATATTTTTGTTTTTACAAAAATGGATTCCAACATGGGTTATATCAAGAGTTTTATGAGAATGGGAAAAAAAAATCTGAACAGATAATGAGGTATGGGCAAACTAAAGGGAAGAAAACAAGTTGGTATAGAAATGGAAAGATAAAATCGATTGGTGAATATGAAAATGGAGTAGAGTTAAGTTATAACGAATGGGGCGAAAATGGTAATTTGGTTGTAAGTAGAAAATTAAGCGAAAACAGTGATAACTTTAAAATACTATTATCACGTAGAGAGCTTAACAGAAAAATGGGTAGGGATTGAAAATATGCTTGGGAGTAGAAGATGTCTATTTTCTGCTCCCATTTTTTGTAAACAACAAAAGATCCAATTATTGAACCGCTTAGTTGAATTCCTGAAATCAACAATTTATACATAAAATGTAATATTTGAGCCCTTTTATAGACTAATGGTTCGTAATTTTTTTGGTAACAATTAATTATTACCTAAAATTTTATTAACAAGTTGATCTGCTTGTCGAGTAGTCTCTGGTAAACGGAATTTTGGTGAGAGTTTTAATATCCATGCACAAGCTGTTGTTAAGGAAATACGATGACCGATTGACACAAAAATAGGTTTAATATTGTCTTGAGTCCGTAATACACCCCCTATTACCTCCCCATCATCGATTAATAGCGAATGTGAACCTCTTTTTAGTTCAGGCTCTTGGAACTCACCTACTAATCTTGTTTTCCCGCATCCAATTGTTGGGATATCAAAAAGTACTCCCAAGTGACTAGCTAATCCGAATCTTCTAGGATGCGCAATTCCCTGGCCATCGCATACAATTAGCTGAGGCGGGGTCTTTAATTGCCTAAATGCCTTGACAATAGGCGGTAACTCCCTAAATGAAAACAATCCAGGTACATAAGGGAAAACAACAGTGTCTTGAACTGCCACCGATTCCACCACATGCAATGAGTCGGCTTCTAATATGACTATTGCTGCAACTATATTATCACTATGTTTACAGTACGCTACATCTACTCCAGCAACATAGCTGATCTTAGCAAATTGATCTTCTTTGATAACTTTTTTAGCCAACATTTTTTGTAAATTGATCGCTTCTATTTCACTGATATTCCATTGGTGCTGGATTAATGGTTCCATTTGATGAACCCCTTTTGATTCGGTAGGATACAAAAAAGTTATTGTTATTTTAACAAATGTTTCTCAAGTTTCACAGTTTCTATTTAAAAATACTAAGGGGACGCATAGGCGTAGTAGCGGTCGTTCCGCTGACGGGAGGACAAACGACCGTGGGGCTCGGCTCGGCAATGTTTATGGGAGGAGCCTCGGGCTATATTGATTATTCGCTGTGGGAACTGTGGGACGGGCGAACACCGGACGGAGGCAAAGCGCTGGAATCGTTTGCGCTTGGAGCAGCGTTGGGAGGGGCTTTTACCGTAGGGGCGTCTTGGTTAGCCAAAGGTGCTGAGAACCACTGTCAATAGATTGGACACATAAAATCGAGAGAATTACACCACACATCGGTACATACGTTCGTATTGATTGGGCGTGAAGTACCCAATGGATGAATGGATGCGTTTTCCATTATAAAAGCAAGTGATATACTCAAATATCGCTCTTTTCGCTTGTTCTCTCGTTTTGAATTTTTCCAGATAAACGAGTTCTTTCTTCAGTACGCTGTGGAAAGACTCGATGCAGGCGTTATCGTAAC
>NZ_BAAIYG010000065.1:0-2636 GCF_057543335.1 Brevibacillus sp. YAE8
GGGTCAAGTGATCTCCTTGACGCTAGGCGTTTTCCTTCCTAGACTCCTAGGTGGTTGAAGGAGGGAAGAAGCATATGAAAATGCGAGAATAAGGGAGAAAGACTCAAATTTTAAGGGGTTAAACCGAAGCGAATGCCATGTGTTTTGCAAAACGCCCTTTGATCTTACTGACTTTAGTAGTTTCCGATGATACCTTTTTCCATCCAATTTTTAAACCATTCTGTAACTGTTCTCGATACAACTTACCCCTTACAATTATCCGATTTGAACTTTTAAACTCGGGTCTGTTTCAACCTTAGAGACAATCTGATTATAGGACTCAATGAGTTTCTCAACAGTCACCCGTCGTTTAGAAGTTTCAAAACGGCTTAGTTCATATAAGTTGGTAGCGATAAATTGCTCCACTTCCAAAATATCAATCCGCCCTTCAAGTTCATGTATGCCAGCCAGAGACTCTGCACCTGGCATACTACTATGTGTCGTAACGATAATAGGTCGCACTCCCGATTCCAAATTACGCTTGCATTTCTCCATTAGCGATTCACTGGGTGCAGTAGTTACATGAAAAACTACCTCATCGATTATAAAATCTCCACTCCTGCCACTCATCGCATCTGATACGGAGAACCCATGATGTTCAATTGTTCCTTCCGGCAGAACTAACGAAAGTTTTGCTCCAACGAGATGCTGCAATACAGCACCCGCATACATAGTACCTGGGTTTTCCTTTTGTCTTTTGTAAGCCTGCGCTAGCAGATCACGTACAATTGCCCGAAGAGATTTAGCTGTATCGTATCTCAAAATGAATGGCTGGGCAGTAAAAAAATCATGAACCCTTTCTATCCACCATTTCTCGATCATTACCATATCATCCAAGTTATCATCATGGAGACTGTTGAGGAAATGAACATATTTCTGCATGTTCCCCAAACTACCACGACTCGTCCGACCACCCTCTTCAGCAAGAGTTCTAAGAATACCGTATTCGGCCAAGATCGCTTGGACGGCTGCTTTCCCAAGACCTTGCACCTGCCCTTTGCTATCGGTAACAAGATCAGAAGGGTTTAACGGCAACCCCATAATTCTCGCCTGACGCGTCATATACACGATAGCAGCCAGCTTCCCTTTAGAAGTGATTTTGTTTTCCAACTGAAATTCTGCAAGCCTATTTCGTAATTCAACCAACATAACGATCCTCCGTATTTGCCGTCTTGAAATGCTCTGTCCATGCTGTCGCTAGAGGTGCAAGTAGTTGTTTAGCTAAAAACCGTGCAACAGGGACCGCTACTGCATCTCCCATCGCCCTGTACCCGTCATTGTAAGTGCCCGGAAGTTCATACGTATCAGGTGCTCCCATCAGTCGCGCCGTTTCACGGATTGTCAACAGCCTCGTTTTCAATACCCCGTCCTTTTTTAATACAAGAAATTGACGGCTGCTCCCTCCTTCTGGCGTACGAAGGCAACCAGCAATGCCATCAAACCGGAGCTCCAATACTTGTCTTCCATTTCGAGTTCTTTTGTACCCAGCTGCTACAATTACGTCGTCTTGCATCAGCCTTTCCATATGTCTATCTGGGATAAGCTCGAGCGTCCGATGAGTGGTCTTTTCATCATGACAAGGAGCGTCCCACTCCAATATATTGATAAGATCTTGCTTTCTAGGATCTGGTTCGGGCAAATTCCACCACACCCAGTTTTCAAGGTCTTGTGCCGCTCGTACTACCGCTGATGGTTGAAGCCAAGTTGGCCCGTCTGAAATAAGGAATGAGGGAATAACGAGATCCTCCCGAACCGCAATCACAAAAACTCTCGGACGAGATTGAGGCACCCAAAGTGCAGCATCTAAGATGACCGCTCCCACTTTAAATCCTCTTTCACGTAGTGCTTCATGCAATACCCGATAATACGCACCATTCTTTGAAGATACCAGTCCTGCAACATTTTCAGCTACCAGTATCGGAGGTTTCTCGATCATTTCATCAAAAATTCGTAACCATTCCCACACGAGGCCACTGCGCTGAGCATGGATGCCTCCTGTTAAACCGGCTAGAGAAAGATCTTGGCAAGGGAAACTCGCCCACGATAGGTGAGCAGCCGGAAGTAAATTCCCTCGAACAGAACATATATCTGCTAGGTGGAGTTGGCCCAAACCGTGATTCGAAACATATACCGAAGCCTTTTTCGGACATATATCATTCGCCCATTTAGTATAGAAGTAATCCTGCAACGCATGCGCTACAAGACCGCTACCCGCAAAGAACTCAAGGAAAGAGAAGTTTTGCATAGGGTTACGCTTTTTATTGTTCTGTGGCATCAAAACCCTCCCTTAGATAGAACTATACATGGAAACGAATGTTCCTCTTTCATTATTCTATCACAAGATCAGGGAGGCTGTAGAGAGTATCAGGATAATACAATTAATTAGGGTCTGCTGAACAGATAAAAAATACTGTAACCACAAGGGTTTTGCCTCGTTTTCATCGAAATCATGTGCAAGGAAATCGGCGATTTGATGCTAGACTTTACATTGGACACGGAGAATCGAGAGTGCGACAATAAAAGCGTTCATAATCGAGGTGTCCAACATGACGAAAAAGTACGACAGGGAATTCAAACTTCAAACCGTACGACTCATC
>NZ_BAAIYG010000066.1:0-2126 GCF_057543335.1 Brevibacillus sp. YAE8
AAAAAAGAGTGGAATTTTCAAATACTTGAAGTACCACAAACCTTCGATTTATTCGTGGTACTCCGTATTTGACCTCACTCTCATCCCGCCCCTAAAGGGGGTGCTATCGCACCGTAGCGGGCTTTCTCGTTCGGAAAATCTGTAATCTCTTTTGTTCGTCAACCATTGCTTTTCGCTCTTCTTCTTGAGCACGGGAGTAACTTAGTGTTGGTAACCAGTCTTTGATCTGCTGATGGTAATATTGGCTGGATAATCCCCACTCCCGACTGAAATGCAGCCTGCCCATCCCTTTTGAATGCGTAATCAGATAATGGTATAGCTTCTTTAGACTTCGGTTTTTGCATTGGTTTACGCCTCTTTCAGTCATGTTAAGCTCTTTACTGATTTCCTTACATGTGAATCCCTCTAATACGGTTTTTTGAATAATGTATCGTTCTTTTTCATTTGAAAGCTGTTTCAGCAGTTCTTCAACAAGAACATTTTTCCCAATATAGTCTGAAATGTTTTGTCGATCACCAAAGCCATACAAAATTGGGCATTCTTTGCTCAACTTTTTTCTTTCACGATAGTTTAAGTTCCATGCTATACGTCGGATTAGTTTCCTGCACTCATCTTTCGTCATCTGATCCTACCTTTCTTATCGATATCGCAATAGTTACTCAGGCTTGAGGTTAAGTTATATAGAGTGACATTCGTAGTTGTATGCCGCAAAAACAAGAACATTCGTTCCCGTTAATTGTAGCATATTTTTCCTAATGTAAGCAAAATTAGGTAAGATTATCTATTTTTCTGAAAAAAAGCCCTCCCGGTTAGGAGAGCTTTACATCGGCCAGAAATCAACCTGATCCAGCTCGTTGACAATCTCGACTTTCGAAATCCGATTTTCTATGGACGAGCGAAACGGAATCGATCATTCGGCAGCGCGCAGGCGTTCGTGGTGGGGCTGGCGCTTGCGGATCGAGCGTTCCGGGAGCGGTACGTTTTTCAAACAAACCCTACTCCAAATCTAAGTTAAAAAACACAAAAATGACCGCTTGTAGTTGCTCAAAAGACACTTCTCGATTTAACTCGACGAAGAGTCTGCGGTTCCTCAAGGGGCTTTTCAGCCTCTTGGGCAAAAGGCATCTAGTAGCCTCATGTCATAAGACAGGAAAGTATTCGTAAACGTTTAACAAAAGTTTATTATTGGATATAGTTTGAAATTTTAACATTTTTTTGCGGTAATATAACCTTGGTGAAACTTTGTAGAATCGAGTATATTTTGGGGAAGGGTGTCTCACTTTTGAATAAAAAGAGAATAATTTGGACTGTAGTTTTAATTATTGTGATTGCTGGTCCTTTTTATGCAAATGAATGGATGAAATATACATCTCTTAATGAAAAAGCCTTAAATCAGATCACGAAAAATGATGAAGTTCGTATTGACATTCGTAGAGAATCTGATAGTGCAAGAGTTTCCATTACAGATAAGGAAATGGTAGATAAAATTTTGAATGAATTATCAGTTGTGGAACTTAAAAAAGAGAGTTTTACAGAGATAGATGGTGACTATAGAGTACGAATATATGTTAATGGAGTAAACAAATTGAGCATGGCAGTATTCGTTGATAAAAATTATGTGATAATTAGTAATGAGGGTGATTATAAGATCGTGAATCAAAATAATTTTAAAAAAGTATTTGAATATCCAAACTTAAAATGGGCTGTTTCAAAGGATAATTTAGATTAGAATTAACTTGGTACAGTTCCCTTAGGCTGAAAGTCAGTGGACGACGTACAGTCAGCGTTAAAGGGTCTATTCGCAGATACGATCCAAGAAATGGTGGAAGCTGAAATCGAGTCCTCTCTTGGATACGCTAAACATGACATGAAAAACAAGCGGACAACCAACAGCCGCAATGGCTATAGCAAGAAAACCTTCCGTTCTGAGTACGAGGCCATTGAAAAAGTCTTTTTAGCTAAAAAAGGTACCGTTCCTCCATTACATGGAGCGAGCGGTACGGGACTGTAAAATATTCTGTGTAAACTCTCAAAACCTATTACAATAAAAGAAAGGTTGGTTTGAGAGGATGACACCTATGGCGAGATTTAGTAAGGAACAAGTGAAGGCGTTTGTGAAGGAAAAC
>NZ_BAAIYG010000067.1:0-2030 GCF_057543335.1 Brevibacillus sp. YAE8
GACGCAAGTCTCCCTTTACGCTTGCAAAAGCCTGGTAGACGAGAGCAGCATCTTTGTATTTTCCACAGCTATAGCCAATGATCTCCCGGTTAAACAAGTCTACGAGCAAGCAAATATAGTGCCATTTATTTGCGACCCGAACGTATGTCAAGTCACTCACAACGGCTTCCAATGGTGCTTCTTTCGCAAACTCGCGATTCAGTTCGTTCTGGATCGGCGATTCGTTACATGACGACATATGCGGTTTATACTGCGCCACTGTGTAGACCGAGACCAGGCCGTTTTTCTTCATCAGACGTCCAATGCGCCGTCTGGAAACCGTCATTCCCTCTTCTTGAAGTTTTGCTTTGATCTTCCTTGCTCCATACACGCGCTGATTCTCTTCAAAAATACGGATAATTGCTTGTTCCACTTCATCATTGACAGATGATTGCTCATTACTCTCGTAGTAGTAGGTACTCCTATTGACCTGAAGAATCTTGCACATGGCCGATATGGGATACTTATGAGCGTTTTGCTGGATTACCGTTATTTTCGTCCGAAGATCAGCGCTGCTTGCTTTAAAATATCGTTCTCCATTTTCAATCGTTGAATTTCCTTACGTAGCGCAAGGAGTTCATTCTGTTCCTCTGTCCGGTTGTCCTTTTCTTTGAAAGAACCTGTTGTTCTACTCTGTTTGACCCAACGGTCAAACGCAGATGCACTCAGATCATATTCTCTTAAAATATCTGCTCGCGGTTTCCCATTCTCGTAAAGTTGAACCATCTGCTGCTTGAACTCGTCTGTAAATGACCGACGCTCACGTTTCTGCATGACATTCTCTCCGTTCCTTGTCGATTTGATTTCAATCTACTAGACCTTAAGAGAATTGTCCAATTCAGTGTAGCCGATCCATTAAATGAATTATCTTTTAAAAGAGAACCTCAAGATAAATTGATAGGAAATTACAAGATAGGAGATTTAGCAATCGCAACTATGATAAAACTTGGAGAAAAAGATAAGGAGGTAGCTATATTTAAAAATATGGGCGAATTTGATAAGAAAATGATTATGAAGTTGTATGAAGATATAGATTGGTAAGGTAAGAATTTAAGGTCTTCTTGTCAATAACTGTTCGAGTCTGTCAATTAATTTACAATCAGGTGCTTCGTCTTGTGTGATTCATTGGCTTATTGAAGGACGTTCTGATTATGGGATGATCTTATAGCCAATTGGCTATGATTATAAAACTGAATTTATAGAATATAAAAACTTTATCCAACGACACATCCTGACAAATTACCCCTTACAATTATGTTAAAATTTAGAATTCGATATAAAAAAAGGAGATTTGGAGGCATTGAAAGAATGAAAACGAAAAAAACTAAACTGCTTTCTTTAGTCACAGCAACAACTATTGGAACTTCTCTTGTAACTTTTGGTGGATTTAATGCGAATGCCTATTCGGATACCAAACCAAGTAATATTCAAGGTGCCTACTATTATATCAATGGAGTTGAATACGAGGTTCCAAAAAATCAGATTGCAAACTTTGTAAGTAACGATACAGTTACTGAGTTACCAACTGATCCCTCAAAGAAGTCAATGTCATCAAAAAGCCAGAAAATAGCTCCTAGAGCAGGGTGTAATGGAGAAGAGGGCTGGGTATTTAGTGCAAAAAGAACAGCTAGCGGTTTCAAACTTGGAGCTTCCGGCTCAAGAGTAATAAATGACACACCAGATGATATAACTGAAACCTCTCTACTTTCTACAGATACGCAAGTGAATGGTAAATTAAGTGGAAAAAGTAAAGTCAATTGGGGCGTAATTGAAGGGGAGGTAGGCTTTGAAATCGGAGGATCCGTTACATGGAAAACGCAGGAGTCAACAACTATTACAGTGAGGCCTGGCTATTGGGGATGGATTCGGTTTAACCCCTTAAAATTTGAGTCTTTCTCCCTTATTTTCGCATTTTCATATGCTTCTTCCCTCCTTCAACCACCTAGGAGTCTAGGAAGGAAAACGCCTAGCGTCAAGGAGATCACTTGACC
>NZ_BAAIYG010000068.1:0-1560 GCF_057543335.1 Brevibacillus sp. YAE8
ATGAGTCGTACGGTTTGAAGTTTGAATTCCCTGTCGTACTTTTTCGTCATGTTGGACACCTCGATTATGAACGCTTTTATTGTCGCACTCTCGATTCTCCGTGTCCAATGTAAAGTCTAGCATCAAAATGGAGAACGATATTTTAAAGCAAGCAGCGCTGATCTTCGGACGAAAATAACAGTGATCCGGCAAAATGCACATAAGTACTCTGTGTCTGCCATGTGTACCATCCTCCAGGTGAATCGGAGTACCTACTACTACGAAAGTAACCAGCAGTCATCTAGCGATGATGAGGTGGAACAGGCGATCATCCGTATTTTTAAAGAGAATCAGCGCGTTTATGGAGCAAGAAAGATCAAGGCAACCCTGCAAAAAGAAGGAAGGACTGTTTCCAGACGGCGCATTGGACGTTTGATGAAGAAAAACGGTCTTGTATCGGTGTATACGGTTGCTCAGTATAAACCGCATAAGTCATCCTGTAATGATTCACCTATACAGAATGAATTGAATCGGGAGTTTACGAAAAACGAACCGTTGGAGGCCGTTGTGAGTGACTTGACTTATGTTCGAGTGACAAACAAATGGCACTATATTTGCTTGCTCGTAGACTTGTTTAACCGGGAGATCATTGGCTATAGCTGTGGAAAATACAAAGATGCTGCTCTCGTCTACCAGGCTTTTGCAAGCGTAAAGGGAGACTTGCGTCAGATCCAGCTCTTTCATACGGATCGTGGTAGTGAATTTAAAAATCAGACGATTGATGAAGTCATCCACACGTTCGAAATCAAACGTTCCCTGAGCATGAAAGGCTGTCCCTATGACAATGCAGTTGCTGAAGCTACCTTTAAGCTAATCAAAGCAGAGTTCGTAAAGAATCGGCAGTTTGAGTCGTTGACACAGTTGAAGCTAGAATTAGAAAAATACGTCAAGTGGTTTAACGAAACAAGAATTCACTCGACATTGGGGTATCTGAGTCCACTCGTTTACAAACAGAAGGCACTTAAGAAATCCGTCTAGTTTGGTGTTGACAGTCCAATATAGATAATTGACTACATGAAAAGAATCGATTCAAACGAAACACCAACAGCCTTGGGCATTTCTTTCCTGGATATAAAACGCCCGTTACATGACAAAAAGGAAGAGGTATGGATTTATAGCCATTTTTTATTGGATGGTCATCACAAAATGTTTGCGGCAGCGGAAGCGAAAAAAGCTATCGGGCTACTAGCTTTTTTATCGCTGGATGAGTCGTTTGCCAGCAAGGAACAAATAGATACGCTTTTCCGAGCTTTCATCTAATGAAACATGCCGCACAAGGGAAAGAAGCTTGGAATTAACCTACAGCTTGCCCGTTAAGAAAGGAGTAGTCACTCCGCCCCACAATGCCCCCTCCACCATAAGCAGCCAACCAAAACGGCCCGTAAGCCGTTTTTTTGTATAACGAAAACCCCCAGTTCGACTGGGGGTTCAGGAAAGCTTATAGCTATGAGTAGCCATCCTTTGAACTCGGTGATAAGATGAGAGCCGGTCTGCCAACCGCTCACACGAATCACAGGAGGA
>NZ_BAAIYG010000069.1:0-1306 GCF_057543335.1 Brevibacillus sp. YAE8
CCCCAAATCAACCCCCATGACTTTTACTCCTGTTCCTTCCATAGTAGGTATGGTGACAGAAATTTGGGCAATCCATTTATTTGCTTTCTGTGTGATTCGAAGCGTACCTAATTTATGTTTTAGCAAAGCAAAGTTACGGTTGTCTTTATCAACTAACAAAGCACGGATAGGTGTTTTAGTTACCTTGCCGTCAATCATAATCGGCATGGAAATGTGCGTGAAATCAAACGAGTAGTTTTGATTGTTCCAAATGCAGACAGGTTTCTTCAAAACAGGAACAGTAGTGAATTTGCTTTTCTTCGCTTTCTTAAACACACTTTTAGCGTCCTTGATAGCTTGATTTTTAACGGCACTTGGCAAAGAAGCAGAAATATCCTTACTCGACTTCTTTGTGCTTTTCTTTTCAGCAACCATTTCGGAAACGAGAGTATTGATAGTGGAGAGGTACGTTTGACTCATCTCACGCAAAATAGAAGCCTGTTCTTTTGTTGGAAGCAATTTCACTTTGACTGTGATGGTCTGCGACATGATTTTCACCCCCTTGTTTTCTGTTGTTCGACATATCGCTTTATCGTTTCACTTGATACATTTCCTGCGGTAGAAACGAAGTATGAGCGTGTCCACAAACTCGGCAAATGCCGAAGATGTGGAAACTCTTCACGCAATTTCTTAGGGGGTGCTATCGCACCGTAGCGGGCTTTCTCGTTCGGAAAATCTGTAAAAGCAGGAAAACACCACTGGCGCATAGCAAGTGGTGTTTACGAACTGTAATGGAGCGGACGACGGGTCTCGAACCCGCGACCTTCGCCTTGGCAAGGCGACGCTCTACCAATTGAGCTACGTCCGCATATTGTATCATCTTTTCCCTGTTCAATTGTTTGTAAAAACTGGTGAGCCATGAAGGACTCGAACCTTCGACCCTCTGATTAAAAGTCAGATGCTCTACCAACTGAGCTAATGGCTCGTACATGGTGGCTCGGGACGGAATCGAACCGCCGACACGAGGATTTTCAGTCCTCTGCTCTACCGACTGAGCTACCGAGCCATGCTATTCCATTGCCATTTCTGACTTTTTCTTAGATAGAAATGGCGGAGCTGACGGGACTCGAACCCGCGACCTCCGGTGTGACAGACCGGCGTGAACTCCAACTTCACCACAGCTCCATTGTGGAAGGTTTGTTCCTTCAAAACTGAATACGCATGTTTGCTAAGAAATGTGTGGATAAGTCCTCGACCGATTAGTATTCGTCAGCTCCACGCGTTGCCGCGCTTCCACACCGAACCTATCAACCTCATCGTCTATGAG
>NZ_BAAIYG010000071.1:0-1209 GCF_057543335.1 Brevibacillus sp. YAE8
TCGGAAGACGTATTCTGCCAATCTGCGTGTTTGGAGTCACGTATCCATCGATACAGCATTTTAGGGTCTATCCCATGCCGTCTGGCTACTTGGCTAGCGTTTCCTACTTCGTGGGCTTCCTGGATCAATTGTTGTTTGAACTCGATTGAATAGCGTCTCCGTTGCATAAAAATATCCCCCTCTGTTCTTCTGATATCAGCTTAACAAGATAAGGGGGTATGACTCAAATCCAATTTCGGGGCTTAAAAGCTCGACCTAGATTTGGACTTGTTTTTAGCAATGCTTAACACTATGAATCAAGTGACAAAATAAAAAAGACAAGCAACTTAATTAGGGTTTGCTGAACGGTTTTCAAACTACAAAAATGTTTCCAAAACCAGGAATTCTATACGAAAGAAGGCGGTTTAACCAGAAGGCAAAAAGATCCCGCAGCCTGCGCTCGAGGTTCATCACCAGGAGTTGCAGCGCGATGACGGTTTCGCTTGTCTTCGCAAGGCATGCTCGAATACGGCCAAGCCCATACGTGCGCTTACCCTCACCAAATTTGCCTTCAATGGCGTTGCGTTTGCGTGCATCTTGTCTTGCGACTCGCCGTTGTTCCGTCGCTTCTTCGCCTTGTACCGGACGGCCAAGCGCCGGACCGCTCAAACGAATGCCGTGCGCTTTGCAAAATGCCCTGTTTTCCCGTGTACGATAGATTTGATCGGCAAGTACCGCCTTCGGGTAACAACCAAAGCGTCTCTTGTACGCTTCTACAGATTCGATCAGCGTCACCCCTTCGTTGAAGCTGTCCCTTGACAGACGCTCCAGAAAAGCATAGCCGTTCACCATGCTGACCGATACTTTGGCGCCAAACTCTACTCGCGCTTTCGCTTTGCCGCGTACGACCGGGCGGACGTGCAGTTGACGGATGCTCACGATTCGATCTTCGATCTGATGCGTTTTGCGTTCAAACATCATGCGTTGCTGTCGATACAGTTCCTGAATCACAAGCAAGTCGCGATATTGTTTCCGGCTCAAAAGTGTCAGCGGCTGCCGTGAGACCAGGTTGCGGATAATGTGAAGGTTACGTGCTACATACCGGAGTTGCTTGCCGATCGCTCGACGAATCACCTTGCCGTTTGCACGACGTTGTTTGGCCACGGCCAGGTACTCCTTTCGCGCTTTATCCCGATAAGTCCGTGGTTTGCGGGCACGACCAATCTGTGG
>NZ_BAAIYG010000072.1:0-1203 GCF_057543335.1 Brevibacillus sp. YAE8
GGGACTGTAAAATATTCTGTGTAAACTCTCAAAACCTATTACAATAAAAGAAAGGTTGGTTTGAGAGGATGACACCTATGGCGAGATTTAGTAAGGAACAAGTGAAGGCGTTTGTGAAGGAAAACAACCTCAAGACGATGGACGATGTGCAGTCGGCACTGAAGGAACTGTTTGCAGAAACGCTGCAGTCGATGCTAGAGGCGGAGCTTGACACGGAACTCGGCTATGAAAAGCACGATGTGAAGCGAAAGAAAACAACAAACAGCCGTAACGGGAAGACAAAGAAGACGGTGACAAGCGAATACGGCGAGGTGGAGATCGCGGTGCCACGTGACCGTAATGGCGAATTTGAGCCCGTTATCGTGAAAAAGCATCAGTCTACCGTTACCGGCATTGAGGACCAAATTATCGCCATGTATGCCAAAGGTGTCAGCACACGGGATATTCAGGACCATCTGAACCATCTGTATGGAATTGACGTTTCTCCTACCATGATCTCCAATGTGACGAATAAGATCGTGCCACTCATCAAAGAATGGCAGAACCGACCGCTACAAAGCATCTATGCGGTTGTATTTATGGACGCCATTCACTACAAAGTCAAGCAAGACGGTGCTATTGTGAACAAAGCGGCTTATATGGTCATTGGCATTGATTTGGACGGCAACAAGGACGTATTAGGCATGTGGATTGGAGAGAATGAATCCTCAAAGTTCTGGCTGAGCGTACTGAACGACTTACGGAACCGTGGGGTTCAGGACATTCTCATCACCTGCGTGGATAACCTAACGGGCTTCTCTCAGGCCATCTCTGCCTGCTATCCGAATACGGAGATCCAAAAGTGCATCATTCATCAAATCCGCAACTCGACCCGTTATGTTTCTTATAAGGATCTTAAGAAAGTGACGGCGGATTTAAAGCCAATCTACAAAGCGGCAACAGAAGAGGCTGCCTTACTGGAATTGGATCGTTTTGAGGAAACATGGGGTAACAAATATCCCCTCATCGTTCGCTCTTGGCGTACCAACTGGGACGAGCTAGCTACTTTTTTCAAGTATCCACCAGAGATTCGTAAATTGATCTATACGACCAATATGATTGAGAGTTACCATCGGCAACTCCGGAAGGTGACGAAGGGCAAGAGCATTTTCCCCACCGATGAAGCCCTGCTCAAAATGCTCTATTTGGCTACCATGGACGTCA
>NZ_BAAIYG010000073.1:0-1196 GCF_057543335.1 Brevibacillus sp. YAE8
ACGCACTGTTGAAGAATATGTAGCCAAACGCCGAAAAGAACTCAAGCTGGAACGTGCCGAAAGCTATGAACGACTCGAACACCCCGGCGGCGAGGCACAGGTTGATTTTGGTACAGCCTATGTTGGGCAACCAGGTCAACTCGTGGAGCGCAAAGTGCTGATTATGTCCTTCCCGTTTAGCAATGCGGCCTTCGCCTTTCCGGTTCGAAAGGAGAACACAGAGTGTTTCCTGGAGGCAATGAAGCGCATCTTTGAACGGATGGGAGGCGTTCCGAGGAAAATCTGGTTCGACAACTTGTCGGCGGCGGTGGTCTCGATTAGCCGTGATGGAAAGCGGTCATGCACCGATCAGTTCCTGCGGTTTGCTACCCACTACCGGTTCGACCCAGAATTCTGTAATCCCTATAGTGGTCACGAAAAGGGGCATGTGGAGAACAAGGTGGGGTACAGTCGGCGTAATTGGCTCGTGCCACCACCGATTTGCGAAACGGATGCTGACCTTGAGACATACTTGGCCCAGGCAGCAGAGGCAGACATGGATCGTCCACACTATGCCAAGAAAGAGCGTATCGTCGACTTGTGGGAGCAAGAACGGAAGAAGCTTTTGGCTATGCCAACCGTTGCGTTTGAGGTTTTCAGGCTTGAACCGGCCCGCTTGAACAAATATCGGGAACTCCGGTTTGAAACAACCACATAGCCACTACCGCAGTGCCGTGCGCTAGATCCCGTATTGCTCAAGGTGAAATGGGACGAGATCGAGGTTTTGTCGGGCGACGGAGAGTACCGACACCTGGGGACGTTGCCTCGCCCGTACACGGAAAAGGCAATCCCGATTGAGTGGACAGATGTGTTTGAGGGTTACCTGAGAAAGCCAAGGACGGTGATGTACTCCGATCTGGCGAGGTTCATGCCTGCTTCCGTCCGCAGATTCGTGCAAGTGGAGGATATCGATCTGAGGAAATCTCGTGTGGCTCTGATTCGTCGATTGTTAGATACACACCAGATGTCCGACATGGGTGCTGCACTCGATACACTGGCTGGGCATTTCGATCCTGACACAGTCCTTGAACATGCGCTATATGCGATGAAACATCCTGAGTTTCACCCTAAGCCGTTTGCGGAGGCTCATACACCGATGGAGATTCACGGGCACACACCGGACCTCAGGCAATATGACGCCATTCTGGGGGTGAGCA
>NZ_BAAIYG010000074.1:0-1160 GCF_057543335.1 Brevibacillus sp. YAE8
AAATTTCCCTCGCCATCACAGCTTGCCCTTAGCGGTGTGCGGATTTGCCTACACACCAGGCTTACTGCTTGGACGGCCATCCAGTAGGCCGCTCACCCTATCCTCCTGCGTCACGCCACTCACTCAAGCGGAACAGAGGTGGTACAGGAATATCAACCTGTTGTCCATCGCCTACGCCTTTCGGCCTCAGCTTAGGTCCCGACTAACCCTGGGAGGACGAGCCTTCCCCAGGAACCCTTAGGCTTTCGGTGGACAAGATTCTCACTTGTCTTTTCGCTACTTACACCGGCATTCTCACTTCCAAGCGCTCCACCGCTCTTTCCAGTACGGCTTCACCGCTGCTTGGAACGCTCCCCTACCCAGTCCATAAGGACTGCCATAGCTTCGGTGATACGTTTAGCCCCGTTACATTTTCCGCGCAGAGTCACTCGACCAGTGAGCTATTACGCACTCTTTAAATGGTGGCTGCTTCTAAGCCAACATCCTGGTTGTCTGGGCAACTCCACATCGTTTCCCACTTAACGTATACTTGGGGACCTTAGCTGATGGTCTGGGCTGTTTCCCTTTTGACGATGGATCTTAGCACTCACCGTCTGACTCCCGGACATAAGTCATTGGCATTCGGAGTTTGACTGAGTTCGGTAACCCGATGAGGGCCCCTAGCCCAATCAGTGCTCTACCTCCAAGACTCTAATTCCGAGGCTAGCCCTAAAGCTATTTCGGGGAGAACCAGCTATCTCCGAGTTCGATTGGAATTTCACCGCTAGCCACACCTCATCCCCGCACTTTTCAACGTGCGTGGGTTCGGGCCTCCAGTAGGTGTTACCCTACCTTCACCCTGGACATGGCTAGATCACACGGTTTCGGGTCTACGGCAACGTACTTGCGCCCTATTCAGACTCGCTTTCGCTGCGGCTCCGTCTCTTCGACTTAACCTCGCACGCTACCGTAACTCGCCGGTTCATTCTACAAAAGGCACGCCGTCACTCTTTTAACGAGCTCCGACTATTTGTAAGCACACGGTTTCAGGTACTGTTTCACTCCCCTCCCGGGGTGCTTTTCACCTTTCCCTCACGGTACTGGTTCACTATCGGTCGCTAGGTAGTATTTAGCCTTAGCAGATGGTCCTGCCAGATTCACACGGGATTTCACGTGTCCCG
>NZ_BAAIYG010000075.1:0-1120 GCF_057543335.1 Brevibacillus sp. YAE8
CAGCATTCAGTTGGGCACTCTAGAGAGACTGCCGTCGACAAGACGGAGGAAGGCGGGGATGACGTCAAATCATCATGCCCCTTATGACCTGGGCTACACACGTGCTACAATGGTTGGTACAACGGGACGCTACCTCGCGAGAGGACGCCAATCTCTTAAAACCAATCTCAGTTCGGATTGTAGGCTGCAACTCGCCTACATGAAGTCGGAATCGCTAGTAATCGCGGATCAGCATGCCGCGGTGAATACGTTCCCGGGCCTTGTACACACCGCCCGTCACACCACGGGAGTTTGCAACACCCGAAGTCGGTGAGGTAACCGCAAGGAGCCAGCCGCCGAAGGTGGGGTAGATGACTGGGGTGAAGTCGTAACAAGGTATCCGTACCGGAAGGTGCGGATGGATCACCTCCTTTCTATGGAGATATGACCACAACGCTTACTCGCTGTTCAGTTTTGAAGGAGTATATCCTTCAATGTCTGGTGACGATGGCGGAGGGGACACACCCGTTCCCATACCGAACACGGCCGTTAAGCCCTCCAGCGCCGATGGTACTTGCTCCGCAGGGAGCCGGGAGAGTAGGACGTTGCCAGGCGAGCAACTTTCATAGTTGCTTACACATTTGTTCCTTGAAAACTGGATACTGCATGTAATTGCTAAGGATTTAAACTGTAAGTACTTTTTAGTACTAACCAAACGTGGTTAAGTTACTAAGGGCACACGGTGGATGCCTTGGCGCTAGGAGCCGAAGAAGGACGCAGCGAACTGCGATAAGCCTCGGGGAGCGGTAAGCACGCTTTGATCCGGGGATCTCCGAATGGGGCAACCCACCATCTGTAATGGGATGGTATCCTTCACTGAATCCATAGGTGATGAGAGGGCAGACCCGGTGAACTGAAACATCTAAGTAGCCGGAGGAAGAGAAAACAATAGTGATTCCGTCAGTAGTGGCGAGCGAACGCGGAAGAGCCTAAACCGTCGGGTTTACCCGGCGGGGTTGTGGGGCGTCTCACATGGAGTTACAAAGGATGGATGTAGATGAACAGTCTGGGAAGGCTGACCAAAGAGCGTGACAGTCGCGTAATCCAAACATCCATCCCTCCGAGACCAACCCCGAGTAGC
>NZ_BAAIYG010000076.1:0-1107 GCF_057543335.1 Brevibacillus sp. YAE8
TTGCGAGCGTGAGCTATATCTCTTGGTTTCTCCAGATACAACTTTTCCGTCTTCAGGTGTGAAAAAAACGATTCAACACAAGCGTTGTCGAAGCAGTTCCCCCGTCTGGAATGGCTTCCGGTTAGCCCTTGTTCTTGCAACAGATTTGCGTATGTCTTGGTAGTGTACTGGAATCCTTGGTCGGAGTGCAGGATCGCATCTCCATTACCCAGTTGCTTCACCGTAGACAGCACAAGATCAAGATCGTTTCTCTCCGACACTTCCCAAGCAACCGTTTCGTTATTATACAGATCCAGGACCACGGACAGATAAATGAAGTCATCGACGACTCGAATATAGGTAATATCGGTTACATATTTCTTTCTAGCCTCGTCCGCAGCGAACTGGCGATTAAGGACATTGTTGAACACGATGGAGGGCTTGCGGCCGGCAAATGGACGCTTTTTGCGGATCACTGAGCGGATGCCCAATTCTCGCATCAGTCGGCGAACTTTCTTCGTATTTACTTGTAGTCCCTCTTTGCGTAGAGCCGTGCGCATTCGTTTATACCCAAAGTATGGGCGAATGCGGTGAATTGCCAGTATATGTTCCTTTAGGTCGGCATCCTGCTCCACACGTACCTTACGAACCTTCTCCGTCGCCTTCCACTTGTAGTAGCCCGCCCGGGAGACCTCCGCTATTTCGCATAGCATGACCACAGCGTACTTGCGACTCATTTCTTCGATCGTCCTAAACCGGGTTTGCTTATCCAACTTCCCTCCCCGTGTAGATTTGGATTGAGCTTTTTTAGGTATTCGACCTGCGCTTTCAAGTAGTTGTTCTCTTCCTCTAGACTGCTGAAATACTTCTTGATCCATCGCCCTCTATAGTCTTCAAACGTTTCACCGTTTTGCCGTTTCTGTACCCACTCCCGAATCTGCGTCTTACTTTTAATGCCTAATTTCTCCATTATCATTGGGTAGCTCCAATGCTCCTCAACCCGCAAACGTACTGCTTCGCTCTTCGTTGCTTCGTCATATTGCTGCTGTTTTTGCCCTTTACGTGGCGGCATAAGAAAATCCCCTCCGGTCAACAGTGTTGATCTCATCATACCATGAGGTCTTTTTT
>NZ_BAAIYG010000077.1:0-1078 GCF_057543335.1 Brevibacillus sp. YAE8
GACGGATTGTCAAGCCAAGTGCGACACTGCCTCCATGAATGATTCGTAGGCGGTCTTCCAACCCAAACACTTTCTTGGACGATTGTTAATGAGATATAACGCATGGATCAATTCTTCCGTTGATACTTCAGCAAAATCTTTACCTTTAGGGAAAAATTCACGGAGAAGCCCATTGGCATTCTCGTTGGTGCCTCGTTGCCACGAGGAATATGGATCGGCAAAGTAAATATCCAGGCCATGGTCTGCCTCCAATCGTTCATGACAGGCAAATTCCTTTCCACGATCAACAGTGGCTGTTTGAAATGTACCTTTAGGAAAAGAGCCAGCAATCACTCCAAATGCCATCTCGAAGGATCTTGCAGTTCGATCAGGCATCTTGATGGCAAGATAGAGACGGGTCTTACGCTCGGCAAACGTGGCGACGCATGCTTTGCTTTTTCCCCGACTGGAAACTACCGTATCCAGTTCCCAATGCCCAAAACTCTCACGTTTTCTCACTTCTTTTGGTCGTTGTTGAATGGATTTTCCTACGTTAAATCGACCACGCGTTTCTCGAGGGTGTCTGCGTTTTCCCTTTTGGCGCAAGACGGTGGTATCTCCCTTCACCAATAAACCTTGATAGAGCCAGCGATAAATCGTTTTAAACGATACTTTCTGATCGGGGAAGTCCTGGCTCATACGTCCAGAAATTTGCTCAGGAGACCAGGTTTGTTCTAATTTCTCGGCAATATAGGAGCCACGTTTAGGTGTCCATTTGCCACGGGAAGTGGATTTCTCTCGACGCTGCTCATACGCATGTTGAGCATTCTCGGCTTGATATTCGCCTGCCTCTATTCCCCGAGTTAACTCACGGGCAATCGTAGAGTGATGTCGTTTGAGTTCAGTGGCAATAGCCCGAGTAGACCAACCCAGACGATGGAGTAACGCTAGCTGACTGCGCTCTGTTATGCTAAGATGTGAATAACTCATGATTGATTCTCCTGTGTAAATGTGGTGTGGTAACTTCATTTTACACGAATCAATCATGGGCCATTTTTTTATCTAGCTGTTGGTGTCGCACTTCATATTACAATCCGTC
>NZ_BAAIYG010000078.1:0-1075 GCF_057543335.1 Brevibacillus sp. YAE8
TATCGCTTCTTTAAGCATTTGTGAATAGAGATCGAAACCGACAGAATCGATAAATCCATGCTGCTGAGCACCCAGTAGGTTTCCGGCGCCACGTATTGAAAGATCACGCATAGCAATTTTAAAACCAGAACCTAATTCAGTAAATTCCTTAATAGCTTGCAGACGCTTTTCAGCTACTTCTGTCAGTACTTTGTCTTTATGATACGTAAAGTACGCATATGCCACGCGATTTGAACGACCTACGCGTCCTCTTAATTGATACAGTTGTGATAATCCCATCTTATCAGCATTGTTAACAATGAGCGTATTTACATTTGGAATATCTACTCATGTTTCGATAATAGTTGTACTCACAATCACGGCATATTCGCCTTCTAAAAAGCTTAAAATAACCGCTTCGAGTTCTGTTTCATTCATTTTTCCGTGGGCATACGTTACCCTAGCATCAGGCACGAGCATCGAAATTTCTTCTGCTTTTCGTCAAATATCTTCTACGCGATTATATAAAAAGTAAACTTGGCCATCACGCGCTAACTCACGCTCAATCGCTTCACGAACTAGAACTGGATTATACTCCACTACATATGTTTGAACCGGAAAACGATTTTCAGGCGGCGTTTCAATAACAGACAAATCCCTTACACCCAACATAGACATATGTAATGTTCGTGGAATAGGTGTTGCTGTAAGTGTAAGGACATCAACGTTTGCTTTCATTTGCTTGATTTTTTCCTTGTGCGTTACACCAAAACGTTGCTCTTCATCGATAACTAACAACCCTAAATCCTTATAAATCACATCTTTAGATAGTAAACGATGTGTACCAATCACTACATCTACGGTCCCGTTTTTTAGCCCTTTAATTGTTTCCTGCTGCTGTTTACGGCTGCGAAAGCGACTCAATAGCCCAATATTAATTGGGTAGTCTTGAAAACGCTCACGGATGGTTTCATAATGCTGCTGAGCTAAAATAGTGGTTGGTACTAAAATAGCCACTTGTTTTCCATCTGTCACAGCTTTAAACGCAGCACGAATGGCTACTTCTGTGTTTCTGTATCCCACCTTTCCACAAAGC
>NZ_BAAIYG010000079.1:0-1063 GCF_057543335.1 Brevibacillus sp. YAE8
ATTAATAATCATATTAAGCTTTACTTTTTTTCCATAATGATGATGACGAATTAAGTACGCGGCATTCATGACCTCTAACACTTCTTCATCCGGTACATAAAGAAGTTGAAGCGCTTCTTTATATGTAATTTCTTTCCCTTTAATAATAGACTGAGCAAGTGCTTTCCAATCTCTTAAACTTGTGGTTTCCATCGATTCCCCTCCACTTTAGTAAACTAAAAAAATATAAAGTTAACAATTATAACTAAAAGTTACCATTATCACGCCTTTTATGTCAACACTTCATAAATAATAGTTAACTTAAAGAGGCTGGGACAAAAGTAGTTGAGCCCAAGTAAAAAACGAACCATTCATCAACCTGTTTGATGAGTAGTTCGTTTTTTTTTGGATGATGCATATCGTTTTATTTGTTTCGTTCCTTCTAGCAGTTGATTGGAGGGCAAGGCGAAGACTCCTGCGGGAAAAGCGGAACAGGTGAGACCCCGCAGGAGCGCAAGCGACGAGGAGGCTCAGCGGCCGCCCGCGGAAAGCGAAGTCTTGCACGGAAATCAACTGCGGTGTAATAAGCAGTCCAGCTCATGTATCTCATTTGTTCGTCTTTCAATTGGATTTATTTCGTTATGTCTCAACCTCTTTTTTATTGTAGAGTGTAGAAAATTTCTACAGTTAATTGTGTGAATTTTCTACAATTTATTTTTTGTTTTCTATTAAGTATTGATTACATCAATCATTTAAACTTGGCACGCATCTTGCAATAGATATAAGTGAAAGTAAAAATGCTGAAATGTAAGGAGATTAGTATTCAATGAAAATTACGGGAATAGAGATCAAACATTATTTACTGCCTTTAAATCCGCCTTTTAAAGCAGCTTGGGACCCCGAGCCCCGCAAGAAGTTTGCTTCTACCGTTGTCTATGTACATACGGATGAAGGAATAACGGGAGTGGGATCAGGAGATTTAATGATGGGGCTTGAGGGACATGAACATTTGTTTATCGGTCAAGATCCTTTTGCCATTGAACGACATGCACAAGTGATACAAAATATAGATTTTCACTATGGA
>NZ_BAAIYG010000080.1:0-1017 GCF_057543335.1 Brevibacillus sp. YAE8
GGGACTGTAAAATATTTTGTGTAAACTCTCATTCCACATTCCATTACAATGAAACAAAGTGAGGTTGAGAGAACACATGGGACTCATTCCAAAAGACCAGCTGCGCCAACTTATCAAAGAACACAACTTGCAAACCATGGAGGATGTTCAAAAAGCCCTGAAGGACATTTTTGCAGAAACACTGCAAGAAATGTTGGAGGCCGAATTGGATACCGAATTGGGCTATGCCAAGCATGACAGCAAGCAGAAGCAGACGAAAAACAGTCGGAACGGCTATAGCAAAAAAACGGTTACGTCTGAGTATGGGGAGTTGGATCTCACGATTCCCCGTGATCGTCTTGGAGAATTTGAACCTGCGATTGTCAAGAAACACCAGAGACATGTAACGGGTATTGAAGATCAAATCGTCTCTATGTACGCCAAAGGCATGAGCACACGGGATATTCAGGATCATTTGCACAATCTGTATGGACTTGAGGTATCCCCGACCCTTATCTCCAACGTAACAGCTAAACTGTTACCTCTTATCAAGGAATGGCAAAATCGCCCGCTGCAAAGCGTGTATTCCGTTGTTTTCATGGATGCCATTCATTTTAAGGTAAAACAGGACGGGCAAATTATCAGCAAAGCCGCCTATATGGTCATTGGCATTGATTTGGAAGGCTATAAGGACGTTCTTGGCATCTGGATCGGAGAAAACGAGTCAGCCAAGTTCTGGCTACATGTGTTGACGGATCTGAAAAATCGTGGCGTTCAGGACATTTTGATTATCTGTGTAGACAATTTAAAAGGCTTCAGCGAAGCCATTGCAGCCAGCTATCCGCAAACGGAGGTTCAAAAATGTATCATCCACCAGATCCGCAATTCCATCAAATATGTGTCGTACAAGGATTTGAAGAAGATTACTACGGCCTTGCGTCCGATCTATACGGCCCCAACGGAAGAGGCGGCTCTCCTGGAATTGGATCAATTTGAGGAGACCTGGGGAAAACAGTATCCCCTGATTGTCCGGTCGTG
>NZ_BAAIYG010000081.1:0-954 GCF_057543335.1 Brevibacillus sp. YAE8
TCACCCGTGATGACAAGAGTAACAGAGCTTGTTATTGAAAAAGCGCACGGTGCGAAATTTTGGACAGCTGATGGCACGGAATATATTGATTTTGTATCAGGAGTAGCTGTCAATGCAGTAGGTCATACACATGAAAAGATGGTAGAAGCAATTAAAAAACAAGCAGATCAGCTGCTTCACCTCGGTTTAAATTACGGATACTACGAAACAGCTGTGAATTTGGCAGAAAAACTTGCGCAAATTACGCCAGGAAACTTAGATACGGTTTTCTTTTCAAACTCAGGCGCAGAAGCTATTGATGGAGCGCTTAAGTTAGCAAAAGCGGCCACTGGCAGACCAGGGATTATCGCTTTTGAAGGTTCTTTTCATGGCCGTACACTCGGAGCTACAGCTATTACGGCTTCAAGCTCCAAGTACCGAAGCTACTACGAGCCGATTTTGGGAGAAGTGTATCACGCGCCTTATCCGTATCCAAGTCAGCTTCCTAATATTGACGAGGAAGAAGCGGAAGCATATTGCTTAAATCAACTGCAAAAGCTGTTTGAACTGCGAGTGGATCCTTCACGCGTAGCGGCGATTGTTATTGAGCCAGTCATGGGCGAAGGAGGCTATTACCCTGCTCCTTCTAGCTTTTTACGCGCACTGAGAGACATAGCGAATGATTATGGCATTCTGCTTATCTTTGATGAAGTGCAAACGGGATTCGGGCGCACTGGAAAAATGTTTGCCGCGGAACATGCTGGAGTCACACCAGATATTTTAGTTTTAGCAAAAGCTCTTTCCGGTGGTATGCCACTAGGAGCGATTGTAGCAAGCCGAGAACTGCATGAGAAATGGCCAACAGCCGGACATGGTTCTACTTTTGGTGGAAATCCAGTATCGTGCGCAGCTGCTTTAGCTAACATTTCAATCATTGAAGAAGAAAAGCTTGTAGAGCGCAGTGAAAAAGTAGGT
>NZ_BAAIYG010000082.1:0-931 GCF_057543335.1 Brevibacillus sp. YAE8
TCTTATTTCCATCACCCCATCCTTTCTTAGCTGTACGTTGTTTGAGTCTGTTTCCACTTGCTTCTGCATACGAAGCGCGATCTTTTCAAAATCTATTTCATCATACTTGTTCATAGTCATACTCCTTTTAAATAAAAAACGTAAAAGCCGCCTCGGTTTGTCAGATAAGGCAGCTTTTACGAGAAATTTAATATAGAATCTGTTTTACTATGAATTATAGTATACTTTTCCGGTAAACACTATATTTTTCTGTAGAGACACACTCGTCTGGGTAGAGAATATAGTTAACTATAAATTTAATGATGAATATGATTTAGTTATTGACCATCATCTATTTCATTTTATAAAACGTAACCAATGGTCTACTATAATTGAATGTCTGAAATGTTGAGCACTAAAGAAAGAGAATGAATGGTAGTTGGTCTATAGGAATGTATCAATCTTATTCGTTTAAAGACGACCATAAAAATAAGAGTAGGATTGTCATGAAGTTAATAAGGTTGTTGTAAGAAAATTATAGTTAAAACACTAAAGCCAAAGAAATGTATAGCCTTCTATGACTTTTTTACTGCTGGCAAATCTGCGTCATTCTCTAGTTTAAAAAATCCCTTTTATATCGAACAGCAAGATATATACCTGAAGCAATGAATGCAATGGAATATTTAAATAAGAAGAAAATTTGCCACATATATTCTTTTGGAAAAATCAAGTCGCACAAAATGACTCCATACAGTACAACGAGGGCACTTTTTAAACCGATTTGACTTGTTCTTTCGTCAGACACACTCATACCCATTTTCTTTTGAAAAACATATATTAAAACTGCTCCTACTATAAGCGATATAAATCCAATACAAATAAGCATATTCCAGTTACTATTTGATTGTTCAGTCCAGGTTCTCAAAGGAGTAAAAATGGCATTTTCTATTTT
>NZ_BAAIYG010000083.1:0-870 GCF_057543335.1 Brevibacillus sp. YAE8
TTAAAGATTCCTCGTTTCTTCTGACAGTCATGGTGACATTTATTATTGTCAACTTATTCTTTATTGGACCTCTCATGTTAAGCATCCCTATCCTTGCAGAGGATCGTTTTAAAGGAAATGCTTTTTATTTAAGTATTTTACAAAGTTCATTTGCTAGTGGCATGTTGTTAGGAGCTATAATCATGGGCTGGTTGAACATAAAAAGGAATAGAGGAAAACTTGCAATTTCTTTCATATTCTTGGAAGGGTTATTACTTATGATATTTAGCCGAGAAATTGATCTCTGGCTTGCTGCTGCTATCTTGTTAGCTATTGGATGTTGTGTATCGAGTATTAATATTCCCATAGTTAGTTTAATACAGGAGAAAACACCCTCAACCATAGTCGGTCGAGTTATGAGTGTAAATACAATGGTTTCCATGGGACTTATTCCAGTTTCTTATGGATTAGTTTCCACTCTTCTTAGCATTAATGTCGATATTAAATTTATCCTCTTATGTGCTGGTATCGTGATTGTATTATTTAGTGTACTACTTCTTTTAAAGGCTTCAGATCTTAAAAATACATGAGGCATCTACAATAAAACCAGGCCTTATTTAGTCACCATAATCCAGATTCTAGGAACAAGAAAGAGAGGAATTGTAAATAACTCCTCTCTTCCTAAATTTATTACCTATAAAGATTTGGATTTATTGCTCTTTTAATAGGTCCATTCTTTGCAAGATGCCATTCTACAACACGATCTGCCAAACGATCATACAAGTCATCTTCTAAATAAGGCTCATACTCAGAAGTAAGTAGAGTATTTACATCAGATTTGATTTCTAACAATGCATCTGGCTTAAATACCTCGTTGTCATTTAAGATTTT
>NZ_BAAIYG010000084.1:0-863 GCF_057543335.1 Brevibacillus sp. YAE8
CTAGGACGTGTCTGAAAACTAAAGAAAATGTGGTATGATTTAGGAAAAACGAATGGAGCAACGAGCATGATTCAAAGACGGTACGAAATAAACGATGAACAGTGGGAACAAATTCAGGACATGTTCCCCCCCTATCGAACAGGACGTCCGTCCAAATTAAGTAATCGTACCATGTTTAATGCCATTCTTTGGATTGCCCGAAGTGGTGCGGCTTGGCGAGATTTGCCGGAAGAACGTTATGGTTCATGGAAAACGGTCTACAGTCGCTTCTGCAAGTGGAGAGATACCGGATTACTTGTCGCCATCTTCCAAGCTCTTCACGTAGAACCTGACTTTGAAAACTTGAGCATCGATTCTACATCGGTCAAAGCTCATCAACACAGTGCGGGTGCTAAAAAAACGCAGAAGGACACGAAGTAAATCAGCACATAGGCGTCAGCCGTGGCGGAAAGACAACCAAACTTCATACCGTCGTCGATGGATTAGGGAATCCCCTCGCTTTTCTTCTCACGGGGGGGCACGTCTATGATTCCGTTCCAGCGATCAATTTGCTTCAAGGGTTTGATCTTACGGGAAGCCATATTGTTGGTGACAAAGCCTACGGCTCAGAAGGCATTCGGCATTGGATTACGGCTAAGCAGGCAGCGTACACCATCCCGCCTAAAGCGAATAATAAAAATCCTTGGAAAGTGGATTGGTACCGCTATAAAGAACGGCACTTGGTGGAGTGCTTCTTCAATAAAATCAAACATTTTCGACGAATCGCTACTCGTTACGACAAGCTGGCCAAATCATTCCTAGCGTTTGTATATGTCGCGTCCATCTTTAAACTAACTCAATAATGAGTTTTCAGACACATCCTA
>NZ_BAAIYG010000085.1:0-834 GCF_057543335.1 Brevibacillus sp. YAE8
CAAGTTCGACTCCTTCGGCAATAAGGTGAAGTGGTTTGGCTACAAGCTTCATCTCGCCGTCGATACCAAAAGCGAACTGCCGATGGCGCTCGCCGTGACACCGGCTCATGTCCATGACGGCGATATGGCGCCAGATCTGATGGAACAAGTCGCGGCAAAAACCAAAGTCAGCTTCTTTGTCCTCGATGCTGGGTACGACCAACTAAAAAACTATGAGGCTGCCCGGAATTTGAAAGCACAGGCGATCATCCCGATGAATCTTCGCAATGAGAAAGAGCCGCCTGCCGGCATGACATCAAACGGAACGCCTTGCTGCTCCATGGGTTTTCCGATGACCTATTGGGGAGCGGATGGCGATGTTCTGAAATTCCGCTGTCCCCATGCTACAGGCAAGGTAGACTGCCCGCTCGGAATGGCCGCTTGTTCGTCTTCCAATTATGGGATGGTCGTTAAGGTGGATACAACCAGTGATCTGCGCCGCTACTCCACACCGCATCGGGAGAGCAAGCGTTGGAAAGAACTGTACAACGAAAGAACTAGCGTGGAACGATGCAATTCCCGCTTGAAAACCTATCTAACAGCCGATGCGATGCACGTTTGGGGAATTCAGAAAGTCACAACGCACCAGTACCTTAACGCCATTGTATTGCTGGCTTCTGCACTAGCCATGGTTAAGCATTCAAGCAAAGCCGCAGCTTAAATTTTTCAGCATAGACGAAAATTCTGCAGGTCTGCCCATTTTTCCAAAGCCATCACATCACGACATTGAAACCAACCACAGGCCATATAAATCTGTTGTCTTTTTCTCGAAAATGGAATTATGCAAAGTGCTCA
>NZ_BAAIYG010000086.1:0-796 GCF_057543335.1 Brevibacillus sp. YAE8
ATCCATGAAAGATGAGCAAAGCTACCCTGCAATGACAGGTGCTTTTAAAATCAAAGCCTTCAACAAGGATCAATCCTTGGTCGTCGAGCGTTATGACGGATACTGGGGCGAAAAGGCGCGATTGGCCGAAGCGACGATGAAATTCATTACGGACGGTAATTCGCGCCTGATGGCGTTACAATCTGGTGAGGTGGATGTAGCGACGGATATTCCGGTAGATAACGCAGAGGTATTAAAAAAGAACGACAAGCTACAAGTGCTGTCGGCTCCATCCTTGCGCACCCATATGATTGTGTACAACATGGAATCACCTGTGTTCAAGGATGCAACCAACCGTAAGGTGGTGGACAGTCTGATTCCGCGCGCATCCATTGTGAGCGCCGTCATGAGAGGCTTCGGTACGGAAGCAAGCAGCCCGTTTCCGAGCATTCTTCCCTTCGGTAAGATTGAGCGCAAAGCATTGGACGGAACGGCGGAGCAGTTGTTGACGAAGGATGGCTGGCAGAAGGATGCCCAAGGTACGTGGACCAAGCAGGGCAAGCCATTCGAGGTTACGCTGCTGACCTTCCCACAGCGTCCGGAGCTATCCGTCATGGCTGAGGTGATTCAGAGCCAATTGCTGAATGAGGGAATTCAGGTCAAGATTCGCAAGGTGGAAAATATCGACGAGGCATTGACCAAAAATGATTGGGATTTTGCTATGTACAGCATGCTCACGGCCCATACAGGGGAGCCGCAGTATTTTATGGACATGTTCTACTCCTCTACAAGTGAAGCGAATGTAAGCCGTTATGCT
>NZ_BAAIYG010000087.1:0-780 GCF_057543335.1 Brevibacillus sp. YAE8
GATCAATTGTTGTTTGAACTCGATTGAATAGCGTCTCCGTTGCATAAAAATATCCCCCTCTGTTCTTCTGATATCAGCTTAACAAGATAAGGGGGTATGACTCAAATCCAATTTTGGGGCTTAAAAGAACTGGCTTACTGGAAAAGTAACTAATACGTATACTGGATCTTATACTGAACCTACCCATTATATTGAATGGTCTATAGATTTCAAGTAATATACAATTATATGGAAGAGTAGCATAATGTTACTCTTCTTTAATTTTTTGTATAAATCCTTTTGCTTCTGTTTTGAATGAATGACTTGCTCTATACGAAGGAGGCTGTTTATGTCTAAGTTGCAAGGAGTTTTGTTGATCGTCTCGGCTTTTGTTGCTGGGTCTTTAACTTGGGCAATAATTTCTACGGCACAAACAAGTGAATCTCTACAGGACTACAGGGTCTTTTTTAGGGATGAGAACGGGAGTGGATTAGTCCACGTCACGACTACTGCTCAAGGTGACCTATGGATCTATAACGCAGGTGCTCAGGAGATCTACTACATAGATAATCCGAAAGAATCTAAACAGATTAACATCCTAAAGAAGAAAATCGAGCCCTAAGTATATAGAACAAATCATTCGGAATCCTGTACGCGATTCCGTTTTTTTCTTTATGACGGATTGTCAAGCCAAGTGCGACACTGCCTCCATGAATGATTCGTAGGCGGTCTTCCAACCCAAACACTTTCTTGGACGATTGTTAATGAGATATAACGCATGGATCAATTCTTCCGTTGATA
>NZ_BAAIYG010000088.1:0-774 GCF_057543335.1 Brevibacillus sp. YAE8
TAAGAAGAATGAAAGATAAAGATATTATTTTAATCGGGACAAAAGGGCTGAAGCCTGAAAATCTTCAAGCGTTCTTATCCGTTACTCCCGTGAAAGAAATTCGTATTGGTTCAGGGGTTCGAGTAAATTGTCAGTATACGAAACCGCTTGACCCAAGGAGTGTAAAAGCTGCAAAAGAGACGATGAATAAACAAAAGTAACAGAAGTGCTACAAGAAATTGTAGCACTTTTTTATTTGGAAATAGAAAGGGACTTATTACATAGTTTTCCCTAATTGGAAAACAACATAAAACTCTTTTAACCCTTGATACATAAGAGAAATACTGCGTTTTTCCGACTGTAGAGTGAAATAGGAATAATTTCATATTTTCAGAATAATTATTGACAGTGATAATCATTATCATTTATTGTTGTAATTGTTAATGAAAATCATTATCAATCGAACAAACAGGAGGATATGATATGTCAACGTCAACGAAACAACTTACATCAAACGAAATGCTGCTTGCTATGCAAAATGAACGAGAATCCAATGCAAGATCTTATCCTAGACGCCTTCCTATTGCGATTAAACAGGCAAAAGGCGCCGTGATCACGGATATGGATGGAAAAGAGTATATTGATTGTTTAGCCGGAGCCGGCACACTTGCTCTTGGTCATAACCATCACGTAGTTCATGAAGCAATTCAAGACGTTTTAGCAAAATCTATTCCTTTACATACATTAGATTTAACAACGCCTGTAAAAGAAGCTTTTATCGATGAAGTGTTCGCT
>NZ_BAAIYG010000089.1:0-761 GCF_057543335.1 Brevibacillus sp. YAE8
GGATCGATTCGGCTGGACAGTCTGGCCTTTGTTCACCAGACGGGCACGCATGCTACATTGCGCTTGACAGGGATCGTACCTGAAGAGAAAGAGGAAGAAATCATCAATCATGCCGGAAGCCATGACTGGATTGAACTGTACAGACAGACTGGCAAAGAGAAAAAGCCTATTTTCATGGGACGCTTGCAGCATGTGGAGATCAAGGTCGTCCGGGCGATTCATTATGTGACGATTCAGGCAGTTTCCCATACATACGCAATGGATTTAAGCCCGAAGACCCGCACTTTCCAGCAGGTTGATCGGCTTTATCGGGATGTGGTCGACGAAATCCTGTCCGTTTATCCCGGGGGAGATGTCATCGACCAGATGTTTGAAAACCGCCAGCAGGGTAAATTCATCATGCAGTACGAAGAGACGGACTGGGCTTTTGTCAGACGAATCGCTTCTCACGTTGGCGCGGTTCTGGTCCCTGATTTGAGCGCCCACAAGGTGCGTTTTTGGATCGGCATGCCGGAGGGGCGCAAACAAATCAAGCTGGAGGATGCCCCCTACGAGGTAAATCGTGCGATCGCGCCGTATATGAAAAAGTCGGCAAACGGTTCCTCTTCTGTTGCCGAGTACCAGTACACGACGTACACCTTCGAGCACGACGAGCTTTTGCACATCGGCGATGAGGTGCAGCGCGATGGACGAACATTTGTCATCACGAAGGTGACAGGTACGTTGGAGCAAGGGCTGCTAAGATGGACGTATGTGTGTGC
>NZ_BAAIYG010000090.1:0-756 GCF_057543335.1 Brevibacillus sp. YAE8
TTTAATAGACAGGATGGGTTATAAACCCCAACGAGTAGATGATAAATTGTTAGCGAAATTAGCTGAAAGGCTACGAAAAGAGTAGAAAAAGAGGGAAAATATTGATAGTGTTGAATGTAGTATAAAATGAGAAAAACCGCCCATGCTTTGGACGGCAGGCGGTTTCTCAAACATAGAAAGGGAATGTGTCCCTTATCAAACATATTTTATGTACATATTCTATCATAAGGGACTAATTCCTGCCACATAAGGAGAGGAATTAGTATGTCAAAAAGTGAAAATAATCTATCTTTAGGCAAGGTATTAGACGAAGCAAATAAAAAAGCTCGACTCAAGGATATTCAAAATGAAAAAGTACTTAGTCATGAAGAAATGGAATTTGCCAATGAATTGCAGGCTAAAGCTAATGCTAAAGGAATGAAGCTTGTGCCCGATCGTAAAATCAAGAATAACACTCCTTTTGTTCAAATTATCCAGCATAATTTTAGCTATTTAAGAAAAGAAGGTTATTTGACCTTGGCTGAGAAAGGCTTTTTAGTAGATATTTCAGAGTTTGTAGGCTTTTCATCGAATTGTATAGTCGACGATGTGAAGAAGAAAGATCCGATTCCTTTAAACCAATCTGATTTGGCTAAAGCTTTAGGAAGAGGAAAGAATAAAATTAGCCCGTTAGTTACAAGTTTAGTAGATAAAGGGATTATGGCTCGTGCTGAATCAGGTTTAGACGACAATAACGTAAGATCTTATGCAATATAT
>NZ_BAAIYG010000091.1:0-735 GCF_057543335.1 Brevibacillus sp. YAE8
AGTCATAACCACCGGCTTAGCCGGTGGCTTCCATTAGCCCTATAAGGGCATGTTACAAGCAAGCGCCTTAAAGGCGCACTGAAAGTCTGCCAACCGCGTGTTGCCTCGGGCTGCCCCTAAAAAGGGGCTTTTTATCTGCCCTTTTTGACCGACTCACCCGTAAACGGGTCGACCAGCTCTTTCATCGTTAATTGCTCGTAATTTTTGTCCTCCACTAACTGATTGCGAATGTACTCTTCAATTGCCTTTCTGTTTCTCCCCACTGTATCCACATAGTACCCTCTACACCAGAATTGTCGGTTCCCATATCGGTATTTCATGTTCGCAAACTTATCAAAAATCATCAGGGAGCTTTTCCCTTTTAAGTCGCCCATGAACTCGGATACGCTTAATTTCGGTGGGATGCTCACCAGCATATGAATATGATCCACGCAGGCTTCTGCTTCGATAATCTCCACCCCTTTTCGTTCGCATAACTCCCGCAATATCTTTCCAATTTCTCTTCTTAATTTTCCGTATATCACTTGTCTGCGATATTTCGGCGCAAATACAATATGGTATTTGCAGTTCCATTTGGTATGTGCTAGACTGCTTTTGTCCATCCTTTGTCCTCCTGTGATTCGTGTGAGCGGTTGGCAGACCGGCTCTCATCTTATCACCGAGTTCAAAGGATGGCTACTCATAGCTATAAGCTTTCCTGAACCCCCAGTCGAACTGGGGGTTTTCGTTATACAA
>NZ_BAAIYG010000092.1:0-715 GCF_057543335.1 Brevibacillus sp. YAE8
GGTCAAGTGATCTCCTTGACGCTAGGCGTTTTCCTTCCTAGACTCCTAGGTGGTTGAAGGAGGGAAGAAGCATATGAAAATGCGAGAATAAGGGAGAAAGACTCAAATTTTAAGGGGTTAAACCGAAACATTAAGAGATTTTTCCTGCTGAATCCGTGGCTTAGGCGAGCGAAAAAGGGGGGCTCATTCCCTTGTCCACAGTTCCTCTTTTCTGTTAAATCACTTATTTTCTAGTACCCAGTGTTAGGTGAGCAACTCCTTTTTCTTCAGCCATTGCTAACATTTCAAACAAGCTACGTTCCTGATTTAGAAAGTACTAGTTTCACTGAAGGAGACTTTGACCTCTTTTCCAGCCCAGATATATCTAAGCTTGCACAACGGATGATCGCATCCATACAAAACCGAATCTTTTATGCATTTCGACAACGTTAGTGCTACTCTTGTGATGATAGCTATGTAGATTAATTGTTTCTCTATAGAAAGCTTGAATGCTTATAAACTTTTGTATTAAATTTCTATATTATGTAATATATAATACTTTTAGTAACAAACATCTTAAAGTCATTTGAAAGGGGATCTCTATATATGAGACGGATTGTAATATGAAGTGCGACACCAACAGCTAGATAAAAAAATGGCCCATGATTGATTCGTGTAAAATGAAGTTACCACACCACATTTACACAGGAGAATCAATCATGAGTTATTCACATCT
>NZ_BAAIYG010000093.1:0-713 GCF_057543335.1 Brevibacillus sp. YAE8
AAAATACTTTTATAACAGTCTCTTCCGATACTTTTGCACAGATACATTCTTTATTTTTTCATGTCTTGTTTTTACTAGAAAGCATGAAACAACAAAGCTTAGTAAGGCTGCTAAAAACGTTCCGCTGTAAATAATGTGAACACCTGATGCAAGAATTTCATGCAGCTTTGACAGTTCTTCTGGTGGTACCCCGCCTGTCTCAAACGAAGCATTCAAATTTTCTTGCCCTAATTTCTTTGCTTGTGAAAGCGTCACTAAGTTAAAAATTGTACCAAACACTGCGGAACCTAGCGTTTGACTAAATGTATTTGTAAACGTATTAAGAGCCACCGCTACTCCTCTTTTGCTAGCTGGAACCGCTGATTGAATAACTAGCATAAAAATAGGCGTAATAATACCCATTCCTAACCCAAGGACCCCAACGGCTACATAAATTAAAAATACGGGTGAGTGTGTGGAGACTAAAAACAGCATAAAACATGCTGTACTTACGATTGCCGTGCCCAGCGTAAGAATGGAGTGCGTTTTAAGACGCCCCACTAAATTCCCTGAAAGCAGTGAACCAATCGTCCAGCATACTGGCATAGGCATTAGTACAAAACCTGCAGCAGTTGCACTTTTCCCCAGCACCCCTTGACTCCAAATTGGAAGGTAGACCGTAATACTAATAACTACTGATCCGACAAGAAGTGTTAATAAGTTTATAACAGATA
>NZ_BAAIYG010000094.1:0-692 GCF_057543335.1 Brevibacillus sp. YAE8
AAGCGCCAAAACCGTCAAGAAAATAATATAAAACAAATGAAATGTACGATCACTCATGGCAATCGCCTCCTTACTTTATGTATACACTTTCCAGCTAAGCCTGTAAACCTCTTTTTGATCCCACAATCACATTTTCGCCAAACATTTGACAATAGATACTTGCTTAGGATGCATCGGTGCACACTTATCAAAAATGGTTAATATCAAATAGGAGACAGATCAAGGAGGTTATCGAATATGAAGTTTCTATTGATCGTGATCATCATTGCGCTGATCGTTGTTTTGCTCATGAGAAGACGCAGATGAACGAAGACATCCTCTATGGTTAACTGAGAATACAAAAAGGGCTTTCGGTACATCACCGAAAGCCTTTGTTCATCTGAGGTTAAGGCTGAACTACGCCTTGTTCTTTTTGCTATATTTAATAAAAGCAATCACAAGCGCTATAGCAAACAATATTCCGCTGACTACCCATGTGGTCAGAAACGCCATACCCAAGCCGACATTAGCCCCCATGGTCGGGTGCTTCATAGCAGTAAACACCGAGCCCTGCATCATAAATATGGTACAGAACAAAACAACGGGTGCCAAAATAATTGTGCTTGCGGTCTTACGACTACCAGATACTGCAATTACACACAGAGCAGAAATCACCAAGATCACCCAATAGATAACTGCTTCCCAAATCGCTG
>NZ_BAAIYG010000095.1:0-674 GCF_057543335.1 Brevibacillus sp. YAE8
CCGCGGAAAACTCACTGTGGTTTTTCAAGCCCAGCGGCGACTGTCCTGCTCAATGGTATAACCAAAATAACACAGGACGATTTAAATCTCACTGTTTCTTTGCACCAACTCAAGCTGATTGTCCAGGAGTTTACTAATTTCTTTTTGTTTGAAGGAGGTTCCTATGAAAAAACCAAAGTCTAATCAACCGCAACAGCAATATATGCAAAATCCGTATATGAGTCCAAACTACCCTTATTATATGCCTCAGCCGCAGCAGCCCCAGCCAGGCGGCCAGCCGCAGGTTCAAGGGCAAAGCCAAGGAGGGCCACCCCCTACCTCTTCTGGAGGCAGTGGTGCCCCGCAAGATCCAAATCAACTGCCTATTGAAGAATCATATATTGAAAATATTTTACGTTTAAATCGAGGAAGAATAGCGACTGTATATATGACGTTTGAAAATAATACGCAGTGGAACGCGAAGGTCTTTAGAGGTATTATTGAAGCGGCCGGACGCGATCATATCATTTTAAGCGATCCACAGACTGGAACGCGCTATGTACTGCTTATGGTTTATCTTGATTACATTACCTTCGATGAAGAAATTAAATACAATTATCCATTTGGCGGTGGAGGCCAACAGTTGAGCAATTATTCTCCGCGTTAAAAAAACCCCTTTTCAGGGGTTTTTTTAT
>NZ_BAAIYG010000096.1:0-672 GCF_057543335.1 Brevibacillus sp. YAE8
GTTTTTAAAAGACTCAATCAATGAGTTAAACAATGCTCAACGCGCTTCGGATATAGCGACTGAAAAGCTTGCTAAAGGAGAAAATGTCGAACTCCAAGATGTAATGATTACTGCTCAAAAAGCAAGTATTACGATGCAAACGGCTCTTGAAATACGCAATAAAGCTGTTGAAGCCTATCAGGAAATGATGAGAATGCAAATGTAATTGAGCGGTTATTAAAGAAAATGAAAATAGTAATAACCGGAGGAATACCATGAATGAAAGAATAGCTCTTTACCGAGATAAGATGAAAGTCTTTTGGAATAACCGCAAAAAAGGACAGAAAATAGCCCTTATCGCTGCTCCTCTTGCGGCTATTCTAGTCATTAGTTTAGCATCTGTTTTCTTAAACAAAGATAAATTTGTCCCTCTTTATAGCAATCTATCGGCTCAAGAAACAGGACAAATCAAAGCAGAGCTTGATGCTAGAAGCGTTCCTTCAGAAATCTCTGATAATGGAACAACCATTTCGGTGCTTGAACAAAGCGTTGACTCGCTAAAAGTTGATTTAGCTGCACAAGGAATTCCTGATAGCGGAAGTATCGACTATTCGTTTTTTGGGAAAAATGCGAGCTTTGGTATGACAGACAATGAATTTGATGTGTTAAAACTCGATGCGATGCAAACTGAAT
>NZ_BAAIYG010000097.1:0-670 GCF_057543335.1 Brevibacillus sp. YAE8
TAATAATACTCTAAGCTGGAGACTCTCCGTCTCCTTCATTTAATACTGGAGGAGTAACAGTCGTTTCTTTTTTGTGCAGAGGCTGTGAGATATGTCTTACACAAAAATAAATGATCGTATGCCCTGCTCCAACAATAGCTAATAAAATGGGAATACTTTTTGCTTCATCAAAAAATAGTACGGCTATTAAAAATAAAGATATGGAAACGACCCGCCCAATATTCAGAAATACTTCTCTGACAACAATGTATTCGATTCTTTTTGAAACAACGTCCTTTGCTCGTCCAATCACATCGTACGTTAGAGAAATGAATGGAACCAACAAAATAGGATAGGCAATAGCAATACAAACAGCATATATAATTAACTTTGGATACGATAAGTTAAAGATAAGCAAAAAGACTGCTCCATAGAGAAGGAGGCCCCCGGTGAAAATAAATCGAAGGCGATTTTTTTGCTTAATAAATCTTGAGGCTACATAGTATCCTACAAACGCCACCGCTGAATTCACCAGTCCATAAGTTCCTAAAGCTAATTCACTTCCCGTCGTAATAAATACCATGACGGATACGACAAAAATGAACGTACCTTCACGCAATCCTTGAAAGAAATGAGCCTGTAATATTCGATTCCAGTCTTTGTTGACTTTTCGTTCAGCCCACACTTCTTT
>NZ_BAAIYG010000098.1:0-664 GCF_057543335.1 Brevibacillus sp. YAE8
GTACTCTATACTGTATTCACTCATAGAGGAAATGTTTGGATACTTGTCCGACAACTTTAGAACTGTGTTTTTTAATAGCCACTAGTAACTAATTTTGAATGTAGAAGTATTTGCATCATAAAAGACACCTCGTTCGAACGAAAGTCGAAGAGGTGTTTTTATTCGTAGAGTATTCGATTCGAGAGTCTACTCATAGCCTGTATGTAAATGTCACTCTATTAGTCAACAGGGTTTACTTTTATAGCGCTGGGTCCTTTAGCTCCTTCTTGGATTTCAAACTCTACTTTTTGTCCTTCTGACAGGTTTTTATATTCTTCACGGTCGATCGCATTAGAGTGAACGAACACTTCTTTTGATCCGTCCTCGGGTGTGATAAATCCAGATCCTTTTGGTTCATTGAACGATTTAACGGTTCCTTTATGTTTGCTCATTGATAAATCCCCCTTATAAGTATAGAAATAATTTCTTAATAGGTTTTTACCCAAACGCTGAAATCTCAATCATTTTTATGATCGTTATACCGATTAGAAGAGTCGGGAAAAGCAAATAGGGAGGGCTTAACAATTTTTTCATTTCAGTTATATTTTTATATTGTCTGTGATATAACTATTGTTATAAAATGTAATCGTTAATTCTGCTAACTAAAGGAGATAAAGAAAAAAAT
>NZ_BAAIYG010000099.1:0-659 GCF_057543335.1 Brevibacillus sp. YAE8
GACGTAAAATACGGATTTATCGTAGGAGAACAGCGTTTCTTTTTCCTGATGAGTCTCATTGATGTCTATGATCGAGCGATCGTGGACTACCATTTCGGACTGACCTGCGAAGGAAAACATGCTGCTCAGATTCTCCAACGTGCTTTGTGGAAACGGCAGCAATTCAATTGTGATGATCGCCCTGTTATCCGTACGGATAACGGTCCACAGTTTATTAGCCATGCCTTTGAAGAAGCCTGTCAGCATTTCCAAACGGTGCATGAGCGAATTCCTCCAAAGACACCCAATAAAAACGCTCACATTGAGTCATTTCACAGTGTTTTGGAGAAAGAATGTTTGCAGCGGAATGAATTTCAGAGCTATCAAGAAGCCTATGAAATCGTGACAAACTATCTGCTCTTTTATAATCAGCGACGGATTCATGGAAGCTTGTACGATTTATCACCTGTAGAATTTGGTAAAGCCTTTGCCTTGCAACTCATTACACCATTTGTTGTGAAAGTGTAGTATGGCAAAGGATTGCAGAATGATCCCTACTTCAACCTAGCTGACAAGCAGGAAGGAAAACGTCTGGGGTCAAGTGATCTCCTTGACGCTAGGCGTTTTCCTTCCTAGACTCCTAGGTGGTTGAAGGAGGGAAGAAGCATATGAAAATGCGA
>NZ_BAAIYG010000100.1:0-649 GCF_057543335.1 Brevibacillus sp. YAE8
CCTGTCTTTTGTTTTATAGAAAAAGAGAGTAGACATTAAACGTGTTAATGTAGTCAATTTTAAAAAGAACGTGTATCATTGTAAGTGCTGGTAACAAAAGTTGGGCATAAAATGTGGATAAAAAGTTACGAGAAAGGAAAAGGTGCGTACATCACGTTAAAGACATATGAATCATAAACATACAAAAACAAATACTGAATTCAGTAATAAAAAAATAAACATGCATTTAAATAGAAAACTATCAGCGGCTATCATAGCTGCCTTTCTTTTCGCTTTGCTTTTTTGTTTTATACCAGGGATAAAAGAGTCAATTCCCAATTTTACTATAAAGAAAAACAGTTCGCATTTCAGCGAATTATTTCCTTTATACCTTTTGTTCTTTACGCCCTTTTTTTTAATAATGGGGACGTTAGGCACAGTTATTGTTGATTTATTAGTCAGCGCTTTTGTTAAAGAACGCAGTAAAAAAATTGATTTTATCATGTCATTCATATTTCATGGTATTTTTGGATTTTTAATGTTTGAATTTGGAATGATGGGCGTCATTCTTATTTTTATTGTTGACCGTATTCTTTCAATCCGTAAAGAAAGCTACACTTATTTATATCCACTGGTTTGCTTAGTGGTGTCGGCTATTATTGGAACTCTT
>NZ_BAAIYG010000101.1:0-648 GCF_057543335.1 Brevibacillus sp. YAE8
CCCAAATATTATTGCGCGAAGTCTAGCAAATCAAACGACAGAGGCAGTCGGCCTAGTGATGCCGAGCTCAGCAGACAAGGTGTTTCAAAATCCATTCTTCCCAGAAGTGCTAAGAGGAATCAGCACCGGAGCTCACGAAAACAAAAGAGCGATTTATATGTCCACTGGAGAAACGGAAGAAGAGATTTTTGCAGAAGTTGTTCAAATGGTACAGGGAAGACGAGTGGATGGATTAATTTTGCTGTACTCCAAAGTTGATGATCAAGTACTTTCTTATTTGCAAGAACAGAGCGTTCCGTTTGTAGTTATTGGAAAGCCGTTTAAGCATAGTGAAAGCATCACGTTTGTTGATAACGACAATTTTAAAGCTGGAAAAGAAGCGACGGAATATTTAATTGAATCTGGTCATGAGCGTATTGCTTTTATTGGTGGAAGTCTTGAATTAGTCGTTACCATTGACCGTTTAACAGGCTATGATAAAGCGATTCAAAAAGCAAACATTCCTTACCGGGATGAGTATGTGATTCATGAAGAATTTCTACAGAAGGGAGGAAAAGAAGCTGTTTGCGAACTTTTATCTCTAAAAGAACGTCCAACGGCTCTAGTAGTAGCAGATGACCTAATGGCATTAGGCGTTTTAAATACATT
>NZ_BAAIYG010000102.1:0-646 GCF_057543335.1 Brevibacillus sp. YAE8
TTCTTCCGATGTATTTATTTAAGAACCGAACGTTTACGCTTTTAAATATCATTGGCTTTTTTATGAGCATTGGTATGTTCGGAGCTATTACATTTGTTCCGTTCTTTATGCAAGGAATCGTTGGAGTCAGCGCCTCAGAATCAGGTACCATTATGACACCAATGATGATTTCAATGATTGTAACGAGTATTATTGGAGGTCAGCTTGTTTATAAAGTTGGTATCAAGCCTCAAATCGTTACGGGTATGCTCATTATGGCAGGAGGGTTCTTCTTGTTAACAACATTAGACCTTCATACTAGCAAGCTTGTTGCTACTTCTTATATGGCCATAATCGGTTTAGGAATGGGTCTTGTAATGCCAATTTTAACGCTTGCTCTTCAAGAAAGCTTTTCAAAAGAAGAGCTCGGTGTTGTTACATCATCAAGTCAATTTTTCCGTTCAATTGGAGGAACGTTCGGTATTACCATTTTAGGAGCGATAATGAACGCCAAATCAGGTACGCTTCTTACTGACAAACTCGTTCCATATTTAAACTCATTGCCTGCTCAAGCAAGCGCTTTTGCCGACGGGTTCAAAAAAGCGATTGATACGAATCCTGAAAGTGTGCTGCAGATGCTGTTTAGTCCTGAGGCGCTAAAGAGTAT
>NZ_BAAIYG010000103.1:0-640 GCF_057543335.1 Brevibacillus sp. YAE8
GTTGCTCATGTCTGCCCCGACGATGTGTTCCACGAGCATGAGTGCGTTTTCGGGTAGCTTCCAACGCTTTCTAGAAAAGCTGGATCACGTGAAATTTATCTGCTACCACAAGGGTATGCTTCCAGACTTGGCGTACTGTTTCAGCCATTCCTGGAGCCAAATCCGTGACAACTACATGGGGAGCCTTACGAAAGGGCCATTGCTGCAGGGCGTTTCGTACCTGTTCACGTGAACGTCCTTCTGTGACTTGCCAGATATGACCGGTTTGAGCATCCATGAGGTTCACGCCGTACTTATGTCCTTTTTGCAGAGCAAACTCATCCAGACAGACCACTTCAGGAGCTTCATGTTCTTTTGGTTGAGCAAGGCGTTGGGGGGCCAGTTGGTAGTACCAGCGTTCAAGTGTCGAGTAGGCCGCACTCAATTGCTTGGCAACAGAGAGCAAATCCCGGCCGCGGCACATATCCACCGCCATCTCTTGAAAAGCAGAGGTGACCAATCCTCGAGGCGGGATACCGTTCCATTCCACTGTCCATGTAAGCCCACAACTCGCACAGCGCTGGCGATACACGGGAACGGATACCCAGACGGTCCCCCAAGCAGGAACGAAACGATGACGAAGAATACGCCGTCCAGGACG
>NZ_BAAIYG010000104.1:0-636 GCF_057543335.1 Brevibacillus sp. YAE8
GGAAGAGGACGGATGAGCTGTCAAGATATGAAGCATCAATGGGAAAAATATAAAAACGGCACTTTGACAGACAAAGAAGCAGAAACACTTGAACAACATACGGAAAATTGTGAAGCATGCTCAGCTCATTTAGAGCACTTGCTAACTGAAGATGAACCGTTATCGCCAACTCCATCAACTACTTCACTAAATGACGATACGATGTTGGATAATAAAAAAGTGAAAAAGTCCATTTATATGGCCAAATGGAAGCAGCGCCTTTCAAATGTGACAACTGTCATTAGCTCTGTCGTTCTGCTATGGATGATTGGCAGCTTTTTATCCATTGTATATTATCATCAATCAAAAACCGAATACATAAACAGCGTCAATCAAGCAGCTATCGAATCTGCTTTTCCGAACGTTCATATACGTGAAACCACTTCTGATACACAGTCCTTTTTCCGAATGCAGTCGCAAATGGAAGCTTATAAGCAAATTGGACGTGAAGAGCAGGCCATTGGGACGTTTACATTTCATCAGCTGTTTGATAAAACGAGCGGTGTAGAAAAAGAATTTTCTGGTGGTAAATACGACCTTAACCTTTCCTTTGTCTATCCTGATCCAAAAAAACTAAAGCTGCATGCAAAAGAGTAT
>NZ_BAAIYG010000105.1:0-634 GCF_057543335.1 Brevibacillus sp. YAE8
AGCTACAGACAGAGAGATTTGCAACCATTTCAACTATTGATTTTGAAACAAACGCTCCAAATGTTAGTGCCATTTCGTGGTTAGTAGCTCCGACTAAACAAAAAATTCGATTTGCCGTAGATGTCAAATCGAGGATTGTAGAAAACATTAAACATACGAATAAAGCAGTGGTAAATATTCTTGCTAATGAATCATGCTACTCAATCAGCGGAATAGCTGAGGTAGTGCAGGAAAAGTTAGAAGGAGTAGCTTTAAAGCTGACACTAATTGAACTAGATATTAATGAAGTAAGAGATGTCATGTTCTATGGCTCTAAGATTTCAGTAAACCCTTCATATGAAAAGACCTATGATCCAGTAGCAGCCGCTAAACTCGATAAGCAAGTAATTGAAGCGATAAAAAAAGCTTAGCAGCGGCCTGCCGCTAAGCGACTTTCTTATTCATTTTTTTGAAGATGATTATTAGATTGTTTTTCCTGCTCATTCTTTAAATTTTGCTCTTGTTTATTATTTAATTTTTGATTGTTTGTATCTGTTGAACTAGGATTTCGGCGGATTTCTTCTGCAAATTCAGGCATCACTCGGTTTACAATGGCTGCTAATTCATCTAAAAATCCTGTAACCGGCCGACCTTT
>NZ_BAAIYG010000106.1:0-620 GCF_057543335.1 Brevibacillus sp. YAE8
CACCCCAGTTTGCATTGCCTGTGAGCTCGCTTTTACGTTTCGGCTGTTTCTTCTCGTAGGCATGGATCGCGGCACTATCGATGGCCACATGACTTCCATCGACGATGCCTTCTTGCTTGCAGCGTGTGACCAGATCCTCAAAAAGTCGCTTGACCAGGTCTTTGCTCGTAAGCTCGGCAAAGACGCGGCTCAACGTTGCCACGGAAGGAGCTTTCCGATCAAGCCGAAGTCCGCATCGATAGCGAAAACGAAGATCCATATCCAGCCGGCGATGTAGGCCAGTGAACGTACTGATATTCTCAAGCGGAGCTGCAAGCAAAGCCCGAAGGATTCCTTGTCTGCAGTGACCGTCAGCGCCTCGGGGGGAACGGCTTCTCAGTTCTTTGGCGTAAGGACGTAGGTCAAGAGCGCTGAAAAAGATAGGCAATCGTTCTTTGGATTCAAGTTTTTGCAGTTCCTCGAAGGAAAACAGACTTTCTTGAAGAATATACAAGGTGACTTCCTCCTTTTGGGCGTTTTTGGTTTGGTCACCGAAAAACTTCTCCAAATTGGGGTGAAGTCCCTTTTTTATCCCTAGAAATCCTTGTGTCTCAAGGGCTCAGATTTCTGCAAAATGCTCA
>NZ_BAAIYG010000107.1:0-620 GCF_057543335.1 Brevibacillus sp. YAE8
AACATGTCCTGAATTTGTTCCCACTGTTCATCGTTTATTTCGTACCGTCTTTGAATCATGCTCGTTGCTCCATTCGTTTTTCCTAAATCATACCACATTTTCTTTAGTTTTCAGACACGTCCTAGTATTGTAACCGACTCCACTTCTTTATCTTTAGTTACTTTAGATAGTCCATTAGGAACTTTTGTATCTTCAATAATTATCTCTTTATTTTGCTGCTTTGATGTATCCTCTTGACAACCTAATAAGGCACCGAAAAGAATTAGGAGTACAAAAGTAAACAGTAATTTGATACGCATTGAAATAACTTACCCCTATCAGTAGCTAAAAGGTTCGCTTCTAGCCATCTTGGCTTTATATTTTGGTCCCATTACTTTTATTTTGGTATTATCTTTAATATTACATGTGGACGTTACATAATAGTAGTCACCTTCCCAAGTCTCTGTATATGCACCGTAATCAATCCATCCCCAATAGCCAGGCCTCACTGTAACTTTTAAGCCCCAAAATTGGATTTGAGTCATACCCCCTTATCTTGTTAAGCTGATATCAGAAGAACAGAGGGGGATATTTTTATGCAACGGAGACGCTATTCAATCGAGTTCAAACAACAATTGATC
>NZ_BAAIYG010000108.1:0-620 GCF_057543335.1 Brevibacillus sp. YAE8
TCATACGCTTGAATCATCTGTTTGAGCGCAGGTTCTTCAGAAGTCATAATATCGTCTCCAAGAAGAACGGCAAACGGCTCATCTCCAATAAATTGCTCAGCACAAAGAATAGCATGACCAAGTCCTAACGGCTCTTTTTGACGAATATAGTGAATACTGGCCATTGATGAAATCGTTTGTACTTCTTTTAACATTTCGAACTTGTGCTTTTCTTCAAGCATTTGCTCTAGTTCAATTGATTTATCAAAATGGTCTTCAATTGATTTTTCATTTCGACCTGTAATAAAAATAATACTTTCAATACCTGATTTCACAGCTTCTTCTACAATGTATTGTACAGCAGGCTTATCGACAATTGGCAGCATTTCTTTGGGCTGCGCTTTTGTCGCTGGCAAAAATCGAGTTCCTAAACCGCCTACTGGAATAACTGCTTTTTTTATCGTCATATATGAATCCCTCTTTCTTTTTTAGTAGTAAATACAAATAATTTTGTGCCATTAAAATTGATACCGACACTTACGATTGTAATTAAAAGTTTACTGATTAGCAGTGGTATACCCCATTTATTATATAGAACAGTCAACAGAAAAGATGTAAGGGATAAAGTGATTAAATTCACG
>NZ_BAAIYG010000109.1:0-609 GCF_057543335.1 Brevibacillus sp. YAE8
GTGTTTCTTGATAAACGATTTGGCATTAATCCAGGTAAAACAATGCTTTTGACAGATGTGTTGATTGTAGGCTCTGCAACAGTGGTATTCGGCGTAGTTCAAGTTCTTTATTCGTTAATTGGTATTTTTATCATGACAGGACTGCTTGGACGCTATCACAAACGCTCGCCAATCGAACGAACTGGTGAACATATTGAAGAAGAAGCCAAGCAACAAACGGCTTCAACTATGTAAAAAAACCGTGCGGAAATGATCCCGCACGGTTTTTTTACGCTTATTCTGCTACTTTTACAAGCTGTTTTCCTAAGTTTGCTCCTTCGAATAACCCAAGGAACGCTTCAGGTACATTTTCAAAACCTTCTACAACGTTTTCGCTGTACTTGATTTTCCCTTGCTGCACCCATTCGCCTAACTGCTTAATGCCTTCAGGGAATTTGTCAGCATAGTCGGCTACGATAAACCCTTTCATTAGCGCACTGTTAATTAATAAAGGTGTTTGAACACGTGGTCCAACATCTTGTTTTTCTAAGTTATACAGTGAAATTTGGCCGCAAAGTGGAATGCGCGCAAATTTATTTAATAAGCTAACAACTGCATCTGAAATCTCTC
>NZ_BAAIYG010000110.1:0-601 GCF_057543335.1 Brevibacillus sp. YAE8
GCCTTTTTTGGCAGCATGGTTTTTCCGGCAAGGGAAGTGTGGCTATGGCAGCCTTTGGCGAACGCATTGATCCGGACGCTTCGGGTAAATGAGGGCGCGTAAGCTTTTTGTCCTTGATTGGGAAAGGAGAGAGGCAGATGTTTGACAATTTGCTAAGAGCACTGAGTGCCGGAATTTTTGGCGCTGAGTATTCGTATGTCGTACGGGGAGCGACTGCAAAATGCACGCAAGGCACAGACCCCGGAGTGCTGAACTTGCCCACATGCCATGGTGTGTACAGCCGGGGAAAACCCGTCATGAACGTCGCCGATCACGAATCCGGAAAAAATATAGGCTGCTTTGGATTTTGCAAGCTGACCGGAAACGTCTGTGTACCGCAGACACCGTCCAAGTGGTCAGACGGAAAAGACGATGTGCTGGTAGACAACGAACCGGCTTTACTGAGCAAGTCGCAACTGGTTTGTTCCGCTTCGGGCATCATTACGATTGAAACGGACGGGCAAGATTGACGCAATCCGGCGACCTGAAAAGGGGAGGGGAGTATCATGCAGGCAACGGACGGCGTCATGACTTATCACGATTTGCGAATCGTCTGGCCATA
>NZ_BAAIYG010000111.1:0-595 GCF_057543335.1 Brevibacillus sp. YAE8
GGTGGATCATTTACGGGCTGAATCGTAATTGTGATGGTAGAAATGGATGTTCCTCCTTGGCCATCGCTTACCACGACACTAAAGCTATCCACTCCATTGTAATTTTCATTTGGCGTATAGCTATAGCTGCCGTCTGGATTTACTACCACCGTCCCATTTGCTGGACCTGTCAGTAACCCGTACGTTAGTGGGTTTCCGTCCACATCCGTTGCCACCACTCGGCTATTCAAACTCGTGTCTTCGTTGATCACAAACGCGTAGTCTGGCACCACTGGTGCATCGTTCACTGGCGTGACTATTACTAGTACGTTCGTCACTATAAACGCACCCGACGGGTCGCTTATTAGGACTGTGAACGTATCATTTCCAGTGTAATTTTCATTTGGTGTGTACGTGAACGTTCCATCACCATTGACCACTGCCACTCCATTTGTCGGTGGGTCCTGCAACGCATACGTAAGTACTTCTCCATCTGGGTCAAACGCTGTAATTTGATTAGATATGGATGTATCTTCATTAGTGACCAACGTCACTACCACTGGTCCTACTGGTGGATCATTTACGGGCTGAATCGTAATTGTGATGTAAGAAATGG
>NZ_BAAIYG010000112.1:0-591 GCF_057543335.1 Brevibacillus sp. YAE8
GTTTGCAAGCGGGATGCGTGCTTCTGGAAGTCCTAATCGCTCAGTTGCTTGAATAGCTGCTAGTGTCCTCATGCCGGCATCCGGATCAGCTAGTCCAATGTCTTCATAGGCAATGACTAAAAGGCGACGATTGATGCTGATCAAGTCTCCTGCTTCAATTAGCCGTCCCAAATAATGAAGAGCGGCATTTACGTCGCTGCCGCGAATCGATTTTTGAAAAGCCGATAATACATCATAGTGAGCGTCACCATTTTTATCATGTGAAAAATACTTTTGCTGCAGACATTCTTCTGCCGTTTGTAAGGTAATAACGATTTTACCATCGCCTTCACTTGTTGATAAAACAGCTAGTTCCAGAGCATTCAAAGCCGAGCGCACGTCACCGTTACAGCTGTTGGCAAAGTGGTTCATGGCGTCATCTTCTACGGCAATTTTTCTATCCCCAAATCCATTGGATGAGTCGTTGAGTGCTCTTGTTAGCGCCATTTTGATATCGTCTGGCGTAAGAGATTTTAATTCGAAGATTTGGCATCTGCTTCGAATAGCAGGATTAATCGCGTGATAAGGATTGCTTGTTGTCGCTCCGATTAG
>NZ_BAAIYG010000113.1:0-589 GCF_057543335.1 Brevibacillus sp. YAE8
ATACTCATCTTGCATTAAAACTTCGTAATCTTTTTCACCATTTCTTACGACGTGTACAGGGACTGTTTTTGCCGGAAGTAATTCAACTGGCTCACGATAGCGTTTTGCTACTCCGTCAATAAGTTCGTTTACTAACTGCTCGTTACTCAGCTCACCCGCCTGATATTTTTCTGCAAGTGGTGTCATGACTTCCGCTAATACACTTGCATCGTTAAATCCTTGAATTTCGACTTGTACGACGTACGCACCATCTTCAGCACTATACGCTGCATCTTTAATGGTATATTTTGTAGATGAAAGAGCTTTTAGAAAAGCGCTGCTTACTTCGTTTAACTGCTCATCGGTTATATTTGAGCTCAATGATGATAAAGCCCCTTTAAAATTCGTTTCAAAAAACTCTACAAACGAACTCTTTTGGAACTCCCCTTTTTCTTTTACCTGTTTCTTATCTTGCTGATTCGGATGTTTAGCAACAAATTGATCTGTATTTTGATAAACAGTGGCTTGAATTAAAGCATCCACGTATTGTCCCGCTTCCTTGGCATAGGCAGCCTGCTTTTCTTTACTTGGCGTTTCGGTGCTGCTACCA
>NZ_BAAIYG010000114.1:0-586 GCF_057543335.1 Brevibacillus sp. YAE8
AATCTCCTTTATCGAGCGTTTGGATTTGTTGAATACTAAATGTTTCTGTTACCCACTTATCCAAATCGTAATGGTCTACAATCGCTTCTAAATATTCCTTCAAACCGTTACTTGCTATGTAAATGGAGCAATTATTTTCTTTTAAATAGCTAAAGACCTCTTTTACATTAGGGTATAAAGCGCCTTTGCCTTTTTTTATATTCTCAACTAAGCTTTTCAAAAAATAGTCATTCGTATACTTTCTTATTTCACCTGAATGAGTAGGTAATAAAGCTTCCCATACTTTGGGTAACGGTACACCCATGATTTCACGATACTTATCAACAGGAGTACTAGCATTCCACTGGTTGAGTGTACGCAAATGGTTAAAGGTATCATCAAGTGATAATTCTAAAATTTTATCTGTTTGAAACAGCGTTCCATCCATATCAAAGATTAGTGATTGCAACATTAAGTATCTCCCTCTTTCAACAGTATTTAATACGTATCTATATACAATACCATAAAAAGGAATATGTGATTTATTAAAAATAGTAATCACTGTTCTCAGCACAAAAAGAGCACCTACTTATTTATAGGTACTCTT
>NZ_BAAIYG010000115.1:0-583 GCF_057543335.1 Brevibacillus sp. YAE8
CCCAACATAGGCTGTACCAAAATCAACCTGTGCCTCGCCGCCGGGGTGTTCGAGTCGTTCATAGCTTTCGGCACGTTCCAGCTTGAGTTCTTTTCGGCGTTTGGCTACATATTCTTCAACAGTGCGTCGTCCGCCCTCAAACCTGTATTCATCACGCAGACGATCAAAGATTCGCTTCGCGGTATAACGCTGTTTGCGGGGCAACGCCTGCTCCTCCGTTAACCAAGTATCAATGATGTCAAGATACGGACCGAGAACGGGATATCGTCTCTTGCGCCGACAAACGGGTTCATTCCAATCGTCCTTTGTGGCGTATTTCTTGGCTGTCCTCCAATTGACTCCCATGGCTCTCGCAATCTCCGAGATTGAATAATCCTCATTCTCGTACAAAAATTTGATATACTGTTGCTGTGGCACTTTCAACATTCCTCTCACATCTCCCTGGTTCTTCTGGACAAAGACCAAGGTAGACTTAATAGAGTGATGTTGGCAAGTGCCTATTTATTTTTCCGCCTTGTAAAACGCAGGCTAGCTCTGCATTTTTACGCTGCGATTTTCTGTACTTTTATTATGCGATATACAC
>NZ_BAAIYG010000116.1:0-580 GCF_057543335.1 Brevibacillus sp. YAE8
CAGTGTAAGAAAGATTGCTTGAAGATGTTAGTGTTCGGTTTGAGCTAGAAATAGATAGATGTTACGAAAGAGGGGAAAGAAGGTATGACGCACACATTAATTAAAAATGCAGAGATTATTACGATGAATGAGAAGAATGATATTATTTACGGTGACCTTTATATTGTTGGAAATCGTATTGCAGCCATCGGGAAAAATCTGCATCCGGAAAAGGTAGATAACGTCATTGACGCAGCAAATAAAACGATTGTGCCGGGCTTTATACATACTCATATTCATTTATGTCAAACGCTTTTTAGAGGGCAAGCAGATGATTTAGAGCTGCTAGACTGGCTAAAGAAGAAAATATGGCCGCTTGAAGCTTCGCATGATGAAGAATCTATCTATTATTCAGCACTGTTAGGGATCGGTGAACTCATTCAAAGCGGGACTACAACAATTGTCGATATGGAAACTGTTCATCATACGGACTCTGCTTTTCAAGCTATATCTAAGAGTGGAATCCGAGCTCTTGCAGGAAAAGTAATGATGGATAAAAAAGGCGACGATCTGCCAAAAGCTCTGCAGGAGACAACGGCTG
>NZ_BAAIYG010000117.1:0-580 GCF_057543335.1 Brevibacillus sp. YAE8
GTGTATCCATTTGAATGTTCAGTTGAAATTAGCTACCGTCTGGAAAACAATCGATTAACGTTTCAGTGGAAAGTAGTAAATGAAGATAAAGAGGATATGTATTTTTCAATTGGAGCCCACCCTGCTTTTCGTATTCCGCTACGTGAAAACGAGCAGATTTCTGATTACTTTTTAGAAATAGAGCCTTCTGAAACTGCGCCGAAGGAATTTGTATTAAAAGACGCTCTTATTCATGAAAAAGGGGCTGCAGAAAACTTGCACAAGCTGCCGCTAAGCGCAGATTTATTTGCAAATGACGCGTTAATTTTTAGCCATATTGACGGAATTACAATTAAATCACCGGTTAATGAAAATCAAATTAACGTTCAGTTTAATGATTTCCCCTATGTCGGTATTTGGTCAAAGTATGATGCAGAAAATCATACAATCGCTCCTTTTCTTTGCATCGAACCTTGGTTTGGAATTGCAGATACGCATGACCACAACGGAAATTTCAAAGAAAAATTAGGCATCAACCGTTTATCAAAAGACGGTGTATTTCAAACAGAATTCTCTGTTTCCTTTAGCTAATGCAACAGAG
>NZ_BAAIYG010000118.1:0-580 GCF_057543335.1 Brevibacillus sp. YAE8
TTTTTGTATTTATGGGGTTTTGGAATGATTTTATGAAGCCTTTAATTGTGATGTCTGATGAAAATATGTTCACGTTGACTTTAGGCCTTAACACATTTAAAGGTCAGTATATCAGTTATTGGAACTATATTATGGCAGCTTCCATGGTTTTTACACTTCCAATTTTGCTCATTTATGCGTTTTTTAACAAATATTTCATTAAAGGAATTTCGTTTACTGGAGGAAAATAAAAAAGAGGCTGGGATAAAAGTATTTTAGTTGGAATTACAAACGAACGATTAATTAAAAAATCATAATCGTTCGTTTTTTGTTGTTATGGGGAGCGTGAATTTCATATGTTTAGTTTCTTCTAGCTTTTGATTGAAGTTCACTCACATACTGATCAATCATCGTTTGCAGTTCCTCTAGGTTCGATTTACGGTTGTTAACAGGCAGCTGCTTTAATGAATGAAGGGCACTATCCACAACAAACTTGCGTGGATTCGATTGTTTAAACATCTCTTCTTCAATAAAACTAATAAGCTCTGTGCATTTTTGACGTTCGAATTCATCCGTAAATTGTTTGTGAGCTTGCTTTTTT
>NZ_BAAIYG010000119.1:0-579 GCF_057543335.1 Brevibacillus sp. YAE8
GTAACATCCTTCATCTGTCGGTATGAACACGAAGCGGGAGGATGGAAGCAATTATTATCTCTTCCTGTGACAAGGACATCGGTATACGGAGCAAAATTGATTACAGCAGCAGCTTTCATGGGAATTCTTCAAGTGCTTGTATTTGTTGTTTTATTAGGAGTTAGCATGTTAAAAGACTATCCGAGCGCTGTGCCTTTAAAGATGATAGCTGGAAATATGCTAGGCGGATGGGTTGCGGTGTTGCCCATTCTTGCGTTTATGCTAGCTGTGTCAATGGCATGTTCTAGCTTTGGAGCATCTTTGACAGTCAACGTCATTTTAACACTACCGAATTTATTCGTTGCTAATTCTGAACGATTTGGCCCCTGGTACCCATGGACTCAGCCAATGTATGGAATGTTAGGTGTAACCGGAAAAGCATCATGGGGGTTGATGCTGACTACACAGAATTTCTTAGTGGTTGTTATAAGCAGCTTTCTGCTTTTTGGAGTAGCAGGTTTACTGTATTTTCAGCGCAAACATATATAATAGAAAAAACCCGCTTTTTTACAGCGGGTTTTTAGCTGGCTTTTGGAATAG
>NZ_BAAIYG010000120.1:0-575 GCF_057543335.1 Brevibacillus sp. YAE8
ATGAGTCGTACGGTTTGAAGTTTGAATTCCCTGTCGTACTTTTTCGTCATGTTGGACACCTCGATTATGAACGCTTTTATTGTCGCACTCTCGATTCTCCGTGTCCAATGTAAAGTCTAGCATCAAAGCCTCCCAAAAACCTCGCGTTTATCACGGAGGAAGACCTATACCTGGTTATTCGTTGTCAAAAGACGGACAACCTGTCAGTGACGAACAAATCAAAGAATGGCTATCCGAGCTGATTGCCGATGAAGAATCTGCTTATGGATATCGAAAGCTTACCGTCTGCCTACGGCGAGACCACCAACTGGTCATCAACAAGAAAAAGGTTTACCGCTTGCTGAAAGAAGAAGAACTCCTGCAACCACAACGACAAAAGAAAAGGAAACATCCTCGAAAGTTGGCAAACAACCGAGAGATTACCGCTCCGAATCAATTGTGGGAGATAGACGTAAAATACGGATTTATCGTAGGAGAACAGCGTTTCTTTTTCCTGATGAGTCTCATTGATGTCTATGATCGAGCGATCGTGGACTACCATTTCGGACTGACCTGCGAAGGAAAACATGCTGCTC
>NZ_BAAIYG010000121.1:0-574 GCF_057543335.1 Brevibacillus sp. YAE8
GTCCGCATTCTCTATAAAAACAATAATCATTCCTTAACTGCTCAGGAGTATCAAATACAATTGCTTTTTTGTTGATTTTCTTTCTGAACTCGTGGCCGAGAACAGGTTTTAAAATACATGGGAATTCAACATTTAAGATAGCCTCTTCAAGTTCCTCTTTACTATCTATTACATATGTTTTTGGACATGGAATATTATGCTTGACGGCCAGCTCGTAAGTTTTGTTTTTATCAAGCACTTGCTCAACTAAATTATCATCAGGTAATAAAAACAAGAAGTAATTTAGCAATTCGTCTCGGTTTTTGGAAATGAATTGTACGTAGTCATCTGCTCCTGTATACAAGACAGGTTTTGAACCAATTTTTTTAGAGAGGTTAATTAAGAAGTTTAACAGTTTCTTTTCCTCAGTTACAGGACTAGGGCATATACTGCAAGTAGCTAGGCGTGATTTTCCTATTTTATATGGTTTTTCTGTGTCAAAAGCGTAAACATTAATACCTTTTGCTGTTAAGCTTCTAATAATGCCAATCCCGTTAGCGCTCAAATCAAGAATAACTGCAGAGTGTTCATGGTT
>NZ_BAAIYG010000122.1:0-573 GCF_057543335.1 Brevibacillus sp. YAE8
GGCGTTGTAATTTATCGGGTTCACAAGGATACTGAGCTGCGGCTGAGAAAAGAAAACAAGCCATTGGACAGCCTATCACTTGATGAAATGGTTCTTGAAGAAGATTATCTTGCGGGAAAGGTTTGCACGCCAGATAAGGCTCGGGAATGGAAAACGACGTATTCCAAACAATGTGAGTGTGTGAAACAAAAGAAAATAGCGAAGCTCATGGCAGCCAGCGGCATTACAGAAAAGTTCGAAAAGCTGTTGTTTGGCAACTTCAAATTAGATGGCAAACCCCAAATGATTAAAGATGCCTATGAATGTGCGGTCGAATACTTCAAAGACTTTGAAAAGATCAAGGGAGAGCGTGCCAATAGCATTGCTCTACTGGGACAGCCGGGCAGCGGCAAAACGCATCTGTTAACGGCCATCATGAACAATCTCATTAAGAAGAAATCGACTCACTGCCTGTACTTTCCTTACGTTGAGGGCATGAGTGATCTGAAAAATGACTTTGACCAGCTGGAAACAAAGCTGAATGCCATGAGAAAAGCAGATGTGCTGTTCATTGATGACTTATTCAAGCCAGTT
>NZ_BAAIYG010000123.1:0-573 GCF_057543335.1 Brevibacillus sp. YAE8
TACGATTAAAAACCATAAAAAAAGCTCTATTAAAGAGCTTCTTTCCGTACATAGGATTTTCCTTCATTTCAACAAACGGCTCATTTCCTCAGGAGAAAGCGGCTTATCAAATAGATAGCCTTGACCGATATGACAGCCTTGTTCCGTCACAAACTGCAGCTGTTCTTCGTTTTCGATTCCTTCTGCGGTTAGGGCAAAATTAAGTTTTTTCCCCATTTGAATAATCGTTTCCACCAGCACTTTTCCAACTTCATCTAAGTCATCAATAAATGATTTATCAATTTTTAACGTATTGATTGGCAAGTGTTTAAGATAGCTGAGAGAAGAGTAGCACGTTCCGAAATCATCCATCGCCACTTTTATCCCTAGACTCCGCAGGCGGTTTAGCACTTTTTTCGATTCTTGACTGTTTTGAATAACGCTTTCGGTGATTTCAAGTTCTAGAAAGTGCGGATCAAGGCCCGTTTTCTTCAAAATTTGTTCCATGTCCGTTACAAATCGTGAGGACTTCAGCTGAATAGGTGACACGTTCACCCCTATTTTACTCGCTTTTAAATTTATCTCCGTCCATGC
>NZ_BAAIYG010000124.1:0-571 GCF_057543335.1 Brevibacillus sp. YAE8
CTGATCCTCTTTGATATTCGCTACGATAAATAGATCTTTCATATCTACTTCGGTTGCAATTTGCTGTCCAGCTTGAACCATTTGATTTTCTTTTACATTTGTTTGAATAATTTTTCCATCTGCTGGTACTGTAGCAGCTACAGAGCCTTTTTCAGCTTGAATCTTAGCAATTTCAGCATCTTTTGATACATCATTTCCTTCTTCCACTGTCCAGCTTGCTACCTTACCTGCTGCAGGTGCAACTACGTTGTATACATCTCCAGATACTTTAGCGTTATCCGTTGTAATATAGTTCGATTTTTGAACGTAATAATATCCTCCTCCAATTAATAAAGCTAAAATAACGATGATTCCAATAAAATTTGTTACCATTAAGCGACTTCTAGACATTCATTACTCCTCCTTAATACTTCACTAATAAAATTACTTTTTTATATAGCTTTTTCATAAAGATATTATCTCCATCTATTAGGAGATATGTTTCTTTATAATCATCTATTTGGTTAACCACCTAAATAACTTTATCATAAAGATATTTTTTCGTAAAGATATTAATTTAAAAATAATAACG
>NZ_BAAIYG010000125.1:0-568 GCF_057543335.1 Brevibacillus sp. YAE8
TCGCCTTCCACCTGCACCAGCTCCGGCATGTTGTAAAGCTGATCCGCTCCATCCAGCGTGTGCTGAATGAACAGCCGTTTCTGCGCGGAGGACAGAGGGTAGTACTCTCTCTCCTCCGCTTGAGGAATGGCCTCATGCTCCCGCCGTTCCATCCGGGCGATCGCCTCAGCCATCGCCGCAATCGTCGAGTGACGGAATACGTCGCGCAGCGGCAGGTTGACGTTTAATTCCTTAAATACCTTGCCCGCCAGCGTCGTCGCCCGCAGGGAGTGGCCGCCGATGTCGAAGAAGTTGTCGTGAACGCCAATCTCCTTCGCAAGCCCCAGCACCCCTTGCCAAGTCGCCGCCAGCTTCGGTTCCAGCTCATTGCGCGGTGCGACGTACTCCGTTCCGCTTCCCGCTTCCCCTTCCGGCGCCGGCAGCGCCTTCCGGTCAATCTTTCCGTTCGGCGTCAGAGGCAGGCGCTCCAGCTCCACGAAGTACGACGGGATCATGTACCCCGGCAGCTCCTGCGCCAGCGCGCTGCGCAAATCGTTCACCGCCAACTCCGCTCCGGTATCCAGCGTGT
>NZ_BAAIYG010000126.1:0-567 GCF_057543335.1 Brevibacillus sp. YAE8
TAAAATGTCTAATGGAGAATTTGTAGCAATGAGTGTCATTGCACGTATATGTGAGGAATTGGACTGTAAAATTGAAGAGGTTGTAGAGTTTATAGAGCAGCAACCATTAGATACAGCAAAAGAGCGCTAGCCTTTTTAGGGGTAGCGTTCTTTCTTTTTTATAACGCAATCAAGTAAAGCCGATCATGTGTTACTACCGACAATTCATCAAGTGGAGAGTAGAAGAACCACTTAATCGGCTCCCTCCAGTGATGGGTTAGTGCACATCATTTTTTAAAGCCACTTCTTGTCGTTCTTTTTATAAGAAGATAAAAACTCTACATTCTACTAAATATATATACTTTCCGTAGTTTAGAATCCAAGTATACGCTAATCTCTCTATTTTACGTTTTCATCTAGATAATATTTCAAACATATATAATATCATATATTTTTTGAAATATATTGACATAAAAAAGAATTAATTGTATATTTTAATAGAGCTCAAATCCAATCATTTCTAGAAATGACAACAAGAATTACATAAAAATAAAATATCTTTTTAATAAGGAGATGGATTTTTTGCAT
>NZ_BAAIYG010000127.1:0-563 GCF_057543335.1 Brevibacillus sp. YAE8
ACGGAAGGCACGAAAGCATTGTTTTCATAGATCATTTGGAGTCCGTCTCCAAATTGGCAATCACCCGCAGCACGGAACAATGGGTCTCTTATATGGATTTGGCCGCGAATTGCAGGAAGAAGCTCCGTTTTCACGTCAACGGACAATTATGCGTGGAGCAGCTTCTGATTGGGTTGTCCGATACAAGCGGTTCTATCACCGGCTAACAGGAAGTCGCGCTTGTTCCACTCTGCACAATCCGCGACGCCAGGTTCCCGGTTTGTGCGACAGTGAGACTTCAATTGCGGCCATTCTTACAATGTCGGCTACAAATGAGGTTTAGTGGCATACAAGGGGGTTAATTTTTGTATAGTGTAGTGGGTGTCCGTTTCAAGAAGGCGGGCAAGACTTATTATTTTGATCCGCTGGACCTTCCAGTGGAGAAAGAAAACTGCGTCATAGTAGAGACCGCTCGCGGTATTGAATATGGTAAGGTTGTGGTGGGCAAAAAAGAAGTAAATGATTCGGATGTTGTCCTACCCTTAAAAAAAGTCATTCGTATTGCCGGAGATGATGACGCTCTT
>NZ_BAAIYG010000128.1:0-563 GCF_057543335.1 Brevibacillus sp. YAE8
CCCCCAAACATATGGCACCCCTATGAATTTTTTAGAATAAGCCACAATATCACTAGCTGTCGCTTGCGTTGAACTATTAACAGTTGAAGAACCAGTGGCGCTAGTAGATGCGTTATTTAAGGCATTTAAAGTAGCTGGACCTACTATTCCATCCACAGCTAAGCCATGATCCCGTTGGAAATTCATAACGGCAGTTTGAGTAATTGTGCCAAAATAGCCTGTTGGTGTGGCGTTAAAGTAACCTTTTTCCTTTAACAGCTGCTGTACTTTTTCAACTTCATTACTAGTCATTCCATATTTCAAAAGTGTAATGCTTGTAACCGCACTTGTTGAATTAGCTATTAACGCTTGATATGTATTAGGTCCCACCATTCCATCAGCTGTTAAACTATGAGAACGCTGAAAGCTTAGAACTGAATCTTTTGTAATTGAACCAAAATAGCCAGTCGAAGTAGCTGAAAATATGCCCTTCTGTCTTAAAACATCCTGTAATTCTTTTACGTCTGGATCTGTCATACCTTCTTTTAATAGCTTGTCCCCTAAAGCTGCATGGCTTATTGTTG
>NZ_BAAIYG010000129.1:0-562 GCF_057543335.1 Brevibacillus sp. YAE8
ATAAGCTAACACCTAATAAAGGACGTGTTGAGATGGTGCCAGAGAATATTCAACAAAAAGTAAATCAGTATAGAGATTTTTATATCAGCTTAAAAAATGAACTGAAATGGAAAGTAGGAGATCACAAGCAGTTTATGGCTATCGCTTCTATGTATGCAGTGAAAGGTAAACCGCTCAAGCTTCAGGATTACCTCGAGTTAAGCGACTATATCAAAAATCAAGTAGGGATGTTTTCTACGTTAAAATCATCATATCTCTAGAGCCTCATATTGTGTTAATGGATTTATCGATGCCGGTTCTCGATGGAATCGAAGCAACAAAAGAACTAAAAAAACAAGCACCGCATATACAAGTCATGATTCTAACAAGCTTTTCAGATCAAGATCACGTGATACCGGCATTAGAAGCAGGAGCTTCAGGCTATCAGCTAAAAGAAAGCGATCCAGATGAACTTGTAACGGCTATTCGAAAGCTAATGAATGGAGAAAATCAGCTTCATCCCAAAGTCACTACGCACTTGCTAACACGGTTAACCAAAAGCAGAGAAAAGAAAGTCAATTTT
>NZ_BAAIYG010000130.1:0-559 GCF_057543335.1 Brevibacillus sp. YAE8
ATGAAGATTCAGACGCCTGTTCGTGCCGCAAACCAAACCCCGGCATGCTGTTAAAAGCAGCGGAGGAGCACAGCTTAAATTTGGCTAACTGCATCGTGATTGGCGACCGGTGGAAAGACCTAGTAGCGGCCAGTGCAGCAGGCGCTCACTGCATTTTAGTGTTAACAGGAGCCGGGCATGACACGTTACATAAACGAGGAAAATGGGCTGATGTACAACCAGCCTTTATTGCAGCCAATATACAGGAAGCTGTTCAATTTATCTTTACATCACTGAGTTCACAGCCGATACTATCGCATTCACATACTCGTTGAACAGCTGCTCATCCTGTAATAATTGTTCATACTGCGGAGTGGTGATTTCAAGCTGCAGTCCTTTATGCCGCTGATTGTCGTTGGCGATATTTCGAGGTGAAACGCCTTTTAAATGTACGGGCGTTTCACTGATCGGAAAATTCGAAAGTGCTTGACGCACCGCTTTTTCTAACTTTTCGTCTCTTCCTCCAATATAAGTTGTGCAGACATCGCTATAGGCACCGTGAAGAGAAATGGTGACCTCT
>NZ_BAAIYG010000131.1:0-559 GCF_057543335.1 Brevibacillus sp. YAE8
TTCGTATTGTTTAATAAAAAGAGAAGTTTCTGTGGTTTTGGTCACAATAAATAAGCTAGAATCCAAATTATCCGTCACTGGAGCTTCTGCTTTCTTTTTTTCAATCAGTAAAATACCGCGTGTGTCTTTATTGCTAGCTCTTTCTTGATATATTGGCCGTAAAACATCTTCCATTTTGAGCTCTCCTAACTTGAATAGACAAATATTTTTCAAATTTTTAAAGGCTATGGACTAAGATTTATTTTTTTATTATATACGATGTATAACGGATATCCCACTCAGAATTATGGAAATCATTCAGAAAGCTCAAAAACTACGGATAATTTTCCGAAGATTCAATTTTTATTACTATTCACTGTCTCACGCTATGATATATTGGTAATAGGGGGGATACTGATGGGGATAAAGTATTCAAATAAAATTAACAAGATTCGCACGTTTGCACTCAGCCTGATCTTTGTTGGTTTCATTGTTATGTATGGGGGAATTTTCTTTCGGTCTTCAGTCTGGCTAATGACTATTTTTATGCTTTTAGGTTTACTGTGCATCGTAGCTAGTA
>NZ_BAAIYG010000132.1:0-559 GCF_057543335.1 Brevibacillus sp. YAE8
CGAAGCGGCCCTCGCTGAGTTGAAAGGCAGCGAACGCCAGTGCCAGATTGAAGGCCACGAATACACGCTACTGCTGGCCGACGACGAAGTGATGATCCGCGCCAACCAGCTCGGTTTTGAAGGCGACGAGATGGAAGAGGGCATGAGCTACTACGATGAAGAGAGTTTGGCGTTTTGCGGCGTCGAGGACTTTCTGCAAGTCCTCGAAAAGTACCGTTCCTTCGTCACCACCTACCGCTAACCCGCTACTTGCCGCGCGACGCGCTCCAGCAAAGCAGTGAACCTGCGACCACCATGCCTACGCCCGGCCAGAAACTGGCTCCCGGCAAGGTGTGCAGCCACAATCCCGCGATGAAAATAGCCGACAACGGCGTGAAATAGGAGAGTGCCGCAACCAGCGTGGCATTGCCTTTTTTCATCGCGATGTCCCAGCACTGGTAGGAAATCGCGGTGATCGCGCCCATTACCAGTAACTCGGTGACGGCCGGCCAAGTCATTCTGATTCGGATGGAAGAGTAGTTGAAGTAGAGCGCCCACAGCACCGCGCCGGTGGCCAGCA
>NZ_BAAIYG010000133.1:0-556 GCF_057543335.1 Brevibacillus sp. YAE8
AAGCAGGATTTTCATCTAATTTAGCTTGGAATTCTTCAGGAAAAATAAGTTCTGTATTCTTTTTAAAATCCACTTTTAAACCGGCTTTTTCCACTTCAACGGCTTCAATTATATAGGCTTTCAAGATGGTTTCCATCTCAACAATTTCTTCAACATTCGTGAACCGAATCTGGCGCCCCGCCTGCGTATCCTCCCCAGGTTTGATTAGAATACCATTGGGGTCTTTTAACAAAGCACCTTTGAAAAACATAAGCGCACAGTGTTCTTTAAAGCCTTGTATTATAGCTATGTTACTATTCTGAAACATGTAACAAGGTTTACCCCACTTCAGTTCTTCAGTGAGCTGGCAGTCAAGCATGATTGCTCTCAACTTCTCCATTTCCGCCTTCCATTTGTTCACTTTTCCTAAATACACATCAACCTTAGGATTCATTTCCTCTCTATTTGTCATGTTAGCTCCCCCCTTATGTTTTTGCTCATCATGTTTATGTATAAATATTTACAGAAAATCGATTTTCGATACGAATACAGAAGAGATCACGATATCAAGGGCAAA
>NZ_BAAIYG010000134.1:0-555 GCF_057543335.1 Brevibacillus sp. YAE8
CTTGAGGCATATAGCCAAGCTCTACGGCCTTGCCGAAAATCTCATCTGCATATTCAACGTTATTCATATCACCAAACACGGCAATAACAGCTGAAGATGTATGAACTTGTTCACTGTTAAATTTCGCAAGTTCAGCTAGCTTTTCTTTTCCTTCCGGCGTTTCAATTACAACAAAGCGCCACGGCTGCATATTAACAGAAGAAGGAGCGCGCATAGCTTCTGTAAGAATTTCCTCCATTTCCTCACGGCTAATTTTTATTGAAGGATCATATTTTTTAATTGAACGACGTTTTAAAGCAATTTCGTTAAAGTCTTTTGTAGTCATAGTCATTATTCCTTTCTTTTTAGGCGTTAAACATATTTATTGTCATTTCCATATTTTTGATTGTGGACAATTGTTTGACATATCAATAATTGATACATCAACAATATAATACATTGATTTAAGAATTGCAAGGGAAAAAGTTTAAACTTTTGAAGTGGTGTGAATTGGAAGTGTGAAGAATCATTCTCCAGTGAACAAACAACTATAAAGAGAGTAAGGAAAAAAGAAAT
>NZ_BAAIYG010000135.1:0-553 GCF_057543335.1 Brevibacillus sp. YAE8
GCTCACAAATAGCTACTTTAAATCCCTTTTCAATTAAACGCTCGATATACGTAGGAGCAGAGTGATACGGAACCCCGCACATCGGAATTCGCTCTTGTCCTCCTCCGTCTCGACTTGTTAATGTTATTTCAAGTTCTTGAGAAGCTGTCGTAGCATCTTCAAAGAACATTTCATAAAAATCACCTAATCTAAAAAATAAAAAGGCATCTTGATACTCTGCCTTAATTCTCAAATATTGCTGTATCATTGGCGTATACGCTGCCATACTATTCCTCCATACCACATCTAGTTTTGCGTTTTTGCTACACGTATTATAACATAAGTCTTTCTTAAACTTAATTTATTCAAATAGAACAATCTTCAATTTCTTTTCATCAAACAAATAAAAAAGCTTCGGACGAAGGAAGAAGCTTGTCCGAAGCTTTTCATTATTTACTGCTGTTCAAATGACTATGCTTACGTCCGTATAAGAAGTAAACCACTAGCCCTAGTACAAGCCAAATTACGAAACTAATCCATGTTAACTTTGGAAGCTGAAGTGCTAAGTATAAAC
>NZ_BAAIYG010000136.1:0-552 GCF_057543335.1 Brevibacillus sp. YAE8
AGTTGAAAAACAGGATATGCAAAAAACACGGTAAGGAGCACGGATACAAATACAAAAAAACTTAAGAAAATCCCCCACAATAACTGCCGTTGAAGAATACTCATATCCTTTGCACCTCTAAATCTCCAATCACAACAGTTGTAACAATCTTCACCCTATGAGCAGATTGATCAAATTCCTCTGTTTTGATAGACAAATTTTCATTGAACGAAAAGCCGCGCTGATGGCCAAAAACCGTTACGTTTCCTGCTAGTTTAGAATGATTCACAGATACTTCTGTTTCGTAAGGAATGAGCACTTTAATATTTCCAAACACTTGACGAATAAAGATAACCGCATCGCCTTTTGGCAGAACAGTATTGCTTAAATCAATCACAATGTCTCCCCATACGCTTTGAATATTAATATCATCCCATTCGTATACGGAGTCTTCGGTTCTTTGACTACCAAGAAGTTTATTCGTCAAAACCGGCCGGACCTGCACCAAACTTTGGTTTGGCTGCTGTGTCAACTCGTCAGTTGGTCTAAATTCAACCGGATGCTTTCGTAATT
>NZ_BAAIYG010000137.1:0-550 GCF_057543335.1 Brevibacillus sp. YAE8
TTCCTATAGTTTTATATCCAGCTTCTGTTACGATTCCAGTTATCAATCTAGTAACTGTTGATTTTCCGCGAATGCCATTAACATTTATCCTCACCGGAATAGAATCGATATTTTTTTGATGTTTAACCTGTTCCCATGCTCCATAAGCAAATACTAGAAACAAACAGATTAAAATAATACTAAGCACCATTTCGATTGTTTCCTCCTTATTTCGACTATCTTTTTTAATAGGAAGCTTCAACCATAAAAATAATTATAATTTAGCCCTATATTTCAATTTTTTTACTTAACTTTTATAGTTAATCATACCTAGCTAAGTTTATCAATAAGAGAATTAAATGTAATTTATGTTATTTACTAGTAATTAAACCTCTTTGACCTCCTGCTATTACAGCATTTGATGCTCCCTAAGCAAATTACTTCATCTATAGTCTCAAAAACCTAAATCCAATAAAAAACCAGTCGAATGTCATTGTATTTTTTATGAGTAAAAATAGCTATTTATATGGTAAAATATAAAATAATATTCATTATAAAGTTTCTTTTTTAA
>NZ_BAAIYG010000138.1:0-550 GCF_057543335.1 Brevibacillus sp. YAE8
GATAAAGTAGTAGTTAATAAATGAAGCATTTGTTCCCTCCTAGAAATCGCACTCTTTATAGAGTATTCACGATGCATTAAAAGGGCTTGGACAGAGTCTTTATTTAAACAAATAATTGTGTATTTTAAGAGAGTTATTAAAAGTGAAAAGTTATCCTATCTGTCATATTACTAATTTATCTTTAGATAATGAGTGTTATGTCTCGCTTTAAAGCACCAAATTTGTAATTAGAAAGAAAGCCACTAGTATATCTAGTGGCTTAGTCTTTAAAAATCGCTAAATTCTTCGAGATCATCGTCATCTAAAGGTCCAGAAACGTGTTCTAAATCTGCAATTTTGCCTTCTTTAATGCCCTGATTTCCTACAGGTTATTCTACGTCATTTTGTGTATGAGAAAAGCCATTAGCCAAAATTATACGACAGGCATTGTTATTTATTCAGATGATGACACGCTGCGTATGAATGAGCAAATGAAGGCTTTAAAGGTGTGTGCAAAGGTGTACTGCAGAAAGTAGATGAGACTGGGAGTATTTATTTAAAATGATATCAT
>NZ_BAAIYG010000139.1:0-549 GCF_057543335.1 Brevibacillus sp. YAE8
TTAACTTTTCTTTTAACTCTTCTACATAGTGCTGAGCCGCTTGAGCAGCAATGCTGCCATCACCTGTAGCTGTTACAATTTGACGAAGAGCCTTTTCACGAACGTCTCCAGCTGCGAACACACCTGGTACTTTTGTTTCCATTTGCTCGTTCGTTTCAATATATCCTTCTTTATTCGTGATGTTTAGGCTTTCGAATGGTTTTGTTAGTGGAACCATTCCAACATAAATGAATACGCCGTCCGCACCAAACTCGCGCTCTTCACCTGTTTTTGTGTCTACTAACGTTACGCTGCCTACTTTACCGTCTTTTTCATTTACTTCTTTGACTGTTGTATTCCAAATAAAATCAACTTTTTCGTTGTCAAATGCACGCTGCTGTAGAATTTTCTGCGCGCGAAGCTCATCGCGTCGGTGAATAATTGTTACTTTTGTTGCGAAGCGTGTTAAATATACGCCTTCCTCAACCGCAGAGTCTCCACCGCCTACAACGACTAGCTCTTTACCTTTAAAGAATGCACCGTCACATACCGCACAATAAGATACGCCGC
>NZ_BAAIYG010000140.1:0-549 GCF_057543335.1 Brevibacillus sp. YAE8
TGTTTTCAAAACCGCTTGAAGAGAAAATGTGAGCGTAATAGAAAACGACAGTCCCATAAGCTTTAGTAAAAACAGCACAAACAGCCTTGAAAACACGGTACCTAGTAAAATACCGACCACCAAAGAAAAAATCCCCAGCAGCATATTCTCGTAGAAAATCATTTTCCCAATCGTACGTTTTTCAATACCGACTAAATGATACAGTCCGAGCTCTCTCTTACGCTGTCTGATAAAAAATGAGTTTGTGTACCAAATAAAGACAACAATAAAAGTAAGCAAAACGTAATTTGAAGCATTAAAAATGCCCTGCAGCCTCATCTCTTCTCCAATCACTTTTGAAATCGATTGGTCGTACTGAAGCGTAGCAAACACATAGTACACAACAATACTAAAAATCATTGAAAAGAAATAAAGGCTGTACCGACTAATATTTTTGCGCATATTCTTTTTAACAAGATCAAATACGGTCATAGCCTTCACCGCCTAATGCGCCTTGAATGTTCATAATTCGTTTGAAAAATTCTTGTCTCGTTTGTTCGCCTTTAAACA
>NZ_BAAIYG010000141.1:0-549 GCF_057543335.1 Brevibacillus sp. YAE8
TGTTTTGAATAACAAAAAAGCCAAACTGCGTTTTATCGTACTTTTCGCTTACAGCAGATAGCGTAATTGCACCTCCGTCAGTGTTAATGGAAGAAGGAATGTTTTTTTCTTGTTTGGCTCCAAGTTCCATTTTTTGACCGTTATAATCGATATAGCCAAAAATACAAAACAAGATAATAAAAATACCTAGTATTAGTATAAGTGTTCGTACTATTTTCAAAAGCTTCGCACCACCTTTTTATCACTCTTCCATTATACGGAAAACTTCTTGTTTGAAATTGTATGAATTTACATTTTCTATATCACTTTTTTGAAAGGAATGATTGAAATGAGACAAATTATAGCCATGGGCGGCGGAGGTTTTTCGATGGAGCCGGATAACTTGCTTCTGGATCAATACATACTGTCACAAGCTCATATAGATGTGCCGAAAATCTGTTTTATCCCTACAGCCAGCGGAGATGCCGATAATTATATAGAAAGGTTTTATGAAGCGTTTGAGAAGTTGGTATGCAAACCGTCTCATTTATCGCTGTTTTCACCAAACTT
>NZ_BAAIYG010000142.1:0-547 GCF_057543335.1 Brevibacillus sp. YAE8
CAATCACAAGTGTCCGCGTCTCAAATTTCTGAGCTTATTCAAGCTATTCAACAAGACACTCAGGAATCTGTACATACAATGGAGCAAGTCACAAACAAAGTTGAAGAAGGACGAACAATATCACAAACGGCTATTCAAAAATTCGAACAAATTCTAAGCAGCATGAATGAAACGACTCCGCAAGTAGAAGAAGTGGCTGCGACTGCTCAGCAAATTTCAGCAGCGGTTGAAGAAGTGGCTCGTACAGCGGGTGAAATGGCAATCCTTGCTAAAGGAAATGCAGCTACATCTGAAGAAGTGGCTGCATCAACTGAAGAGCAGCTGGCTTCAATGGAGGAAATTGCTGTTTCCGCACAATCTCTGTCTCAAATGGCAGAACAATTAACAGCACTCATTAGCAAATTTAATTTGTAAACTTTCGTCAAATCGTCATAGACCTCTTTTATATTGGAAAAAGTAGAACATACACACACGAAAGAGGTGAAAGTATCTGATGGAGCAAACAAAAATGACCTTTGAGCCAGCTTCAATTAACGATGATATGCAT
>NZ_BAAIYG010000143.1:0-547 GCF_057543335.1 Brevibacillus sp. YAE8
CCTAAAAGAAGGCCGTTAAGGATATATCTATATTTAAGATTGCGCACAAAATAAATAACAGCGATAACTTTAGCGAGTTCCTCACATATTCCAATTACAATCACGTTTGTGTTATTTCCAAGAATATCGTAAAACACAAGTGCTAATAAAAGTGAAAGGATTCCGCCAATAAAAACGACATAAACAATTTTGTAAATAGCAATATTCTGGGGAGCGTTCATTTCCCAAAAGAAAATGAGAGTAGTAAATGGAACTGCAAAAGCACCGACTACAATAAGACCTGGTATGAAGTTGATGTTTTCGAACAAACTTACGCCTAAATATAGGCCTAAGTATGCGACAAGCGCAATAAGAAAGACCCTTGCAAAAAGCCAAGGTTTTGGCCATGTATTTACAACTTCTTCTATTTTAGGAGTCGTAAGCCCTGTTCCTACAATAAAAAGCCGTTCAGCTTCCATTTCACTGTGCTGTCGGAAGACTCGAGAAAATATATTTCGAAACTTAGGTTCAACGGAACGTTCATTTCTCGGAATTTTATCAACACGAT
>NZ_BAAIYG010000144.1:0-545 GCF_057543335.1 Brevibacillus sp. YAE8
CCTTTTCCGTGTACGGGCGAGGCAACGTCCCCAGGTGTCGGTACTCTCCGTCGCCCGACAAAACCTCGATCTCGTCCCATTTCACCTTGAGCAATACGGGATCTAGCGCACGGCACTGCGGTAGTGGCTATGTGGTTGTTTCAAACCGGAGTTCCCGATATTTGTTCAAGCGGGCCGGTTCAAGCCTGAAAACCTCAAACGCAACGGTTGGCATAGCCAAAAGCTTCTTCCGTTCTTGCTCCCACAAGTTGACGATACGCTCTTTCTTGGCATAGTGTGGACGATCCATGTCTGCCTCTGCTGCCTGGGCCAAGTATGTCTCAAGGTCAGCATCCGTCTCGCAAATCGGTGGTGGCACGAGCCAATTACGCCGACTGTACCCCACCTTGTTCTCCACATGCCCCTTTTCGTGACCACGATAGGGATTACAGAATTCTGGGTCGAACCGGTAGTGGGTAGCAAACCGCAGGAACTGATCGGTGCATGACCGCTTTCCATCACGGCTAATCGAGACCACCGCCGCCGACAAGTTGTCGAACCAGATT
>NZ_BAAIYG010000145.1:0-544 GCF_057543335.1 Brevibacillus sp. YAE8
AAATAAAAGGCATATCCGCTTAAAAATAGAAGCAGCGCGTAATTAACAAATAAAGAATCATTTGCGTTGACAGGGCTCGTAAACTGGAGAAAATTATTTAAGCCGTGAAATACGATCGTCACTCCAATCGATTGACCGTTAACGATCAGTAAAGCCAAGACCAACCCAATAACAAATGCAAATAGAATTTGAAAAATTGTATTTGCTACCGATTGACCGCTTAGCATATTCAAACTGTGCGTAAAGGCAAATAGGAACGATGAAAGAAGAACCGCCACTTTATAGCTTTTTGATAACAGCAAATTCAGCATAAATCCTCTAAATACCATCTCCTCTACAAATGCTATGACTAGAGTTTGGGTAAGCAAAATAAGAACAAGATCAACAGTGGAACTTCCGTGTACACCTTTGTTCCCGATGAGGATAATAAGCAAATACAAAAGAAGCGGAGAAAGAAAGAGGATTCTTGTTCTAAAGGACATGTTTTGTTGAAAGGAGAAAAAATGCTGCCATTTTTTTGTTTTTGTTAGATAAACAGCTATTC
>NZ_BAAIYG010000146.1:0-544 GCF_057543335.1 Brevibacillus sp. YAE8
GTAGTTTTCGCTCGATCCGCTTCGCTTGCTACTTTTCCTGCCTAGGCTATCTTTCACTTGATTGGCTGAAACCTTCTGTTGCCGAGGAACTCGCATATTTTATGAAGCCGATTTTTAGCAGGGGGCCTTCCCTGCAACTGCGACTTTTTTTGGCTATTCTCACGGCCATTGTCCTGATTTTTGCCGACAGTAAAGTAGGTACGTTCGTTAAGATCCGCACCTATATGGACACTGCCGTCAGTCCTTTCTATTTCTTGTCGAATGCGCCACGTGAATTCCTCGATCAGGTTTCCGCCACGTTTGCTACCCGCCAGTCTCTTGAACTCGAAAACCGCGCGCTGCGTCAGGAATTGCTGCTCAAAAACAGCGATTTGATGCTGCTTGGCCAATTCAAACAGGAGAACGCCCGTCTGCGCGAACTGCTGGGCTCGCCGCTGCGTCAGGATGAGCACAAGATGGTGGCTCAGGTTCTGTCGACCAGCAATGACCCGTACAGCGATCAGGTGGTCGTCGACAAAGGCAGCAACAATGGCGTTTACGTCGG
>NZ_BAAIYG010000147.1:0-543 GCF_057543335.1 Brevibacillus sp. YAE8
GTACGGGGAGAAGGGGCCGTGTTACGCAACATTCATGGAGAACGCTTCATGGACAAGTACGATTCCCGGCAGGAGCTTGCACCCAGAGATATCGTAGCTCGTGCGATCATCCATGAGATGGAACGCACTCAGTCTACGTTTGTATACCTGGATATTACACACGAGCCGCCTGAGCGGGTAAAGCAACGTTTTCCAACGATTTATCGGACATGTCTGTCATATGGGTTGGATATGACGACAGGCTGGATTCCCATTGCTCCTGCTGCCCATTATATGATGGGTGGTATCCAGACTAATCTATACGGGGAAAGCTCCGTTAGGCGTTTGTTCGCTTGTGGAGAGACTTCTTCCACAGGTGTTCACGGTGCTAATCGTCTGGCGAGCAATTCGCTATCTGAAGCTATTGTGTTCGCCAGTAGGATTATCGAGCGGCTGCATTCATTGCCACCGCTGGTCGGCCATACTTTGATATCTTACAGTGATAACCGTGCAGAGTTCCAGGCTTCATCCGTCGTGGGACAGCGACATAAGCTGCAAGAAACG
>NZ_BAAIYG010000148.1:0-543 GCF_057543335.1 Brevibacillus sp. YAE8
GCCCTACAGTGACAGAGCTTCTTGAAACGATTGAGACCCCTCAGAAAAAACTCACAGGCCTTTTGAAATACTACTCTTTGTTTTTCCGCGGCATGTATGAATTTGACCAAAAAGAATATGTGGAAGCGATCGGATATTATCGCGAGGCGGAGAAAGAACTGCCGTTTGTGTCAGATGATATTGAGAAAGCCGAATTCCATTTTAAAGTGGCAGAAGCGTATTATCACATGAAGCAAACCCATGTGTCGATGCATCATATTCTTCAAGCCTTGGACATTTATCAAAACCATCCTCTATACAGCATTAGAACGATACAAAGCTTGTTTGTGATCGCCGGCAACTATGATGATTTCAAACATTATGATAAAGCGCTCCCGCATTTAGAGGCGGCGCTGGAATTGGCAATGGACATTCAAAATGACAGGTTTATCGCCATTTCTCTATTGAACATTGCAAACAGCTATGACAGATCAGGAGACGATCAGATGGCTGTAGAACATTTCCAAAAAGCGGCGAAAGTAAGCAGAGAGAAAGTCCCTGATC
>NZ_BAAIYG010000149.1:0-543 GCF_057543335.1 Brevibacillus sp. YAE8
GCAGACTGTAAATCCGCTTCGAGTTCTTCGACGGAACTGTATCGGTAAAATGGATCTTTAGTTGTTGCTTTTAATACAACATTCTCCACGCTTTGAGGGATAGATGGATTCCACCTTTTTGGAGAAGGTGTTTCTGTCTGTAAATGTTTTAATGCAATTGACACAGCCGATTCCCCAGACAAAGGGACTCGACCCGTTAGCAATTCAAATAGGACGATGCCAAGCGAATAAATATCAGAACGCTTATTCGCAAGCCCTCCCCTTGCCTGTTCAGGAGATAAATAATGAACAGATCCCAAAACAGAATTAGTATGCGTAATGGTTGTAGAACTTAGTGCTACGGCAATGCCGAAGTCAGTAACTTTAATGGTATCATCATGATCAATTAAAATATTTTGAGGCTTAATATCCCGGTGAATAATTCCGTACTGATGAGCATGGGCAATAGCTGATGTAATCTGCGTCATAATATGTATGGCTTTATCAAGAGATAATGGTGATTCTTGCAGAATGTATTGCTTTAATGTCATACCCGGTACATAT
>NZ_BAAIYG010000150.1:0-542 GCF_057543335.1 Brevibacillus sp. YAE8
ATGCTAAGATGTGTATAACTCATGATTGATTCTCCTGTGTAAATGGTGTTGTGGTGACTTCATTTTACACGAATCAATCATGGGCCGTTTTTTTATCTAGGTGTCGCACTTGATATTACAATCTGTCTCTACCCAAAAAATTTTGAGAAGAAACAAGAGTATTATTCTTTAACTTGGAGTTTGTCAAGAATGTAGTGGAGGCCGGCCTAAATAATTGGATGCGAAGTTTGCATCTCCTATTTGAAGCATCCTTTTACGGAAAAAGGAGTCAAGGGCGTAAGGGGAAAATTCGAACTCATGACTCTATACGTGCTGAGGAAGCGTATTATTTTTGGTAGGAACTCTATTTTTTAAAAGACGTAAAGCTTTACCCGTTTCTAAAAGAAAAATGGAATACTGCAGCAGGACCTCGCGGGGGTCTGTCCAGTATTTTGTGTAAACCCTTTTGGAATAAAAAACTAGCGTAAGTATTGGCCGATCCGATCCGGGAAGAAAACGGAGAGCTGGAGGAGCATTTGCCCCCAGTTCTGCACTCGTCCAGT
>NZ_BAAIYG010000151.1:0-541 GCF_057543335.1 Brevibacillus sp. YAE8
TCCTTTTAGTCCTAAGTGATGGCCTAAAAGCATCTGCCAGTTAATATACGGAAGAACCTGTGCCAAATCGTAGTGTTTGACAACGTGGCGCTTTAAATCAGCCGTTACAAAAACAGGAACATCCGTTGAAATGGCGGATCTTTCTAAAACAGCCGTAGCTGCTTGAGCGGTTTGAGGCTGGCGTTCTCGAACCGTTACTTTCTTTTCTTGACGCGTTTTTAAATCTGCTAAAAGCTGAATAACTTCTTCTTTGTTCTGCAGCTTATTTGCTAACGCTAATCCGTCCATCGCATCTTTGGCGTAGAGGACGGCACCTTCATATTCCGGGGCAATTTTAAAGTCAGTAAATTTACGGGAAAGGGCAGCGCCTCCTACCATAATTGGAACATCAATGCTTGATTGCGTTAAATCTTGTGCAGTTAAAACCATTTGCTGAGCAGATTTTACTAAAAGACCTGACAGGCCAATGATGTCTGGCTTTTCGTCTTTTACTGCTTCAATCAGCTGCTGCGGCGTTACTTTAATTCCTAAATCAATGACT
>NZ_BAAIYG010000152.1:0-539 GCF_057543335.1 Brevibacillus sp. YAE8
ATGCGATCCGAACGCGACATGGAGCCGGTCTTGATCTGCAGCGCGTTCATGCCCACGGCGATATCGGCGATGGTCGAGTCTTCGGTTTCGCCCGAACGGTGCGAGATCACGGCGGTGTAGCCGGCACGCTTGGCCATTTCGATGGCGGCGAAGGTCTCGGTGAGGGTACCGATCTGGTTGATCTTGATCAGGATCGAGTTGGCGATGCCCTTGTCGATGCCTTCCTTCAGGATCTTGGTGTTGGTGACGAACAGGTCGTCGCCCACCAGTTGCACCTTCTTGCCCAGGGTTTCGGTCAGCAGCTTCCAACCCGCCCAGTCGTTCTCGGCCATGCCGTCTTCGATGCTGATGATGGGGTACTTGTCGCACCAGGAAGCCAGCAAACCGGTCTTCTGGGCCGGGGTCAGCACCATGTTTTCACCGGCCAGGTGGTAGTTGCCGTCCTTGTAGTACTCGGAAGCAGCGCAGTCCAGGCCGAGGGCGACTTGCGTGCCCGGCTCGTAGCCAGCCTTCTCGATGGCTTCGATGATCAGCTTGAT
>NZ_BAAIYG010000153.1:0-539 GCF_057543335.1 Brevibacillus sp. YAE8
TCCGGCAAGCGGCACAGGCTTAAAACAGCTTGATATCTTACTTGAAGAAGGTGCTAATCCAAATCAAATTCTGATTGGACATACAGGAGATACAGATAACCTTGAGTATATTTCAAACATATTAAAGCAAGGTGCTTTTATCGGAATGGACCGCTACGGCTTGACTAGAGAATGTTCAACTGAAAACAGAAATAATACGGTCATCCAGTTAGCTAAACAAGGCTATTCAAACCGCATGTTTCTCTCACAAGACTACTCCTGTACAATGGACTGGTTTCCAGAAGGCTTGATTGAAGAACGTTTTCCAAAATGGTCGATGAGCTTTGTATTAGAAGAAGTCGTGCCTGAGTTAAAAAGAAAAGGCTTAACGGAACAGCAGATTCAGCATATGCTTTTTGATAACGCCCGCTTCTGGTTTGAAGGAAAATAATTGAGATATTCTTTTTGTTACTATAAAAACCCCCACTGTGCAAGCTTACAGTGGGGGTTTTTCGCGTATTATTCTACCTTACGTTAACCTGTTTTTCTTAATAGCTTTT
>NZ_BAAIYG010000154.1:0-537 GCF_057543335.1 Brevibacillus sp. YAE8
GGTATAGCCGTGAGAAGTTTGGAGATTTGCCAGTAGCGCTGGAGTTTCGAAATCAATCTTGGTTTAAACCGTTTTTCTATGATAAAACGTTAACGTTTATGGAACAAGAGAAGTGGATTCATGGTATTTGTGATGAACCGCAGGCAGGAGAAGGATCTATTCCCATTGTGATTCATGCTACAGATAAACAGAAAACACTTATACGTTTTCATGGACGAAACGTACACGGTTGGAATAAGCCCGCAGAAGGCAATTGGCGAGCGGTAAGGTTTTTGTATCGTTACAATGAAAAAGAGCTCCTAGAGTGGAAAGAACGTCTTGAAAAGCTGCAAAAACAAACGAAGGACATTTACCTGTTATTTAATAATAACTCCGGCGGAGATGCTGTACATAATGCCAAACAGCTCATGAGCTTATTAAATATTGAATATGAGAATTTAGCTCCTAAGCAACTAGATTTTTTTAACGAATTTTAGCACCGAGGTCTATAAAATGTATAAGGATTACTCTAAACGTTAAATAGGTAGAAAAGTATAT
>NZ_BAAIYG010000155.1:0-536 GCF_057543335.1 Brevibacillus sp. YAE8
TAGTATTTCCAAATATTAATGTTGGGAACGAACAGTGGTTTAAGGTTTCGCATATTTCCGTATCATTTTTAGTGTTAATTTTAGTAGCCGCTCACATAGGTCTTCATTGGCAATGGGTTATAAATGTATGTAAAAATATGACGAAATTCAAAAAGTCAAAGAAAAGCTTGAGCATAGCAGCTAAGCTCACAACCGCTGCGCTGTTAGTCATTGGCATATACGAAATAAATGAAACGGGTTTTCTTGGAAAACTTGGAGGAGTAGCGAGAGTACTGAATGTAAGTTCCTCAGATATGCCGCAAAAAGGCGGTGGGAAGCCGAATTTTGATCGCCATTCATTTAGCGAGAACAAATCTTCTGCGACGGCATCTGCTGGTCACGAACGTCCAAACTTTGATCACGATGGCGGAGGTCCGGAAAGAGGAATGAAAGGAAAAGAAAGCGGCTTTGAAAGTCCAAATCCTTTTGTTGTAATCGGTACTTATTTTGCTATTGTGTCAGTTTTTATTATTGTTATTTATTATATTGAAAAAATA
>NZ_BAAIYG010000156.1:0-535 GCF_057543335.1 Brevibacillus sp. YAE8
TTTGAAATGAACAACTGCAGAGTACAGTTTTTTACCTTGTTCATAGTCCACAGACATTTGATGAGATACGCTATGTACCTCAAGTAAAATCGCCTTATTTTGATCAATTTTTTCAGCAATTTGTTTTTCAAGCATTTTAACATCAGGCGCTTCAAAAAATTCTATTTTATCTTCAATCATTTCAAATTCAAAATTCATCTTACGGCCTCCTTACCTCATTACTATAGTATAGCAAATAGAAAGTTAAAAGCTTAAAATATTTGTAAATGAAGAACAAACGATAGTTAAAAACATACTATATCCATAAGAATTATTAGTTATGAGGAGGCATTTTTTATGGGGCTAGAGTTTTTAGATATCTTTGAAAAGTGGGCGAATGAGTATGATGCATCGGTAAGCGGGAAAGATGAACAGTATAGAGAAGTGTTTCGCAATTATAATGAAATCTTAGAATATGTAGCAGACCGTTCAATAGGGCATGTGATAGAATTTGGAACAGGCACTGGAAACTTAACAAAAAAACTTTTAGAAAAAG
>NZ_BAAIYG010000157.1:0-535 GCF_057543335.1 Brevibacillus sp. YAE8
TCCAGCGTTTCCACACCCTAAGTCTAAAACGTTTGCATTTGTAACATCACCTAGAAGCTGCAGAATGGCCGGTTTTTCAATCGTATCGTTGGCATTTTCTTTTTGCTGCCTGCGTTTTGTATAAGCCAAAAACGTCTCGTCATTATCGTAAAATTCAGCTCCTGTTAAGATCTTCAACTAAATCAGCCTCCTCTATGCAAAGTATCTTATTATAATCATATATTCAAATTATTTACAATGATTTAAATAGATATGGAAATGGTGTTTTATTTTGGAGATAGTGCTATCATGTGGAGTAACCGGCTTGTACACGTTTATGGAAGATAAGTCTAAAAGCTAAGAGTTGAGTATAGAAAAGGCCAGTCTATGCGTAACTCTTAGCTTTTGCTTTGAAGTCGTAAGGAACCATTTGTTTTTGGCGTCGGTCTTATTTGGGTAACTTTTCAACAATTGCTGCGTCTATTTGCTGAGATAATGCGCTGCTAATCTCTTTTTCATGCTCTACTTTTTCTAAAATGAGCTGCTTATTACCTGT
>NZ_BAAIYG010000158.1:0-534 GCF_057543335.1 Brevibacillus sp. YAE8
AGGGCAGAGTGTAAATGGTGAACTTTCAGTTCGAGATCAGCTAAATAGGCCACTAACCTACACCCTTAACAATCTCCCTGCTTATGGAACGGTTATTTTAAATCCAGATGGAACGTTTGTTTATACACCGACTCCTGGTGTGAGTGGAACAGATCAATTTGACGTTCTGGTTCAAAATGATCAAGGAGATCAAGCAATTGCTTCAGTTTCAATTATAATTGATCCGGTTCAAAGTACTATTACACCACAAGACATCACAGTACAGACTCAGCAAGGTGTAACTGTCTCAGGGACGATATCGGCTACTGATAATCTTGGGAGACCAATTAGATTTTCTTTAAATGCATCTCCATCCAATGGAGCAGCTGTGGTAAATGCAGATGGAACGTTTAGCTATACACCAAGTCCAACATTTTTTGGAGTAGATAGTTTTACTGTATTAATTCAAAATGACAGAGGCGACTCTGCAATTGGTATTGTGCGGATAGTTGTTCAAGAACAACAAGATAGCATTGTTGTTACCCCTCTTACGCT
>NZ_BAAIYG010000159.1:0-534 GCF_057543335.1 Brevibacillus sp. YAE8
TGTTGTCAGCATAATAACTCCTTTTTTCTGAGCCGCTACTTCAGCTGCTTCTTCGTACGTGGAAACCATCGTCATATTGTCGTAGGTGAAAGCCTGTGAAGCCCGCTCATAGCGTACGTAAGGAATCGATGTTTCAGCAGCTGCGCCGATAGCGTTTTTAGATGCTTCTTCGGCAAAAGGGTGACTTGCATCCACAATAGCTTTTACACGATGTTCGTTTACAAAATCGATCATATCTTCTTGTGTGAGACGTCCAATTTTCACTTTCACTTCTGCTCGCTGTAATTCGATTGCTGCATTGTCGGTTACAACCGTCGCCGTAACGTCGTAACCTTCTTTTTCCACTTGAACGGCTAATGCACGTGCATCGCTAGTTCCCGCTAACAATAAAATCATTTTAACTCGCCGACCTTATCTTCATGGTGGTGATGGTCATGATGGTGATCGTGGTGATGGTGCCCGTGATCGTGATCATGATCGTGATGATGATGGTGATCAATATGCTCCATAATGCCGAGGCGATATTGACATGTA
>NZ_BAAIYG010000160.1:0-533 GCF_057543335.1 Brevibacillus sp. YAE8
TGTGTACTTCCTACTCATAGAGCAGGAATCGTTACTGAAGATAATTGGGACGGATTTGGGCAGCGTCAAACGGACAGCGGAAGTGTAAAGTTTGAAGGTGTTATCGTTTATGAAGAAGAAATATTGCATAAAGCAGATGGAGAGCAAAAGGTTTTTCCTACGGTACGAACACATTTAGCTCAGCTTATGCTCACTCACTTATTGTACGGTATTGCTCAAGGCGCTTTGGAAGAATCAAAAGCTTATCTGAAGGCTCATACAAAACCGTGGCTAAGTTCAGGTGTTGAAGCAGCGGAGCAAGATCCTTATATTATTCAGCAATACGGTGAAATGAGTTTAAACCTTCATGCTTGTTCAGCACTTATAGAAAAAGCTGTTACAGAATTTGATCGTGCATGGGCAAAAGAAGATGCGCTAACGGAACAGCAGCGTGGCGAGTGTGGAGTCGCCATTGCGATGGCTAAAACGTTTACTGCCAAAACGGCCTTACATATTACTTCCACTATATTTGATGGGATGGGTGCTAGGGCCAC
>NZ_BAAIYG010000161.1:0-532 GCF_057543335.1 Brevibacillus sp. YAE8
GAAGATTGAAGCAATTGTAGATGAAAACGGCCTTCGCGATAAAGAAATCACGATTCGTATGACGGGCTGTCCTAACGGCTGTGCGCGTCCTGCTTTAGGTGAAATTGCTTTTATCGGTAAAGCACCGGGCAAATACAATATGTATCTTGGAGCAGCATTTGACGGCAGCCGCTTAAGCAAAATGTACCGTGAAAATATCAGTGAAGAAGAAATTTTAAATGAACTGCGCGTCTTACTTCCTCGCTATGCAAAAGAAAGAGAAGAAGGCGAGCACTTTGGTGACTTTGTCATCCGCGCTGGTGTAATCGAAGCTGTAACAGACGGCACGAATTTCCACGCATAATACGTATGAAGGGACTTTTCTAACTTACAGAAAAGTCCCTTTTTCTATTTTAGTATTCTCTAACAAATACAGCTACTCCAAATACCCCTAATCTTTCAGCAGTAATTTGTTCAAAGCCGTTGTCAAGTAAACAATGAGCTGCAGTGCGGTAGCGCTGACCTTGAGCTAACAAACGTCCGCAAGGATTTG
>NZ_BAAIYG010000162.1:0-532 GCF_057543335.1 Brevibacillus sp. YAE8
TCGAATAAATTATTGAGAAATTTCAGAAAATAATATTGACAATCCTACCCGCGGACTTTAATATAACAATATATAATGTTATATAACGTTATATAATAAAAACGGGGAGTGAAGGATTTGAGTCAGGCCACAGCAAAAGTAAATCGTGAGGTTCAAGCTTTCTTGCAGGATTTGAAAGGGAAAACCATTGATCATGTATTCTTTGTCGCATGCGGAGGGTCTTCTGCCATTATGTATCCGAGTAAGTATGTGTTTGACAGAGAGTCAAAATCAATAAACTCCGACCTCTACAGCGCCAACGAATTTATTCAGCGTAACCCTGTTCAGCTTGGTGAAAAGTCTCTTGTTATTTTGTGTTCGCATTCGGGAAATACCCCGGAGACAGTCAAAGCTGCTGCGTTTGCAAGGGGCAAGGGCGCACTTACGATTGCGATGACGTTTAAACCGGAGTCTCCTTTAGCGCAGGAAGCGCAATATGTTGCCCAGTACGATTGGGGTGATGAGGCGCTTGCGATCAATACAAACTATGGCG
>NZ_BAAIYG010000163.1:0-532 GCF_057543335.1 Brevibacillus sp. YAE8
TGATTTGGCACAGAACTTGCATTTATATAAAGGGAAAGCAGGATAACATGTTGAAACAGAAAACAAGGGGGAATTTAAATATGCCAGCTTTATCTAAATCCAAAGAAATTATTGATCAGACGTCTCATTATGGAGCCAACAATTATCATCCGCTCCCGATTGTTATTTCTGAAGCGCTGGGTTCTTGGGTAAAGGACCCGGAAGGCAATGAATATATGGATATGCTGAGTGCTTACTCTGCGGTAAACCAGGGGCACAGACACCCGAAAATCATTCAGGCATTGAAGGATCAGGCTGATAAAATCACCCTCACGTCACGCGCGTTTCACAACGATCAGCTTGGACCGTTTTACGAAAAAACAGCTAAGCTGACAGGCAAAGAGATGATTCTGCCGATGAATACAGGAGCCGAAGCGGTTGAATCTGCGGTGAAAGCGGCGAGACGCTGGGCGTATGAAGTGAAGGGCGTAGCTGACAATCAAGCGGAAATTATCGCATGTGTCGGGAACTTCCACGGCCGCACGATGCTGGC
>NZ_BAAIYG010000164.1:0-531 GCF_057543335.1 Brevibacillus sp. YAE8
TTAAAAGGTTTTTTAACTCCTATGAATTACAAAGCCGCTGTACGTGAACTCGAACAAATTGGAGCTACTAAGCCTGATTTTAGTGCACAAGATGATTAATTTTTTTACTACCACTGAGAAATCGGTGGTTTCTTTGTTTCCTATAAAGTGGACACATACTTCTTTTTTGACTTGTTTATACTATAAAGGCTTTAACGTAGTATTCAATAAAGGAGGTTTATTTCATGAGTCGTGGAAAACATTTTGATCATAAAAAACAAGGACAAGGTGCAGTAAATAAAACAAATAACGCCGTTGCTTCTAAACATACCGAAAAAGTTGATTATCATATCGATACAGTTGCTTCACAAGATCACCCAGCTGTTTCTATCCAATCACAAAAAGATTTTGATTAACTTTTTATTGATAATGATAAAATGCCTAAAGAGTTTTCTCTTTAGGCATACATAGAAAATCCCCACCTTATAAGTCTCAACGGAAGGCCGGGATTAATTATTCAATATCGACTCGAGCACATACTTATTTGAGTGA
>NZ_BAAIYG010000165.1:0-531 GCF_057543335.1 Brevibacillus sp. YAE8
CTTTAATAACGAAATAAGCTGATCCTGTTCGCTGTCGGATAAAGCAATCAGCAAATTTTCTTCCAAACGTTCAATTTCTTGCTGAATTTCTGGAAGCTTTTTCTTCGCTTGAGGAGATAAATGTACGATGCGCTCTCGTTTATCACTGCCTGCTTTTCGCACAATCCATCCGCTTTTTTCAAGTCTTGTTAACGTGCGGGTAACCGTTGGCGCTTCGACATTTAAATACTGCCAAATCTCTGTTTGCGTCATCGAACCGAATCGCTTTAAACAAAATAAAATTGAATACTGTGAGCTGTATAGCCCGTACGCCTTTAACACTTCATTTACTTCTTTAATAGACAATCTCGACTTTTGATGAAGTTCATGAAACACCAAGTTATTCACTTTTCCCACCTCACCTTTTCATTTTATTTACCTAGGTAACTAATTGCTCTTTTATTAGTATATGTGCTGCTAGTTGATGTGTAAAGGCGGCCAAAAAGAGTAAAAATCAGCTGTTTTCTCTCATTTTCTACTAATGATTTACGC
>NZ_BAAIYG010000166.1:0-530 GCF_057543335.1 Brevibacillus sp. YAE8
TTGATGGAGACACCTCGTTTTTAGAAACAATTCAGCAGCATCAGCAGCAAGGTATCAGCCACACAGAAAGGAGGAACAGCGCATATGGGAAATCCGTTAACTCCTGAAAACTCATTAGCGATGGAACAGCTAACGCGCTATGCGCAGCAGGCAAAAGAAAAAGATCATCGTTCAAATATGGTCGCAAGCATTTATCAGTCGTCACAGCAAATATGTAAAAAAGCCGTTGTATACGAAGACCGCTCAAAGCTTCAGCGTACGGAGAAATTGGATAAAGTCTTCACTTCGCCAATTTGGGGCTTTCCGATTATGCTTGGTATTTTATCGGTGATCTTTTATATCACCATAGCCGGAGCAAACGTTCCTTCAGGATTAATCGCACAAGGTTTTGGCTGGGCGGAAGGATATTTAACTGCTTTCTTTCAAGCGATGCATGCGCCAGAATGGCTGCACGGAATTCTTGTATTAGGACTGTTTCGAGGCACAGGGTGGGTCATTAGCGTCATGCTGCCTCCGATGGCCATCTTTTT
>NZ_BAAIYG010000167.1:0-529 GCF_057543335.1 Brevibacillus sp. YAE8
TCAAAAAATAGAAGAGAGGAGGAGTTTACGTTGAAAGATAGTTCATTCAAATGGTTCTATAGATTCGGACTGCTGTTATTAGCACTGCTGTGCGTATTAGTCTTTTTTAAAGTCCAGTTTTTATGGCTGCCTGTTATTTACATGTTTTTAAAAGCACTGCTGCCTTTTTTTATTGCAGCATTCATTACATATTTACTTCATCCGCTTATTGAAAAAACGCATGATAAAGGCGTGCCTCGTCCTCTAGCTATTTTACTGATCTACATTATCTTTTTTGGAGGAATCGGGTTCGGAGCCTATAAGTCGTATCCTATTTTTGTGGAACAAGTAAAAGATTTAAATGAACAGCTGCCTCATTTTACGAATACATATAGACATTGGGTAGAATCGATTCATGATCGTACAACTTCACTTCCAAACGGTGTACATGAGAAAATTGAAGGCAGCATTGATGATGTAGAGGCTACGCTCAACGTGTGGCTTACAAAAGTGGCGGAAGGATTAAAATCATTGATTACCTCTTTTTTGA
>NZ_BAAIYG010000168.1:0-526 GCF_057543335.1 Brevibacillus sp. YAE8
TAAGAAATGCCCTATGGTGTTCTGCATCTTTCTTTTATTTGTCCTTCTAGAATAAAACCAGCTTTTATGTAAAACAGCCAGTCTTTTTAACGACTGGCTTTGCTATATTCCTTATAAAAAACGTTTTTATGCTTTTTCTATTGATTTCTTTCTTCGTCTCTTTCAACAATATGCTGAAGAATAGATAATTTGTTTGTCCAAAATTGTTCGTAGTAAGAAAGCCAATCTTTTATTTCTTTCAAAGGCTCTGGCTGAAGATGATACACTTTTTCTCTGCCTTTTTTTTGTCCATGGACTAGGTCTGCTTCTGAAAGTATATGAAGATGCTTGACAACAGCGGTACGGCTTATTGAAAAATGGGACGTTATTTCTGAAATAGGCAATTCTTGTTCAGAAAGCAGCTCAAGTACTTTTCTTCGAGTAGGATCAGCAATGGCTTGAAAGATATCATGCTTGGCAGCTGATGAAGTCATTTAGTTTTCAACAACCTTTCGAAGTTTTTCATTCACAAGACTAGTCCCACCGT
>NZ_BAAIYG010000169.1:0-526 GCF_057543335.1 Brevibacillus sp. YAE8
GATTCAAATGAAGCTCTGCTTGTAAGTCAAGCGGCAGCTCTTCCGGTTTTTGACTTTCTACAATGCTCGTATCTTGTTCAATAATAAGCTGCTGAAAATCACGGAAATATTGATCAGGTTCATCAAACGAATAGTTTCTAGAAACCAATGCAAACACGGTCGACTTTCTTTCCTCTTCAGGTAAAACCGCAAACAGCATCGAAAAGATTTCACCCGTTTCATAGTTCACTTTTTTCAACCTTGCAACGGCAGGACGAAGAATTTCAAAAGTATAATAAATAGTTGCAAAGTTACCCGTACCATCTGCATCTGCGTACACAGCGATTTCATCAGAAACGTATCGGTTATCTTTCCAATGTACCTTATAATCAGGAATTTCGGCGTAGTCCGAGTGTCCAAGGCTTCCTTCGTGAACAAAAGCCAAATGGCTTACATCTAAAAAGTTTTCTACTACACGAGGAGCTGCTGCCTGCAGAGTATGAGGGTGGGCGCAAACCGTTTTAAATCCGGGGTTAAGGTATTCGTC
>NZ_BAAIYG010000170.1:0-526 GCF_057543335.1 Brevibacillus sp. YAE8
TTTAGCAATAGCGTCGTCTTCCAATCCTTCTGTTCTCCTGCCTGCAAAGCAATAGATAGCGAAAGAACAGGATACAGATTAGAGGCCGCCAATTTATCGGTGATCGCATGACTGCCAAAGGTGGGAACCGTCCACAGAGGACCAAGCGTATTCGTCTGTTCCTGATCCACCACGATAGCATGAGTATCTTTCACACCATAATCAGCCGCTAATGCGTCAAGGTTTTTCCAGCTAGACCCCATGTTCGGGTGAAATCCTAACGCCATAAAAAGCTTTCCACCGTCATTCAGATACGTACGAATACTCTTCAGTTCCGTCACGCTAATATCCCGTTCGGGTCCGACAATAGCCAATACAGACGCATCTTTGGGCACACTACCCGCTTGATTGAGCTGAACTTCCTCTGCTTTCACATTATCTTGCGCCAGCGAGCTGCTTAATTCGGTCATTTGGGACAAAGGAATTTCCTCATGCCCTGTCAGAAAAACCACTTTCCCTTGGCGGGTAGACGATAATGCCAGCAGTC
>NZ_BAAIYG010000171.1:0-525 GCF_057543335.1 Brevibacillus sp. YAE8
TCACAAAACGTCTTGTACAATTAGCTGAGCAACAACTTGGCGGCGGACGTTTCTAAGACAATTTCATACACACCATGACTTAAGGAAGAATGGATATCCATTCTTCCTTTTCATATATTTAATTTCCATCTTTATATAAAAATTATTATTGCTCATCTTCTTTACTGACTGATTTTGTTTTTCCTTTCTTTAGTACAGCACTGATTCCTAAACAACAGACAGCTGCTATCCATCCGGAGATGAGAAAATAAACAGAAGTATTTGCAAAGAGTGTACCTATTAAAATAAACAGGCCTCCGAGAATAATAAAAAAGACGTGACCTTCACCAATTTTTTTCACCTTCATCACCTCTCCCCTACCTGCGTATACAAACTAATGTTCAGATACAAAAGAAACTTCTTGATAAACAAGAAGTTTTCTTACGTCCGTTTCTTTTTCAATAAAAAATAAAGGTGTTTTCTTTTTATTTATTCAACAAAACCACTCAATATTCTTCTCAATTACGTGCTATTCAATAATTTCTT
>NZ_BAAIYG010000172.1:0-525 GCF_057543335.1 Brevibacillus sp. YAE8
CGCTTTTAAGGGGAAAACAAAAGGCCTTCTGCCTGCTTACAGAAGACCTGCTTTCTTTAACTTTTTGCTTTTAAAACGGCTGCTAGCTTGTTTTTCGTTTGAGGACCATAAATGCCATCTACATCATAAGGAAGATACACAAGCTGAAAACGTCTGACTGCATCTTTCGTTTGTACTCCATATATTCCGTCTACTGACCCTACTTTAAAACTAACCGCGTTTAATGCTCTTTGAAGCTGTTTCACTGCTTCTCCAGAATCGCCTTGTTTTAAAATTCCATTGGGAAGTGGATATTGTTCAGAAGGTGGTGTTGGAGTAGGTGTTGGTGAAGTTCCTGAAGGAATAACAATTGTTTTTCCAACCTGTAGTGTTAAAGGATCAGAAAGCCCTGTATTCGCTTCTTGAAGCTCCTGTACTGTTATGCCGTACTTCTGTGCAATACTGTACAGCGTATCTCCTTGCTTAATTGTATACGTTTTTTCACCTGGTTCAGAAGGTGATGGATTTGGTGTCGGTGTTGGAGAT
>NZ_BAAIYG010000173.1:0-525 GCF_057543335.1 Brevibacillus sp. YAE8
TGACGAACAAAACCATGCAGTCTGGTTTTTATACTTCTTGTCAAAGAGGTGATTCAGTTCGTTCCGCCTTGATCAATATACCCTTATAGGGTATATTTTTAAAATAGCGGACTTATATTTTGACTAAAGAGGTGCTAGACATTGAACGTGCTGCTTGTCGATGATGAAAACCGGATGCTCGATCTGCTGGAGCTTTATTTAGAGCATTATTCGTGCACAAAAGCCGCCACCGGAAAAGAAGCCCTGGACTTAATAAAAATGCGCAATTTCGATCTTGTCATCCTCGATATCATGATGCCTGAAATGGACGGATGGACGGTTTGCAAAGAGATCCGAAGATTGACAAGCATTCCGGTTATCATGCTGACGGCAAAAAACGGGCAGGATGATATTGTACGAGGCCTGAACTGCGGTGCAGACGATTATTTAACAAAGCCGTTCAGCGAAAAAGTGCTGCTTGCCAAAATAGAAGCCGTCCTGCGCAGAACCCGCCGATTTCATGAAATCAGGTTCCGCGGTTTAATC
>NZ_BAAIYG010000174.1:0-524 GCF_057543335.1 Brevibacillus sp. YAE8
TTTTTGCTAGCAATCAGTATGTTGGTGCCAATACGGTTCCTTATTATAAAGTGTATGTTAAAGGCGTTGAGGTCGGCAGTATCCTGAATGAGCAGCAGCTTAAGCAGCTGTATACAACGAAGAGCAAGCAGTATAAAGACAAGTATCCTGACGTGGAAATGGTGCTCAATACGAGCGCGGTCACGACGAGCACAGAAAAGGCATATAAGGCGGATATCGATAGCGCAGCCACGCTGAAGAAGTTGGACGGCATGCTGACTGCCTATGCCAAAGGAGTAGAAGTGAAGGTCAACGGACAGATGGTTGGCATTGTAAAGGACAAAGCGACGGCACAAGCGGCTTTAAAGCAAGTGCAGAAGAAATACACACCTGCGGGTGAAGGTACAGCGACAGGCATCAAGGGGCTAGTTCGCAAAACATCCGTGGGGAGTAGTCATGCTAGCGCAAGCACGAAGGCCCCTAAAGCATGGCTGGAGTCTGCCAGTATCCGTGAAAAGATTGTGTATGAGCCGGTGAAAGCAGAT
>NZ_BAAIYG010000175.1:0-523 GCF_057543335.1 Brevibacillus sp. YAE8
CTTCGACTATCAAGGTGCTACTGGCGGAGGTCCCGCGTATCGTGGTCGCCGCACCGTCGCTGCTGGAGAAGCATCCGGTGAACCAGCTCGAGGAGCTGGCGCAGGCACCTTGGGTTGCCTTGAACCTGTTTTATCGCAATGAAGTGGTATTGCGCCACGGCGCGGACGGCTCGATGCAGCACATTAATATCACGCCAAGAATGTCCACCGACAGCCTGAATGCCTTGCGCATGTCGGCACTCTCGGGGCTTGGCGTGGCAATGCTTTCGGCATGGATTGTGGCCGACGATTTGGCCTCCGGCAAGCTGGTCCACGTCTTGCCTGAATGGCAGGCCGTCGCGCTGCCGATCTATCTGGTTTATCCCTATTCCAGCTACTATCCGGCGCGGCTGCGCACCTTTATCGCCATGATCCGCGAGGTGGTACCGAAGTTTGCAGAAATAGCCATCCCCAACGGCGAGCGCTAGAATTACCAGCATAAAAGTCAATAAAGACAACAGCGAGGAATGTCGTGGAAGTGATT
>NZ_BAAIYG010000176.1:0-522 GCF_057543335.1 Brevibacillus sp. YAE8
TTTGTTACGGTGATTTGATTGGGGCGAAGCTTTTTATCTGACAGCAGCCCTGAGATCATGGCTTCAGCCATTGATCCAGCTCCAATAAAGGCGATGTTTAAATCCGTTTTCATTAAAATTTCCTCCAGTCATTTGCTATCCAATGAAAACAGATACTGAAATTTCAGTATCTGTTAAAGGTTTGTGTTTGTGTATCTCTTCTTTATAAAATGCATAGTTATCTAAAGATATGAATAAAACTTCACTATATTTCTGTCATTATGCAATGAAAAAGAGAGGGATGTCAATGTAATTTTCAGAAAACGAAAGCAATTGTATAAATAAGGGGGAAAATCGTGTAAACTTAAAAGAAAATGCGATGGTAAAGGAGCAAAAATACAGATGAATGAGCAATTGTATAAAATTGTGCTGCCTACTCCTTTTGCGGTAGGAGATGTGAATGTTTTTGTTATAAAAGGTCAGACCGTTACGCTAATCGATACTGGTATTAAAACGGAGGCAGCGTGGTCTGTATTTAAAGAA
>NZ_BAAIYG010000177.1:0-521 GCF_057543335.1 Brevibacillus sp. YAE8
TGCCAGCGTGGTTCCTCGTTTGTGCAACTCGGCGATGATATCTGCCGGATGCCAGTTTTGAAAACGATGGGAACCCACTGATGCCTGAGGTTTATAGCGAGGTAGAGCAGTATCTTGAGATTTTTTATTGGCCGTCATTTCGCATGATCCGTTGCAAAGTGATGATCACTACCAGCCTAAGAGGTGCAAATCCCTTGGGTGATAGCCCAGACGGAGTTTGCACTACCGGCCACAACGGATCACCGGCCAGCCCGAAAGCTGCCCCGCCTGAGCCACCATTGAGATATTGTTTATTACGTGAACGAGTAATATGCAATAGGTGTGCAGAGGCTGACGTATAAAATAAATATATACGTCATCGTTGTGGTATTCAGGGTGCAAATCCCGACTGCGGATTTTGCCGCAGCGCATGAACTATACCCCAATCACTTAGTTGAAACCAAGTGAACCGACAGGGTTTAATTAAGTCGCCTAAGTAACAAAGTCAAATAAGTGAACAGAATAGTCGTCCTAAAGAGAGA
>NZ_BAAIYG010000178.1:0-520 GCF_057543335.1 Brevibacillus sp. YAE8
ATACTTATTTATTGGGTCTTAATGTTATATCTAGTTGCTAGCCGAACGCACCTTTCATACAGGGGAAATGCGCTCGGCTATTTTGCGTATTTTTGCATATGTATCTATTGGGGTACGAGTACGGAACCGTTTTTTGGAATGAGGTAGGATCGACTGTCAAGTCGTTTTGAAGTTGTGGTATACTGAAGGGTATGAACATGCCAGTTACTTTTAAAGGAGGTGCCTTGGTTATTTATGAAAGGGAAACATCTGCGAGTTTCGGAACCTAGCCCTAAGATTATTGCTTTGCGTTTCGACGCATCTTTCTTTTTTGAGAAAGCTGTGCGCTCGCTTGATCGCAATCATTATGACAAGGCATTGAAATATTTTCGCAAAGCCGTTGAATATGAACCGGATAATCCGGTGAATCATTGCAATATGGCGGGTATATTATCAGAGATGGGGGATTATGCAGGTTCGAATGAGATCCTGTCCTCTGTTCTGAGTGACGTAGACTCGTCGATGACAGAATGTTATTTCT
>NZ_BAAIYG010000179.1:0-519 GCF_057543335.1 Brevibacillus sp. YAE8
TGAAAGAACTCAACATTCAATCAACCATCCGGAAGAAACGTCGTTATTACAGCAGAAAGGCATCCGTAGTCCAGCCGAATCGAGTGGAACGTCATTTCAAGGTGGAGCAACCTAATCGACTGTTTGCAACGGATATTACCTACATTGCTGTGGTGGACAAGTTCTATTTCTTGTCAGTCATACAGGATCTTTTTAATAACGAGATTGTTGCCTGGAAAGTTTCCAAAAGAAATGATCTACAACTGGTTATGGACACCGTAGAAGACCTTCACAAACAAAGAGACGTGCAAGGGGCCATTCTCCATTCGGATCAGGGCTTCCAATACACGTCTCAGCAGTACAACAAGCGACTCGAAGAATTAGGTATGTTAGGCAGCCACTCTCGCAAAGGAAACTGCCTAGACAACGCATGCATAGAGTCCTTCTTTTCCCATCTGAAAACGGAAACGTCGTACTTCTCTCAGTGTAAAACAGAGGAAGAGCTTCTTCAAGCCATTGATGAATACATATGGTTCTATA
>NZ_BAAIYG010000180.1:0-519 GCF_057543335.1 Brevibacillus sp. YAE8
GCCTTGATTTTAGCACAGACTTTATCAGACTTCCATCATTCCATCTCACACATTGGGAAAAAACAAAGGAAACGGATTGGATCGCTGTTCTGGAACCGCATTCTGCCTGTCATCTTTGTCCGATCTGTCTCCGAGCCAGTACCAACCATGCACGTCCTGGACGGCGTATTCTTCGTCATCGTTTCGTTCCTTCTTGGGGGACCGTCTGGGTATCCGTTCCCGTGTATCGCCAGCGCTGTGCTAGTTGTGTGCTTACATGGACAGTGGAATGGAACGGTATCCCGCCTCGAGGATCCGTCACCTCTGCTTTTCAAGAGATGGCGGTGGATATGTGCCACAGTCGGGATTTGCTCTCGGTTGCCAAGCAATTGAGTGCGGCCTACTCGACACTCGAACGCTGGTACTACCAACTGGCCCCCCAACGCCTTGCTCAACCAAAAGAACATGAAGCTCCTGAAGTGGTCTGTCTGGATGAGTTTGCTCTGCAAAAAGGACATAAGTATGGCGTGAACCTCATGG
>NZ_BAAIYG010000181.1:0-519 GCF_057543335.1 Brevibacillus sp. YAE8
GTTTCTTTTAATTTATATTTTTGAATCTTGCCGGATGCCGTCATGGGAAAGTCGTCTATAAAATAAATATGTTCGGGAATTTTGAAATGAGCAAGCTTACCTTTGCAAAAGTCTTTGATTTCTTGAGCGGTAAGAAAAGAATCTTGCTTGAGTTTAATGCATGCAGCAACTCGTTCTCCATACTTTGGATCAGGAATACCGACAATTTGCACATCTTCTACCTCGGGTAATCTATATAAAAACTCTTCAATTTCTCTTGGGTAAATGTTTTCTCCACCTCTAATAATCATATCTTTTAGACGTCCTGTAATTTTTACATAGCCATCTTTATCGATGGTAGCTAAATCTCCTGTATGTAGCCAGCCCTCTACAATTGTTTTTTCTGTTTCTTCCGGCATTTTGTAATATCCTTTCATTGTTAAATATCCTTTTGCACAAAGTTCTCCTTGTTCTCCAAAAGAAGCTTGTTTACCTGTAATTGGATTAATAATTTGAATCTGTACATGATCATGTACTTTT
>NZ_BAAIYG010000182.1:0-518 GCF_057543335.1 Brevibacillus sp. YAE8
AAGCTCCAAAAGGATACGGTCAGCTGACAAAAGGCGGCGTACCTGGAAAAGCTGTTTTAGCATCAGCGGGTGCGTTATTAGTCGGAGTAGCGTTAAACTACATTGTGCCTGCCAAAGTATTTACGTGGGTAACAAGCATTGCAACATTCGGTGCGATTTGGACTTGGGGAATTATTTTGCTTTCTCAAATTAAGTATCGCAAAACGCTAAAAAAAGGTGAAGAGGCAAAGTTAAAATACAAAATGCCTTTATTTCCGTTAACGTCTTATGTGTCACTTGCGTTCCTAGCGCTGGTGGTTGTTCTTATGGCGTACAATCCAGATACAAGAATTGCAGTTGTTATCGGACCACTATGGTTTATCGGTCTTATTATTGCGTACTACGCAAAAGGATTTCATAAACGAAGTCAAGGTTCAGCTGGGACTGAGCAAAAGCTAGTGAAGTAAACGAAAAGACCTCTTTCTTGGAAAGAGGTCTTTTCGTTTATTTGTTCTTACTTTCCTATAAATAATTAGTTT
>NZ_BAAIYG010000183.1:0-517 GCF_057543335.1 Brevibacillus sp. YAE8
ACCGTTTTCTATTTTTTTCGTTTCTCGAACCGTATAAACTACACTTTTTCCATCTGGAGAAATCTGAGGGTTATACACAGACTTCAATTCATACAAATCCTCTACCGTTACCGTACGCTTTTTTACATGATTCAATTTCTTCGCCCCCAAGGATTCATTTTTAAACCAAATAGCCAATCGATAAAAACGAAAGTAGCGTTTCCCTCTTACTTTATCATTTCTAAAAATAAAAATCTAAAAATTTAGAAAATTAGTTGTTTTTTATTCTTTTAATCTATATAATAATAAAAAGGGTGCAGAGGTGATGAGGTATGAACAATGAAAAATCGTACACGGAAATGATGAAGTCCCTCGCTCGCAATAAAAAAGTAATTGATACTGTGAGTATGTTGGATGTTTATATCGAAATGGTAATTGATGAATCGCTTTTTAAGCGTCAAAAAGAACTGTTAGAACCAAACATTAACACGGCATTAGATCAACGTGATGAAACTGCTTTTTATGAGCTATCAGCACA
>NZ_BAAIYG010000184.1:0-516 GCF_057543335.1 Brevibacillus sp. YAE8
AAGAGGAATACGCCATTCAAAATGAACAGCACGACATTTTATTCAAAAACATTCATTCTCAGCAGGTGCAGGCTATCCTGTTGGGCAAAATGGGAAAGGCTTCGGAGAAAAAAGTTAAGTTGTCCATTGATGAAAACAGCACGCTTGAGCCGCTTCCTGAGCATATCGGGATGTCTCATCTCATTACGATCATCGGGAATTTAATTGATAACGCTTTCGAAGCCGTAGCTGAGCAAAATGTGCGGCTTGTTTCATTTTTCATCACTGACATCGGCCGCGATATTGTCATAGAAGTGGCTGACACAGGATGCGGCGTAGCGCCTGATAAGATGAAAGCCATCTTTGAACGAGGATATTCTTCAAAGGGGATGAAGAGAGGCTACGGGCTGGCCAACGTAAAGGAATCTGTACGTGAACTTGGCGGTTGGATTGAAGTGGCCAATCAAAAAGGCGGCGGAGCGGTATTTACCGTTTTTATACCGAAGGAGAAGCAAACACGAGAGGGGGAATCCATTT
>NZ_BAAIYG010000185.1:0-516 GCF_057543335.1 Brevibacillus sp. YAE8
TAGCTGGGGTATTATATGAATTTTTAAACGCCGTATCAAACGTCACTGTGCCGTAAGTGCGATTATTGTAGTTTTGCGGACAGTAGTCTTTGCTGCAAAACTTGCTGGCATCAATGGTGCTGCTTGTTGTCGCGCCGGTCTGTTCAATATAAGGGCCGTAATCAAGAAGCGGCTTAATGGATGAACCCGGCTGCCTGTACGCCTGGTAGGCGCGGTTAAAGTCATATTTTTGATAGTTTTTCCCGCCGGATAGAGCGATGATTTGATGCGTCTGGTGATTAATCACAGCCGCTCCGACCTGTACGTCCGCATATGGGAGCTTGGAATTCATTTGTGCCACAACTTGATTTTGCATGTACGGATCAAGCGCAGTATAAATTTTCACGCCGTCTTTCATCAGCGTGCTGACTCTTGCGGACAGCTCGTTCTCGATCTTTTCTTTTTGTTTTCCTGATGCTTTTTGAAGGCGTTTATCAAAGCCTTCTGATTCAGACACCAGCTGAGTGAATTCATCAT
>NZ_BAAIYG010000186.1:0-515 GCF_057543335.1 Brevibacillus sp. YAE8
AGTCCAATGGCAACGATTTGTATTGTTGGTACAGCAGGAGCGCTTGGAGACGCTGGTTCACCAGCTTCAGACAGTACGCTTGGACCAACATCTGGACTAGCAGTCGATCGTCAACATGATCATATCTGGGATACGTGTGTACCAACTTTTCTTCACTATAACATTCCACTCATTATTTTTGGGTGGGTTGCCTCAGTTATCTTGTAAATAGAGGGTCTCTAATGAAAAAAAAGCAGCCGATCAAAACCGGCTGCCTTTTTTTCATGCTTGAGAAAGAGTAGAAGCAGTGCTGTCACAAGCTCCTAATGCTTGCTCTACAGCCTGAAGAGATTGTTCAATATGTTCGCGATTTGAATCTTTCTCTACTGTTTGAAGAGCTTGTTCAAGGCTTGCTTTTGCCTGATTTAATGACGTACAAGAATCCTGCACGTAACCTCTAGCGTTTTTAGACATTCTTCTTCCTCCTAACTAACCAAAAATGAGAATCAATAAGTAGTATGAGTAATTTGCAGGGA
>NZ_BAAIYG010000187.1:0-514 GCF_057543335.1 Brevibacillus sp. YAE8
ATTAATGCCAGTCGGCAAATCCTCTGCCGGCAAAGCTGTCTTCACACTGTTCCCAAAAATATGGTCGATCATGGATTGGCTGACCTCCAGCTGAGACATGAGCAGCTTCCTTTTTTCTTTATACTGAAGCAGCACCTGCCTGAACTTGTCAGCCGTTACGGGTTTGATCAAATAGTGGGCAATCCCCGCCCTTAGCGCTTCCTGCAAATGCCGAGTTTCTGTTGCCGCTGTGATAATCATAATGTCCACTTCAGGAAATCGGCTTCGTATTTCAGGAATCAATGCGGTCCCAAGCTCGTCCGGCATATAAATATCCAGCAGAAGCAAATCAGCCTTGTATTCCTTCAAAAGCGCCAATGTCTCTTTTGCGTTGGCCGCCTTGCCGATAATCTTGAATCCATCAAGCTGTTTAATCAATCTCTCATGGATTTGCGCAACTCGAAAATCATCCTCCGCAATCGCGATGTAAATCAAATGGATTCCCCCTTTGTTTCTCCTTCGGTATAAACACAGT
>NZ_BAAIYG010000188.1:0-512 GCF_057543335.1 Brevibacillus sp. YAE8
GAATTTAAGAAAACGAACCAGCCCAAAGAACAGCTTAGGTCTCTCATCGAAGGAAACCCGCTGCTTCAAAAGTATAAAAAAGTGCTTTTTTCAGCCTTGAACGGAGAATATCAATCCGCAGATGAAATGAAGAAGGATATGCTAGACGCGGGGCAAAAAGCAGCACAAAGAAAACAGCCTATAAAAGCATCACCGCAGCCTGCCACACGACAAAGACAGCAAAAACCGCGCCAAGGAAAAATAACGAAGACGCGATATACCCCAAAACAGAAACCGGCTAAGTCGGGGGGGTTATTTGAAACAACGCTTATCGTGATCAGTGTTTTAGCGCTTTATTTCGCCTATATTATCTTTTTCTTAATCTGAATGGCGCAAACTGCAGAGCCTATGCTTCTTCTTTGCTTGGAGGGGTTGAAAGTGTTAGGATATGAATATCTTTAAAATACCTGCTCATTGTGAGGAGGACATTGTGAAAAGTGTCAAAGATTTTTTAAACAAACACAATCTTACGT
>NZ_BAAIYG010000189.1:0-512 GCF_057543335.1 Brevibacillus sp. YAE8
TTACGATTAGTAACGATTTCGTTTTTGCCATGACTGGCTATCACCCTGATCACTCGTTTTTAACAAAAATGGGTGTGGAATTAGATGATGAAACAGGCCGCCCTTCTTTTAACGAAGAGACGATGGAAACAAACGTGGAAGGAATTTATATCGCTGGTGTGATTGCTGCAGGAAACAATGCTAATGAGATTTTTATTGAAAATGGACGTTTTCATGGGAAATCAATCGCTTCTCATATTATCAACAAAAACAACGCATAGGCTTCTATGCGTTGTTTTACTAATGATTAAATAGCTGCTGCAGCTCATCATGATTCGTTGTTACTTGGAGAGCAACCAACAGTTTAATGCGTGCTTTAGGACCATTTAAGCCATTTGAAAAAATAACGCCCATCTCTTTTAACAGCTTGCCACCGCCTTCATACCCATATACATCTTGAGCAATTCCATTAAAACAGCGAGAAACGAGCACGATGGGTATCTTTCGCTTCAAAAGCAATTGAATTCCTGGAA
>NZ_BAAIYG010000190.1:0-510 GCF_057543335.1 Brevibacillus sp. YAE8
CAGCTGGTCAATTTCTGCGGCAAGCTCTTCCGCTTCAAACGAATCCTCTGACATAAGCAAATGAACAGCGGGATCCGCCTGTTCGATTCTTCCGACGGCATTCAGCCTTGGTGCGAGCTGAAATCCGACTGTTTCTTCGTTCGCTTCTCCGATGTCTCCGCCTGACAGCTTAATCAGCTCTTTTAAGCCGAGCCGATTTGTCCGTCGAAGCCTTTCAAGTCCTAGTGTTGCAATTAATCTGTTTTCGTCATGCAGCGGGACTAGATCGGCAATGGTGCCGATAGCCGCCAGGTCAAGCAGTTCATCAGGAAGTTCACCCAATAAAGCGTGGGCAAGCTTAAACGCGACTCCAACCCCGGCAAGCTCTTTAAACGGGTAAGTGCAGCCAGGCTGCTTCGGGTGGACGATCGCATGGACATCAGGAAGCTCCGGTCCCGGTTCATGATGATCAGTAATGATGACATCCAGTCCGAGTTCCTTTGCCACCTTCGCTTCATGCACAGCGGCAAT
>NZ_BAAIYG010000191.1:0-509 GCF_057543335.1 Brevibacillus sp. YAE8
TTCCATAATAACTTGTGAGCGGTGGGTATCAATTTCTCCAATAATCGGCATAATAGCAATCCCTTTTGTGACAGGTACGAGTGGAACTGAAAGTTCTTCTAGTGACGTATAAGCTAAATTCATCATATATCGATTATGCTCGTCATAAATTTGACCAAAAACACATGTTACCGTATCTAAAAGTGGATCAATTCGTTCACTGACATGCAGCATGGTAATTGCCGCAAACTGATGCTCCTCTAGTTCTCTTGTAAATACATCCCAAATAACGCTGCGATAGATTGGAAGGATACCTAGTGCTTTTTCTAAAGGAATATTTTTTTCCACTGCATATTTACCCGTATCAAGTGCCCATTCTTTAACAAGTTTAAGTACAGCCTCCTGTTCTTCAAATAGAGATCTCCCAAAGTATTCCATAATTGACACTCGCCACTTCAGAATTTTCTTTTCTTTCAATTCCTCTAGACTTAGTGTATGTGTAGCATCTAAACGTTCGGCTAATTTTTCTG
>NZ_BAAIYG010000192.1:0-509 GCF_057543335.1 Brevibacillus sp. YAE8
AAATGGCGTACCTTGCTTAACATCACTTGATACAGCAGAAGCGATTTTACGAGTGCTTGAAACGATCAGCTTCCATACAACGCCAATGAAAAAAGTTCGTCCAACCAAAGAGGTGACAACCGTATGATCAAACATGAAATGATGCAAGTCGTCAGTCAGCGACCGTTAACACACAATGTATATGAATTAACCCTTCAAGGCGAGCTTGTTCGTTTCATGAATGAGCCGGGGCAGTTTGTGCATATCCGCGTCAACAACGACTATTTGCCACTGCTTCGCAGGCCAATCAGTATTGCAGAAATTGATCAAACGCACGAACAATTTACGATGATTTACCGTGCAGAAGGGGCGGGAACATCGCTGCTGGCTGAAAAACAAGCCGGACAGTCGATTGACGTGTTAGGTCCCCTTGGCCACGGTTTTCCATTAGATGCAATAGAGTCAGGTCAAACGGCTTTATTAGTAGGGGGAGGCATTGGAGTGCCTCCGCTCTATGAGCTTTCAAAAAG
>NZ_BAAIYG010000193.1:0-508 GCF_057543335.1 Brevibacillus sp. YAE8
AGAAGTTAGTTGAATCTAAGATTATGCCACATGCCCGTTTTTTCTTAATCATGATCAATTCGATGTTATATAGATATAAAAAATAAACGTACAAAAAAAGGTAATGCAACATGCACTACCTTTTTTGTATTGTAATTGGTCTCTAAAACATATGAAATTATTTTAAAATTATCAATATTATAGATTAAAAGGATTTTATTACCTTTTATGGTATACTCAAACCTGAACTATTCTTAGGGAGTGAACGAATTGGAAGTGAATAACCAAACTCAAATGAGAACAGTTATTGAGTAGATGTCTAATGCAAATACCAATTTTAGAAAAGGTGATGTGTGTAGATGAGTCAAAGATATGTTCAGCATCGTTTATTTCCTTACTTATTGGCCGTGTTTTCCGTATATTTACTTATCAGTAAAAGTAGCTTTATACCATGGTCCATCCTTGCATTTATAGTAGTTAGCACAAACGTAATAGATAAAAGATATAAGTCTTCAGAAAACACTAAGAG
>NZ_BAAIYG010000194.1:0-507 GCF_057543335.1 Brevibacillus sp. YAE8
GATGATGGACGGGTATGAGACTAGGAGGATATAGATTTTGAAAAAGAAAAATACAGAAAACGTTAGAATTATCGCCCTTGGCGGTGTCGGAGAGATTGGGAAGAACCTTTATGTCATTGAAATTGACTCAGACATATTTGTCGTTGATGCCGGCCTTATGCATCCAGAAAACGAAATGCTCGGTATTGATGTAGTGATTCCTGACATATCATATTTGATTGAACGGGCTGACCGCGTCAAGGCAATCTTTTTAACGCACGGGCACGATGAAAATATCGGCGGCGTTTTTTACTTATTAAACAAGCTGTCCGTTCCAGTGTACGGAACAAAACTGACGCTTGCACTGTTAAGAGAGAAATTAAAACAATACGGACATAACCGAAAAACTGATTTAAGGGAAATTCACTCAAAATCTGTCATTACATTTGAATCAACAAAAGTATCGTTCTTTAGAACGATTCACAGCATTCCTGATTCTGTAGGTGTGAGCTTTAAAACATCACTTGG
>NZ_BAAIYG010000195.1:0-506 GCF_057543335.1 Brevibacillus sp. YAE8
GTCAATTTGCGCTTTTACATATGTAATCGTCATATCTGCTAACTTATCCATTAGCGCAAACCATGCTTTAGGTTCCGTGTACATAAATGCTTTTGTTTTATTATAGTTTTTTGAAGGTCCTCCTTCAATCATATAGCTTGCTACTGTGAAAGGAGCACCGGCAAAACCAATTAGAGGTACGTTTAACTGTTCTGTTGTTAACAGCTTAATCGTATCTAATACATACGGAACATCTTCTTCCGGGGTAATTTCTCCTAGCTTTTCTACATCGCTTAAAGATTGAATTGGATTAGAAATGACAGGACCAATTCCTGACTTGATTTCAACATCCACTCCAATTGAAGGAAGCGGTGACATTATATCTTTATATAAAATAGCTGCATCCACTCCGTACTGTTCAACGGGCAGGCGTGTTACGTATGCCCCAAGCTCCGGCTGATGAGTGATTTCAAATAGAGAGTACTTCTCTTTTAGCTTTCGGTATTCCGGCTGTGAACGCCCTGCTT
>NZ_BAAIYG010000196.1:0-505 GCF_057543335.1 Brevibacillus sp. YAE8
CTATTCGCTCACCGAGGTACGGTGAGCGATTTTTTATTTTGAAGTGAAGAGAGGAGCCATATTTATGGTGAATACATTAAAGCCTACAATTCTACATGAATTAACTGCATATATTGAACGTTTAAAAAAAGAATTTACGCAACTTGATTTTTCTTTGTATGAGGAAAAGGTTATTCAAACTGTTACAGTAAAGGAAAATATGACGGACGAAAAGGTTGCAAACGTACTAATTTTGGCAGCCCTAGAGCGTATTTCAATGGAAGAACCAGATTGGACGTACGTGGCGGCAGACGTCTACTTAAACGAACTATATCGAAAAGCAGCGGACAACCGAGGTTATGATAAAAAAGAGAAGTACGGTTCGTTTTATCAGCTTATTCAAGAACTAACAAAAATCGGCATTTATAATAAACAGCTATTAAAAACATATACAGAAGAAGAAATTAATGAAATTGCTTCAGTCATTATTCCTGAACGCGATCGTTTATTTACATACATTGGATTG
>NZ_BAAIYG010000197.1:0-505 GCF_057543335.1 Brevibacillus sp. YAE8
TGCCGCGGTATCCTTCCATCTTAAGTCAACTTCCTTATCATCTAAAAGATCAAGAAGCACCTGCACCAGATCAGATTCCATGCGCGGAAGCACGACCTGTGTTTCCGGATCGCCGAAACGGGCATTAAATTCAATGACCTTCGAGCCGTTTTCAGTAAGCATCAATCCAGCGTACAAAACGCCAGTGAAGGAACGGCCTTCTTGTACCATTGCTTTTGCGGCCGGCTTCACGATCGTTTCTACAGCATGGCGGACCGTTTCATCCGAAATTTGCGGAACTGGAGAGTAAGCGCCCATTCCGCCCGTATTCGGGCCTTTGTCGCCGTCAAACGCACGCTTGTGATCCTGGGCAATCACCATTGGATACACCTTTTCCCCTTTGACAAAGGCCATCAGAGAAAATTCTTCACCAGAAAGATATTCTTCAATGACAACGGACGCGCTCGCATCACCGAACTTTTCATCTTCAAGAAAGTCATGCAGACATGCAATTGCTTCTTCCTCT
>NZ_BAAIYG010000198.1:0-504 GCF_057543335.1 Brevibacillus sp. YAE8
TTAATTTCTTCAATGGTCATTCCCGTATCTTTCATAGCCATAAGAAACCTGATCCAATCCATTTGTTTCTCGGTATATACCCTTCTCCCACCCTCATCCCGACCGACATCAGGTAGAATGCCCTCTTTTTCATAATAACGAAGGGTAGATGCGGGCAATCCACTCCTGATTTCAACTTCTTTAATGGAGTACATGGTTGATCCCCTCCTGATTCTTTTATTTTCGCTTCAAGCCAGCTGTAACGATAAGTATAAGTTTTCATAGAAAAGAGTGCAAAATTAACATTTCTCTATTCACCAACTGAACAGCTAGCTCTCTCCCTGTCCTTCCCCTCGCAATTTCCCGATATAACTCCTTACATTCTCCTCTGGATGGCTCACTTCCCATTGATCTAACAGCCGATTGACCTCCTCATCCTGAGAATTCAACTGGTAATAGAATATGGCCGCTCGTAATTGGTGCTGCTCTTCGACAGGTTCATCACCAGGCCAGTGGTACTCTTGC
>NZ_BAAIYG010000199.1:0-504 GCF_057543335.1 Brevibacillus sp. YAE8
GCAAAATTTTAAGCATGGTCAAAGGAGACCCTTTAAAAATTGTTGTCGGGACAGCGGTTCTTACAATGCTCGTCGCCTTGGACGGAGATGGCTCGACAACGTACATGATTACGACAAGCGCCATGCTTCCGCTCTATTTTCTGCTAGGCATCCGGCCAATTATCTTGGCAGGAATCGCGGGAGTCGGCATGGGAATCATGTACACGATTCCATGGGGCGGTGCGACGCCGAGGGCGGCGAGTGCGCTGGGGGTTGATCCAGCTGAGCTAACAGGGCCGATGATTCCTGTCATTGCAAGCGGGATGCTTTGTATGGTGGCGGTTGCGTATGTGCTTGGAAAAGCGGAACGAAAGCGCCTTGGTGTGATTGAACTGAAACAGCCAGCCAATGCCAATGAACCGGCGGCAGCGGTTGAAGATGAGTGGAAGCGGCCGAAGCTTTGGTGGTTCAATTTATTGTTAACGCTTTCTTTAATAGGATGTTTAGTATCGGGTAAAGTCAGTT
>NZ_BAAIYG010000200.1:0-503 GCF_057543335.1 Brevibacillus sp. YAE8
TTTTATTATAGACAGCCAAGGCAATAAAAGTACTGCCAAAAGCGTTAACTTTCCTTTCATTATGTACCCAACTCCTGCCGTTACGAAAATGTAAGCTAAACCATATTCTCTTTAGTTTGTGTAATAGGCTCTTTTTTATGTGTTTATTACACTGCGTTCGTTCTTTTATTCGTCTTTTATTACAAGATTTTTTGCCTTCAGGAAATTATTGATTCTCATATTCTGCATGTGCATGGAGAAAATACGGAGGTGAATGTTTAATTAAAAGGAGGAATTAAAAATGACTACAGCACGTGAAGTTATGACTAAAGATGTGAAAGCTTGTGCACCGCACGACCCAGTAACAGCTGCAGCAAAATTAATGCGTGATATTAATTGTGGCTCTGTGCCAGTGTGTCAAGAAAATCGAGTAATGGGAATGATCACAGACCGTGATATCGTGTTAAACTGCGTGGCGGATGGAAAAGATTGCAACACTGTGCATTGCCATGATTGTATGACTA
>NZ_BAAIYG010000201.1:0-503 GCF_057543335.1 Brevibacillus sp. YAE8
TACGTTATGTTCATAGATCCCTTTCAAAAGAAATATATACACAAAAAAGACTCTAGCTCGTTTGCTTAGAGTCTTTTTTTGCTAAACGCTCTTTTTATTTCTCCCGTATCCAACGTAAATAAAGATGCCAATCAGCATCCAGCCGATTGAGTACATCCACGTTACCATTGATAAGTTAAACATAAGAAAGATACAGCAAAGAATAGCAAGAATTGGAATGAACGGTACAAAAGGTACTTTGAAACCGCGCTTTAAGTTAGGCTGACTTTTTCGAAGAGCTAAAATTGAAAATGAAACGGCAGCAAACGTAACAATCGCTAGCATATTTGCTAAATCCGCCAGCTGTTTTAAATCAACAAAACCAGCTACGACCGCTCCTAATGCCCCGACAAGCCATGTAGATATGACAGGTTCGCTGTTTTTTCGGTTCACTTTCGCAAAAAGAGACGGCAATAATCCATCATGGCTCATTGACATCAGTATGCGGGGCACGACAAACAAAT
>NZ_BAAIYG010000202.1:0-502 GCF_057543335.1 Brevibacillus sp. YAE8
ATTTTTCTTCTCTATATTTTTAGTTGTTTAAGTGCAAAATGGATAAACGCCACGCAAACACGTGACGCAGTCGTCAAAATTTTATAGTGATAATCAGCTAAATCTCTCTATCTCTCTCCTTATTATTTTACTGAACTTGCAGACAAAATTCCACTTTGCACATATGTGAAATGCTGGATGCAACAAAAAAACTTTTCAGTAGCCAAATGACCACTGAAAAGTTTTAGAAAAGCGAGTTATTTTCTACGTTTACATCATGATTCCACCATCTACATGCAGTGTTGTGCCGTTAATATAGTTGGACTCATCAGAGGCTAAATAAAGATAAGCATAACCAATGTCAGAAGGCTGACCTAACCTTTGTAAAGGAATAGTAGATTTCATTTGATCAATGATTTTGTCCGGCATCGCCTTCACCATATCCGTCTCAATAAACCCGGGAGCTACAGCGTTTACATTAATTCCTTTTCGCCCAAGCTCTTTAGCCCATGTTTTTGTCATT
>NZ_BAAIYG010000203.1:0-502 GCF_057543335.1 Brevibacillus sp. YAE8
CAGGCGTAATGACACCAGGACAGTTCGGCCCTATCAGTCTCGTTTTCTTGCCTTCCATGAAGCGTTTGACCTTCACCATATCCAAAACCGGGATATGTTCTGTGATACAAATCACGAGATCAAGCTCCGCATCTACCGCTTCCATAATCGCATCAGCTGCAAACGGTGCGGGCACATATATAACAGACGCGTTAGCGCCGGTCGTTTGAACTGCTTCAGCCACTGTATTAAATACAGGAACACCTTCCACTTCTGTTCCGCCTTTTCCAGGTGTTACACCGCCAACGATATTTGTGCCGTATTCGAGCATCTGCTTCGTATGAAATAAAGCGGTAGAACCTGTAATCCCTTGCACAATAACTCTTGTATCTTTATTAATGAAAACACTCATTATTTGGTCCCCTGCCTTTCATTCTTTCTTAAACTAAGGATACGATTTTCTGCGCGCCGTCAGCCATTGATTCCGCAGATGTAATGTTTAATCCTGATTCACTAAGGATTT
>NZ_BAAIYG010000204.1:0-502 GCF_057543335.1 Brevibacillus sp. YAE8
TGTCGAACGATTCTTGCTTTTTTAATAAAATGATGGAATACATATTGCAATCTTCACAAGGGCAACATGATGATCTTAGTGATAAGCCGGTTACGGAAAACGAATGCCTTGATATGATCAAGCGCAAATCTGGTTCATTGACAGCTCTTTCATGTGTTTTGGGAACCATGCTCGCTACAGGTAAATTTAATCCTACTGTTGAATCTTATGCACTCCAATTGGGCATTGCTTTACAGATCGAAAATGATTATAGAGGTCTTTTCTATAATTCAAAAAGCGATATTGTGAAAAATAAGCGAACACTTGCTTATTTATACTTGAAAAGAAAATTTAATCAATCCTCAATTGATTTATTAAAAGTATTTGAAAATGAGGATAAAATTGCCGATATAGAAATAAAATGTTATAAAGAAAAATTGAAGGAAGCTGGTGTTCCCCAATATATGTATGTCATGATTCAGCTTGCTATTCAGAAATTTAGAAGAGGAATAGCTGAGTTAGA
>NZ_BAAIYG010000205.1:0-501 GCF_057543335.1 Brevibacillus sp. YAE8
TGTAGCTGTTCAAAAACATACTTTAATAGTTGATTTCCTCCCTTTGGAGTCTCATGTAGATTTTTCCCATGATCTCTATTGTCACCAAAATAGATGAACTTTCCTGTCTCTTTTTCAATTATGTCTGGCCAATCAGGATTTACTAGGTCAGTATATATTCCACACAATCTATAACGATGATCTTTTTTTGATCCTGATATTCTAAACCCCCCCATGTTTTCGCATTTTAGTAATTTACTAATAGGGTCAGCCGAAACATTATCCTTCGGTCCCCCTTCATAAATTGCTTCTACGGTGAGATCTGCATCAATTAGGTCTTCAAATTTTATATATGTATCCATATTGTCCCCCCAAATATATTTTCCACGGTTAGGTTTTATTTGTAGTTATCATGTAAAGTAATTTATAATCACATTATATAAGATTCCTTTTAAAACTTTGTATTTTGTAATTGTACTGATACATATTTTTATATGTAGTCAAGTACATTTTAATTTATTA
>NZ_BAAIYG010000206.1:0-500 GCF_057543335.1 Brevibacillus sp. YAE8
CTCTTTTTTTATCTTTAACTATAGCGATATTTTCTTAAATCTTTTAAAATCGAAATTTCTTTTAACAATTCTTCTCCGACATTTGTTTCTAAAACCATTTTTCTTTCTAGTTCTTTATCGACCAATCGCTTTACGGATAAGACGTCCGTTCCTTCTAATAAAATATCTTCTTTTGAATTAAAGTGTTTGTGAGCAACTAGCTGCATGCCGTAAGAATTATATAATAATGTATATCCAGCGATACCTGTTGTGGATTGATACGCTTTTGAAAAACCGCCGTCAATAACAAACATCTTTCCATTTGCTTTGACCGGGTTTTCTCCTTCGATTTCTTTGACAGGCGTATGACCATTAATAATATGACCATGATCAGGATTCAGATTAAATTCTGCGAGGATGTTTTGGCAGACTTCCTCATTTTCCCGTAAATAGTAGTATGGATTTTTCTTCTCTTTATGCGTTGCTTTATCACTGATAAAATATCGTTCAAACGTCGTCAT
>NZ_BAAIYG010000207.1:0-500 GCF_057543335.1 Brevibacillus sp. YAE8
ATGTGATCTGGTTCTAGAGCATGCTTGATTCCTAAAAAAAATCCTAGTATTAAAATTGAAAAAAAACTTGTTTCCATGTCAGCTTTCCCATCCTTTCGTACGTATAAAACTAGTATATCGCACGCTTTTGTTTTAATAAACAGAAAATTATAAACGAAAATGTCTGGTTGAATAGCTAAAACATTTATCAATTTACAATAAGTTACAAATATTAAAGGAGATGTAGTATAAAAATTTTACATTTACAAAAACTATAAGTAAATTATTGTGAGGTTGATAACTATGGACAAAATTTCTACTGATATCATGCTGTGGAGTTCTTTTATACGCCAAAATGTTGGGATAGAACGTGACTAGACTAGAAGCTCTTTTATGGAGCATTGCGTTGCCAGGCTTTGGACAATTACTAAACAAAAAACATATAAAAGGAATTTTGTTTATTGTACTTGAATTTCTCATTAATATGGGCGCAAATTTTAATGAAGGCATTCGCTTAAGCT